>NZ_QURH01000337.1 GCF_003428695.1 Actinomadura logoneensis
AAGTCGACCAGGACGAAGTTCAGCACCTCCGACGAGTGCGTCATCACCAGGCCGAGCACCAGCGTCCGCAGCAGCTCCGACTTACCGGCGCCGGTCGCGCCGATGCACAGGCCGTGCGGGCCGAAACCGCCCTGCGCGGCCTCCTTGATGTCCAGCTCGACCGGACGGCCCTCGGCGTCGACACCGATCGGCACCCGCAGCCGGTTGCGCGGCGCGCGCGGGCGCCACGCCTGCGAGACGTCCAGCCGGGCCGCGTCGCCGACGTTCAGCAGCCGGGTCAGCGTCATCGCCTGGGACAGCGCGTCCAGCTCGGTGCCGCCCGCGGCGGCCGACGCGCGCAGCGGGGCGAGCTGCCGGGCGAGGCCGTCCGCCTGGACGTAGCTGAACCCGTCCGGACGGCCGAGCAGCGTCGGGACGTCCTTGCCGGTGCGGTCGCGGCGGAGCATCGCCATCTTGTCCGGCGCGACGCGCAGCCGCAGCATCGTGTTGTCGGCGGTGTGCGCGACGTGCCCGGTGATGTCGATGACGCAGACGCCCTCGATGCCGTCCGCGCCGATCTGCGAGTCCGGGGTGACGGCGCCGCCGTCCACGATGACGACGTGGTACGGCAGGTCGTTCTGGGACAGGCCGGGGGTGAACCGCGGCCGGTCCTTCACCTCGAACGCGAGCATCGCCTCCAGTTCCGTCAGCGTGTTCGCCATCAGCCGGACGGGCCCCGCGGCGTCGGTGACCTGCGGGTGCATCGAGTGCGGCAGCCACTTGACGAAGTCCCAGTGCGGCATCGCCTGCGGCGACGCGCAGACGCTGACGCGCATGTCGTCGGGGGAGTGGAAGGCGCAGAGCTGGGCGATCATCGCGCGGACCATGCCGCGCACCGTGTCGATGTCGCCGGCGGGCAGGATCCGCGAGAACGACGGCAGCGACACCGCGACCGGCAGGTTCGGCACGGTCGAGTGCGCCCGGACGAACCGGCGCAGCGCGCCCGCCGTCATAGGCTCCAGGTCCTCGATCGGCTTGGTCTCCGGCGGGATGAGCTGGACGGCCAGCTTCTGCGGGCCCGCGCCGATCCGCACGTTGCCGAAGTCGGGGTCGGTGGGGCGGCGCTCCCAGATCCGCGCGCTCATCACCAGCGACCACAGCGAGTCGGGGGACGGGCTGTTCCACTCCAGCGACTCGCGCTGCTGGTCGGCGGCGCGGCGGACCTTGCGGCGCGCCTGCGACAGGTACCGGAAGTAGTCGCGGCGCGCGCCGTTCAGCTTGAACTTGCGCTCGCCGGAACCGCGGGTCAGCTGGCCGATGAGCATGCCGAGCATCGCCAGGCCCATGCCGCCGGAGCTGATGGCGGCCATCGGGCCGCGGCTGTTGCCGCCGAGCAGCATCAGCCCCATCATCAGCGGCATCACCGCCATCGGCAGGAAGGTCAGCACCGCCTGCATGCCGCCGCTCTGCTGCTCGGGCAGCTCGGGCGGCGACTCCAGCAGCAGCTCGCCCTTGGGTGCCGGGGGCGGCTGCCTGCGTTCCTTGCGTCGGACGAGGATCGTGCTCACCTGGGAGTTCCCTCCACGGATGCGCCGGTGGCGTCGGGCTCGGGGTCGGATGCTGGGACGGCGCCCGTCTCGGGGCCGGACTCAAGGTGGGGGGTCATATCAGTATCTGGCCGGTTCTGTGACCGTTACGGGCGAGGTTCAGAGTTACGGGCGGTCAGCGGTTGATTTAGCGTAATGAGACCCAACATCCTAGGCTTCGCGTTCGATCCGACGATCCGGAGGACGGGAGCCCAGTGAATTCCCCCGCCACAACCGAACTGTGCAGGGTGACGATCGTCGCGCCGCGGCGGCGGATCGACGTCTCGCTGCCGGCGGACGTCCCCCTGGCGCACATGTTGCCCACATTGCTGCGCGCGGCCGGGGAGAACCTGGCGGACGCCGGGCTCGCCCATTCCGGCTGGGTGCTGCAGCGCCTCGACGAGGGCGCGTTCGACGCCGCCCAGACGCTCGGCGCGCTCGGCGTGCGCGACGGCGAGATCCTGTACTTCCGCCCGCGCATGGCGCAGCTGCCGGAGATGTCGTTCGACGACGTCGCCGACGTCATCGCGGAGGGGATGAAGGAGCGCTCCGACCGCTGGCGGCCCGCGTCCACGCGCCGTTTCGGCCTCGGCGCCGCCGCCGCCGCTCTCCTGGTGGGGGCGTTCGTCATCGCGATGTCCGGCCCGCCGTGGATCGCGCCCGCCGGTGTCGCCGGCCTCGTCGCCGTCGTCACCGTGGTCGCCGCCGCCGCGCTGTCGCGCGCGTTCGCCGACTCCGGCGCGGGGACGATCCTCGGCTACGCCGCCCTGCCGCACGCCTTCCTCGCGGGCCTGCTCGCACCGGCCCGCCCGCACACCTCGCTGCTCGACCTCGGCGCGCCCCACATGCTCGCCGGGTTCGGCGTCATGGCCCTCGTCTCGGTGATCGCGATGTTCGCCGTCGCGGACGGCCTGGCCACCTTCCTCGGCGTCACGGTCGCGGCGATCGCGGGGGCCGTCGCGTCCGGCGTCGGGCTCGCCGTCGGCGGCCTGCCGCCCGCCGGGCTCGCCGCGTGCGCCGCGGTGATCGTGATGATGCTCACACCGGCCGTCCCGTCGCTGGCGTTCAAGCTGGCCCGGATGCCGCTGCCGCCCGTCCCGGCGAGCGCCGACGACCTGCGCCGCGACACCGAGACCGTGGACGGCCGCCAGGTGCTCGCCCGCACCGGCGTCGCCGACCGGTTCGCGACCGGACTCATCGCGGGCGTCGCGCTGTCGGCCCTCGGCGGGATGGTCTTCCTGGCCACCGCGTCCGGCTGGGCGCCCGCCGCGACGATCGCCGCGATGTCGGTGTCCCTGCTGCTGCGCAGCCGCGTCTTCCGCGGCGTCACGCAGCGGTCCTGGATGCTCGTCGCGGGCTTCACCGGGCTCGGGCTGCTGGAGATCGGCACCGCCTGGCGCGGCGACTCGCAGCTGCTGATGCTCGCGACCGGACTGCTGCCGCTGCTCGTCGTCGTCGGGATCGTGGTCGGTGTCTCGATCTGGCTGCCGAACCACCGGCCGTCCCCGTTCTGGGGCCGGGCCGGCGACATCCTCGACATCATCGTCGTCATCTCGCTGATCCCGCTGGCCCTGGCCGCGCTGGACCTCTACGGCCGCATCCGCGGCCTGGCGGGGTGACGCCGCGATGCAGAACCGCCGCGACCTCTACCAGGCCCACCGGCTGATGACCCAGCGGGTCGGGCTCGCGCTGCTGCAGGGCGAGCCCGACATCGCCGAGTCGCCGATGCGCCGGCACGCGGTCGGCGCGTTCGCCGGCGTCATGGTCGCGCTCGTGGTCGCCGCCGTGTTCGGGATCTGGGGCGTGCTCGCCCCCGGCGGCGCGAAGGGCCTGGACCAGCCCGGCAAGCTCATCATCGAGAAGGAGACCGGGACCAAGTACATCTACGACGCGAACACGCGCAAGATGTTCCCGGTCGCCAACTACGCCTCGGCGATGCTCGCGCTCAACCAGGACAAGGTCGAGCGCCGGACGGTCTCCCGCAAGTCGCTGGCGCACTTCGAGCGCGGCCCGATGATCGGCATCGTCGGCGCGCCCGACTCGCTGCCCGACACCAAGCAGCTCATCCGCGGCCCGTGGTCGGTGTGCGTCCGGGAGGCCGCGGGCACCAACGGCGTCCGCCGCCAGTTCACCGCCCTCGCCGCCGGACGCGACGTCGGCGGCCGGCGGCTCGCCGACAACGAGGCCGTCGTGGTGAAGTCCGGCGGGCAGCCGTGGGTGATCTGGAAGGACCACCGGATGCAGCTGACCGTCCCGCCGGGGCAGGTCACCGCCATCACCGGCGGCCCCGACGCCGTCGAGGTGCCCCCCGCCTGGATGAACGCGATGCCCGCCGCGGGCAACTTCGGCGCGCCGAACGTCCCCGGCCGCGGCGGAGCCCACCCGGGACCCGGCGGACGTCCCGGCCGGATCGGCCAGGTCTTCAAAGCCGACACCGGCGACCGGCCGCTCTGGTACGTCCTGATGGGCGACGGGCTCGCGCAGATCTCCGAGACGCAGGCGCAGCTCCTGCTGCGTTCCCCCGAGACGCTGCGGGCCTATCCCGGTCAGAGCGTCGCGCCGATCCCGGTGGACGCGGCGTCCGCGCAGCAGGCCGTCGGCTCGCAGCGGCTCATGGACCCGAACCTGCCGCCGACGCTGCCGAAGTTCGCCACCTGGGACACCTCCGCGCCGCTGTGCGCGGTGTTCCCGACGGGATCGTCCGCCGCGCGGCTGACCATGGGCGGGACGCTTCCGGCGCCGTCCGCGGCGACGCTCGGCGCGGGCTCGGCCGGCTCGGCGAACGCGGTGGACCAGGTCGTCCTGCCGCCGGGCGGCGCGGCGCTGATGAGCCTGGTGCCGGGCAGCGGCGAGTCGGGCGGGCAGGCGTCCGGCTCCGGCTCGCTGTCGCTGGTGAACGACCAGGGCGTGCGGTTCGCGCTGCCGTCGGCGGACGTGGCCAAGAAGCTCGGCTACGACGCGGGCAAGGCGGCCCCGGTGCCGTCCTCGGTGATCCACCTGATCCCGTCCGGCCCGGCGCTGGACCCGGCGAAGGCCCGAAACCCCGTCCCGACGACGGGCGGCTGACCGCCGCAGGGCCCCTTCTCGACCGACCGGCCGCCGTCCTCCGACTCTTTCCGGGGGCGGCGGCCGTTCGCTTCGCCCCCTCCCGCCGGACCGGCGTCGTCCACCCGCGACGCCCTGATCAGTGCTTTTGGGGGAGTTGTGACCTGGAACATGCGGTGTGAGGTGAATCACGCCGACCGGACGGGATCCAGGTGATCTTCGAATGCGTCGACACCTTGACAGTAGAACCAATATGATCGCTGACATTTCGGGTCACAGGGCGCGTCGTTTCGTCCGTTCGGCGGGGCTGACGCGGAGGGGCGCCCAGCACGGTGCGGCCAGCATGCGCCTGTGACGCGGTGTCAAGGACAAGCTCCCCAACCGGAGGTGAAGCTGTGGCCGGCCAGTCCGCAGTCGACAGAGCAGCAATGGCCCAGGCGGCGACTCGCATCGAGGAGTCCGCCAACCTGATCAAGGGGCTGCAGAGCCAGCTCGAGGGGCACAAGAGCAACCTCATGAGCGGCTGGGCGGGCAACGCCTCGGTCTCCTTCGACCGGGTCTTCAACGAGTTCCAGACCGACATGAACAAGGTCCGGACCGCGCTCGACGGCATGCACGAGAAGCTCTCGCACACCAAGATCCAGTACGAGAGCACCGAGCAGGAGCAGACCGACGCGGTCAACAAGATCAACGCGCTGCTCAACGGCGGCACCTGATCCCCGCGGCACCCCCAGTCCAGACCGGTCTCAGACCCCCCGAAGGATTTCCATCGTGAGCGACAGCTACACCAAGGCCAATTTCGGCACGATGCAGCAGGCGCAGGCCGACTTCACCCTCACCTACCGCGCGCTGGTCGACGAGCTCCAGGACCTGGAGAAGGAGCTCGAGAAGCACCTCCAGCAGTGGGAGGGCGACGCGGTGCAGGCGTACTGGGAGGCGAAGCGCCAGTGGGACGCCGCCGCGCAGCACATCGGCACCGTCCTCAACCAGCTCGGCGTGGTGATCGGCGAGGCGCACTCCAACTACAGCGCCGCCGAGCGCAAGAACCAGGGCATCTGGGCCGGCTGACACGGCCTCCTGCTCCCGCCCGCCCGCGCCACGCGGACCGCTCCGGTTGTGTGCACGGCCGGAGCGGTCCGCGTTGACGTGGCCGGATCCAGAGCCGTGACACTCCGTCGCCAGGAGAACCAGCAATGAGCAAATACCACCTGACCCCCGGCCAGCTCGCTCAGATCGACCACGTCTACACCGTCGGATACGGCGAGTACGCGCAGGCGAAAGAGCAGAAGGGGCTGACCCAGCAGGAGTTCGACGCGCTGCCGGAGTACCAGCAGCGCGAGTACTTCTACAAGTACGGTCCGGGCATGCACGCCGGGCATCCCGGCGACGCCGACCACAAGCTCCCGAAGCAGGAGCCGGACCGCAACTGGAAGGCCGAGGCGCACCCCGGCTACAAGGTCGACCCGGAGGAACTGCGCGCGATCGCTCGCGACATGGGCTACAAGCTGGAGGCGTGGCGGCACCAGCTGACGGCCGTCACGCGCATCAACGTCACGCCCGAGCATCTCGGCAACATCAAGGGCTCCGGCGACTTCACCACGTTGGTCGAACAGTCGAAGAACAACTATGGGGCGTTCATCAACGACATCGTGACCGCCTACAAGGGCGTCATCACGAAGCTGAACGCGGCCGCTGACGCCTACGAGCAGGCCCACGACACCACCAAGAAGCAGGTGGCGAAGGTCGATACCAGCGGCACCCCGAACCTGACGTGAGCCCGAGCCGGGAGACGCTAGCCAATGACTGAAAACAAGGGATCGCTTCCCATCCGCGATGGGATGGTCTGGTCGGCCCAGGACTTCTCGGACCAGGACTTCGACTCGATCAAGAACCAGCTGAAGAAGATCGACCCCAAGCCGGTCACCAACGCGGGCAAGGCGTACAAGGACGCCGCCGACGTCCTGGCCGAGATGACGCGGGAGCTCAACAACAACTTCAGGCCGCGCATCATCGAGCACTGGGAGGGTGACTCCGCCCAGTTGGCGCTGGACCAGTTGGGCAAGGTGCACGGCACGGCGGCCTCCCTGTCGGACAGCAGCCACACCAACGCCGAGCTGTACAACTGGTACGGGGACTCGATCCTCAGCTGGTACAAGACGGCCGGTGAGGACATGTCGGACGGCATGTTCCACACCGGTGGGGACGACGACAACGCCCGGGACCTGATCAAGCGGTTCAGCAACCGGATGGGCGAGGCGTTCAACCACCACCCCATCAAGATCGACAAGGACCTGCCCGGGGACGGCCGGGGTGGCTACGGCAACGACCCCAACGGTCCCGGCGGAGGCCCGGGCGGAGGCCCGGGCGGGGGACCGGGCGGTGGCCCCGGCGGCGGACCCGGCGGCAAGTTCCCGACCTCGGACCCGAGCAAGAGCTTCCACCCGAGCAGCAACCTGCCGCAGGACCACAACAACCCGTTCAGCCACAAGCCCGACAGCAACAACCCGTTCCAGGATCCGAGCAAGAACCACAACAACCCGTTCCAGGACCCGAGCAAGAACCACAACAACTTCCCCTGGAACAACGACACCAACAACCCGTTCCAGGACCCGAAGCACAAGACGAACCTGTCGTCGTTCGACCCGACGGGCCTCGGCCCGGGCGGCGGACCCGGCGGCGGTCCTGGTGGCGGTCCTGGTGGCGGTCCCGGTGGGTTCGGCGGCGGCTTCGGGCCTGACGGCGGCGGCTTCGGCGGCGGTGGCGGCGGCATGGGCGGCGGCGGCATCACCGGCGTCCCGGGCGGTATGGGCGGGGCGCTCGGTGGTTCCGCCGCGGGAGCGGCCGGTCGCAACGGAATGGGCGGCATGCCCATGGGCGCCGGCCAGCACGGCGGCCAGGGCGAGGGCGAGAAGGAGCGTGAGCGCTCCACCTGGCTCACCGAGGACGAGGACGTGTGGGGCGCGGACGACGACACCGCGCCTCCTGTGATCGGCTGACCACTGCTGGACGATCATGCGTGATCCGGGTGGACGGGGGCTGCGGCCCCCGCCCACCCTCTTCGCTGTCTGGACCAAGGGAGATCAACTCATGCGACGGCTGATTCGATCGGCGGCGGCTGCGACGGCGGCGGTCGGCCTGGCCGTGATTCCGACCGCGTCCGCGGGCGCCACCCCCGAACCCAGTTCCCAGGAGTGGTGGTTCAAGGGCTGGAGCATCCAGCAGCAGGTCTGGCCCCTGACGAAGGGGCAGGGAGTCACCGTCGCGGTCCTGGACAGCGGCGTCAACGGCAACCTCCCGGACATGAAGCCCGCGACCCTGCCCGGCACCGACGTGGTGAGCGGCGGGAACGGCTGGACCGACCACGACGAGCAGGGCCACGGCACCGCGATCGCGAGCGTCATCGCCTCGCGCGGTACGAAGACCGGCTTCGTCGGCATCGCCCCGGAAGCGAAGATCCTTCCCGTCCGGACGCAGTCCGACGGCCCCTACCTCTCCAAGGCGATCCGGTTCGCCGTGGACCGGGGGGCGAAGGTCATCAACATGTCGATCGGCAACCAGGGGGCGACCATGTACCCCGACCAGTGCCCGCCGGAGGTGTTCTCCTCCATCAGGTACGCCATCGACAAGGACGTCGTACTGGTCGCCTCGGCGGGCAACACGGGCGACGAGGACAACGCCGCCGAGTACCCGGGATCGTGCCCGGGCGTCGTCGCCGTGGGCGCGCTCGGCCGGGACGGCCACGCGTGGAAGAAGAGCCAGCGGCAGCCCTACGTCGCCGTTGGAGCGCCCGGCGTGGACGTCGGCGGACTCAGCCAGACCGGCCACGTCTGGACGACCGGCGAGGGGACCAGCCAGGCGAGCGCCCTCACGGCGGGCGCCGTCGCCCTGATCCGTGCGAAGTACCCTCAGATGGGCGCCCGCGAGGTCGTCCAGCTGCTCACCAACACCACCAAGGACTTCGGCTCGCCCGACCAGCTCGGACGCGGCGTCGTCAGCATCCCCCGCGCCCTGCGCGTGAAGGTCCCGGCGAGCGCGCCGAACCCGGTCTTCGCGCGCTACGACAAGGCGGTCGCGCAGGCCCCGAAGAAGTCCGGTGGCGGCGGAGCGACGTCGTCCGCGCCGGCGGAGAAGAAGAGCGGCGGCTCTTCGACCATGCTCTTCGCGGGCGTCGGGGTGGTCGTCATCGCGGTCCTCGTGGTCGGCGGTGTCGTCCTCATGAGGCGCGGCAAGAGCAAGGGCGTGAGCGCGGGCGCTCCTCCGGCCGCGCCGATGGGGCCGCCGTCGTTCGGCCGGCAGCCGGGCGGGCACACCGGCCCGCAGCGGTCGCCGTACGCGGACCCGTCGCAGCAGCCCGGTTTCGGACAGCCCGGTGGGCCGCAGTTCGGCGGGCAGCCGGGGAACGGCGCTCCGCAGTTCCACCCGCCGGCGGGTGGGCAGGAGCCCCGCCAGTAGCCCCCCGCCTTCGCCGGCTCCGCCTGTCGGCGGCAGGAGCCCCGCCAGTAGCCCCCCGCCTTCGCCGGCTCCGCCTGTCGGCACCGGTCGGCACCTTCCCCGCCGGGCTCGGAGGCCTCCCGAACGGGCATTTGCTCGATCCCCGGATGGGGGCGGCCCGGCGGCTGTCGAGGTGGTCGTCAGGCCTTGGCGTGTGCGGGCGGTCAGCTGCGGTGGCGGCAGGTCGTGCAGGCGGTGAGGGCGTTGACGGCGTCGTGGGCCAGGGCGTCGGCGCCTGGACGGCCCGTAGCGGTGCTGAGCGGGGTGCGGCCCGTCTCGGCGGGGGTGCCCAGCTCGTCGGCGGGCGCGTTGAAGCCGGTGTAGGCGACGGTCACGATGAGGTTCTTCACGCGGACCTTTTCGCCGGACTCCCCGGAACCGCC
Organism: Actinomadura logoneensis; assembly: GCF_003428695.1. Lineage (GTDB taxonomy): Bacteria > Actinomycetota > Actinomycetes > Streptosporangiales > Streptosporangiaceae > Spirillospora > Spirillospora logoneensis. The sequence continues at coordinate 9,485 of NZ_QURH01000337.1, forward strand.
CAGCACCGAGCTGCTCGTGCGGTGGTAGTAGAACGCCTGGTCGCCGAGCCCGTTGACCGGCGCGGAGGCGTCACCGGCCAGCTTGCCGCCGCCGATGGCCGAGGTGGAACCGGAGAGCGAGACGGCCGCCCGCCACGAGGAGTCGTACGACGACTGCGCGGAGGCGCTGCTTTCGAACGCGGTGATGTCGACCCGGGCCGTCCGGTACAGGATCCGCTTGCTGCCGGCCGCGGCGCGCATCGGGCCCGACCACAGGCACCACGAGTGCTCCTTCGAGCCGGTCGCGTCGCCGACGGGACCCTCGGCGCGCGGCACGAACTGGTCGAGTGTCGGCTTCGTGACCGTCGAGCAGGCCCCGGGAAAGGACGTGTAGCGCTCTTCCTGCGGCTTCTCGGCGGATGACCCGCCGACCGCCCAGGACGCGCCTCCAGCCGCCACGAGCAGTGCTCCCGCTGCGGCGAGCCACCGCCGTCGTTTCCACAGGGGTGTGGAAGGTTCGGGCGGCGTCGGGGTGGCCGGAGGGGCGGGAGTCTCGGGCTCGTCGTCCGGGGGGAGGAACGTGGGTCGGTTCATGACGACTGGAATGGTAGACGCTGCGGGTCTTGCGGGCGTATGTCGTCGTGAGGGCGGGCCGCCCGGCCATCGGTCAGGCGGTGGCCTCGGTGGGACGGGTGCCGCGGGTCCGGCGGAGGTAGTAGGCGGTGGTGACGACGGCGAGGAGCGGGCCCCAGGCGAGGAGGGGCGCGTAGCAGGCGGTCATGACGGCACCGGCGAGGCCGTGCGGGGCGTCAGGGTCGCCCATCGCGTCGGGGGCCGTCCAGGAGACGGCGCCGAGGAGGGTGATCGCGGTGACCGCGAGGGCCCCGAGGGAGGCGGGAACGACGGCCGCGAGCGGTGGGACGCGGCGTCCGCCCAGCCAGGGGATCCAGGAGGGGACGACCTCGCCCCACGGCCGGACGAGTCCCATGGTCAGCATGGCCAGGCTCTCCGTGAGCAGGCTGAGGACGATCACGTACGGGGTCAGCGGCCAGCCCGGACGGTACAGGTCGGCGAGGTCGCCGGAGAAGCCGACGGGGACGCCGAAGCCGAGCGCGACCCGCCACACGCCGGACGGCAGTGCGGTGAGGCTGGCGGCGCGGGCCGTCCATTCGATCCAGCGGGGGGCGGTGGCGTCCATGGGAACTCCCGGGTGGAGGGGGTTTTCGTCACGGCCCATGGTGGTGGGAGGGGTGGGGGCGGCACTTCCCCCGCCGGGCTCGGAGGCGTCCCCCCGAACGGGGCATTTCCGTGATCCCCCGGATGGGGGAGAGGGCGGCCCAGTGGCAGTCGGGGCGGTCGCCTTTTCGCCGGACTCCCCGGAACTGCCCAGTGGGGCCAGATTCGTTTCCCTCGGACCGGGCCCAGCGCTCCCATGTGTCGGACTATCCACCTGATTAGCGCCATTGCGTAGGTCTTGACGGCAAGTCGCCTAGGGCGTGGGCTGTGAGTTCTGCTGAAGGGTACGCGGATGAGATTTCTGGACGGTGGTGGCCGACGTTGGCGGCTGGGGCGGCGCTACCTGCCCTGGCGGCCGCGGCCGCATCCTTTCTTGGCGCGTCACGTAGATCTGATCAGCGACTTCGACGACCCCATCAGCGCCGCGATCAATATGACGCTTACCCTCCTGGTCCTGCCGTTCGCGATATGGCTCTGCCTCTCCTGGGCGTTGGCGTTGTTTCTGACGCCGTTCGTCACCGCAGGACGCATTTTGTTCCGTCGACCTTGGCCGGTGGTCGCGTTCCAGGCGGAGGGGAGCTGGGAGTATCTGGAATACGCCAGGAGTTGGCGTGCCGCCGGCCGCCTGATCCAGCAGGCCCGAAGGGAGCTCACTGTTTCCGGCAACGCGCCCAGCTTGAGGCGCGGAAGCACGTGAAGCGCATGAGCTCAGGACCCCGAGGAGTCATGGACTCGGAGCAGGTGATGCCTCCCGGCGACTGGGCCGAGCGGAACGTCAGAGCGGCGGGGGCTTGAGGATGCCTTGGGACTTCAGGGTTTCGACGGCGGCTTTGAGAGAGGTCGGGGGGACGTCCGGGACGCGGCCGGCGTTGGCTCGGATGTGGGACACCAGGTCCGGGTCCGGGGGGACGCCGTGGACGCGGAGGTAGTAGGCGGTGGCCTCGGGCCAGACCCAGGCGCCGTCGGTGCGGTAGCCGGACGGGACGGTGGCCGGGCGGGCGTCGTCCTGCAGGTCGGGGGTCGGGGCGCCCGCGGGGAAGGCGACCGGGGCCTGCTCCAGGTAGGCGAGGACGGACTCGCGCTCGGCCGGCGGGACGGGCGGGCGGGGCGGCAGGTCCGGGTTGGGCAGCGGGAAGGTCAGGCGGAGGGACTGCTCGTACCGGGAGGCCAGGCGGACCAGGTCGTCCAGGGACGGGGCCTGGGCCTCCTCGGCGTCCGGTACCAGGGAGCGGACCGCCTCGAGGGCCGGGACGCCCCGGGCGAACGCCTCGCGCAGCGCCGGGTAGAAGGCGCCGGCCCGGTTCGTCCCCTCCAGGCCCGCGTCGGCGCGGGCGACGTAGGACGCGGCGTCGCCGGAGGCCCACAGGTAGCCGAGGACGAGGCCGCTGTCGGCGACCACCGGGCGGTACACCACCGGGCCGGACGCCTGCGCCGGGTAGGTCGGCGGAAGCTGCATGTGGAGCGGGCCCCAGCCCTTCGAGCGGTCGACCGGGGTGCCGTCGGGGAACTCGCCGTCCTGGACGAGCGGCCCGGCGGTCGGCGGGAGGTTCGGGTTCGCGAGGCTCTCCACGACCGCGGGCGAGTCGGCCCGCCGCGGGGTCAGCCCGGCCGGGACGGCCCCGGCGCGCGGGTCCTGCGGGGCGCCGATCCAGCGGCGGATCGCCTCCCGGGCGGGCAGGTCCTGCGCGGCGGCCTCGTCGAGCCGGTCGGCCCAGACGAGCGGGGCCTCGAAGGCGCGCCCGGCGGCGTCCATGCGGCGGACGAAGCTCGCCGCCCGGTCGGTCTCGCTCGCCCACAGGAAGCCGATCGGCTGCCCGTCCAGGACCACGGGCAGGTACTCGACGGGCTTGCGCGTGAAGGGCTCGTACTTCGGCATGGAGTCCTCTGCCAGCTCAGGAACGGATCAGCGTGACCGCGGCGCCGCGCGTCGCGTCGTCCACCTCGGGCGGCCGGAACCCGTTACCGCGCGCGTGCGCGACGAGCTCCGGGTCGGGCGCGACGTCGTGCGCCCGCAGGTAGTAGCCGACGGCGCCCGGCCACACCCACGCGCCGTCGGTGTGGAACGTCAGGGGGACCCGCGCGGCGCGCCCGGGGTCGAGTTCGTCCACGTCCAGGCTGCGCGCGGCGAGGACGATCGGCGCCTGCTCCAGGTACCGGACCAGCGCGTCCCGCTCGTCCTCGGGGACGTCCGGACGGGTCTCGCCGTCGGCCGGGAGGGGGGCCGCCGCCATCCGCAGCCCGTCCGGCGCGGTCGCGGTCTCGTAGTCGATCTCGTGGGTGTCCGGGAAGGTCAGGCGGAACGTCGCCGCCGTCCACGGCTCGGCCGCGCCCTGCCGGAGCACGGCGAGGATCTCGTTCAGCGCGGGCGGCGCGGGGAACGTCCCGGTCTGGCCGTCCAGCCCGGTGACCTCGACGGACGACCCCTCCGGCGAGTAGCGGACGGTGCTGCGCGTCCACCCGGACGGCAGGAACATGCCCAGCAGCCGCGCGACGTCGCCGAGCAGCTGCGCCTGCTCCTCCGGATCCAGCGGGCGGTCGGTCGAGCGGGCCGCGCCGCCGAGCCAGACGGGCAGCCAGTCGCGCGGGAAGGACGCCAGGTCGCGGCGGTACGCCTCGGCGCCGAGACCCGGGTCGAGCTCGGCGTCGAACCACGTCCGGTACGCGCCGGGCGGCTCCAGCATGAACCGCATCCCGAACCAGGTGCCCTCGCCGGGCCGGTACATCATCGAGCGCAGCTCGGCCGCGACCCCGAGGAACTCGCGCGGGGCCTGGTACTCGCGCACCGAGCCGTCCGCCATCACGACCGCCAACGCGGCCCGCGAGGCCCCGCCCGCCATCGCGACGCGCAGGTCGACGCGCCGCCAGCCGCCGGGGGCCAGCGCCGCCATCGCCGTGCCCATCCACTGCACGAGCTGGTCGTACCGCGCCTGATCGTACGGCCATGGCCCGTATCCGGCCGGCGGCCGCTCTCCGGGCCCCTGAGTCATCGCTTCAGCCTCCTCGATCCGCCCGATCCTAGTGCTTTCCCGGCGACTTCCCAGCGGATCGGACCTCCCCGGGCACGGGGGTCCCTAGCGGAGCGGGACCTGGTGCAGGTCCAGGCTCGGGAGGGTCAGCGGGGCGTTGCCCTCGCGCTCGTTCCACGCCCGGTACGTCCAGCCCTCGGGGGACGGGATGCCGTAGCCGTCCCGGAACGCCGTCACGATCATGCCGGTGAGCCGCCGGTAGTCCGCGGACGGGGACGGCCACGGCAGGCGGTACCACCAGTCGTCCCGGCCGCGCCGAGGGTCGGGGGCGTTCCAGCCCGCGGCCTCGATGAGCCGCCGCGCCTCCGGGGACGCGTGGTCCTCCGGCTGGAGGAAGGTGTTGTCGCAGAGGTAGGCGAGAAGGGCGTCGTCCTCCTGGGCGAACTGGGTGAAACGCCCGCCCTCCTCCCGCTCGCTGATCACCAGCAGGGCACCCGCGGGAAGGTCGGCGAGATCGTCGGCGAGTTCCGCCGCGAAGGTCTCCCATTCCATGGTCAGGATTCCTTGTCCCACTTCTCGAGGTAATCGTTCGTGGCGACGAAAAGGTTGACGCGCACCCTCGTGCGCCAGACGGCCACCGTCGTTTCCGCGCCCGCCCAGCTCACCATCGGGAGTTCTCCGGGAGCGCGCCGGGTCGGCGAGCCGAGGCTTTCGGTGCAGACGGAGACGACGCGCGCGAATTCGTCCCGCAGCCACGTCCGCTGCTCCGGCGCTTCCTGGTCGATATAGGCGGAGGTGCCGGCCGTCACCATGACCGCCCGGTCGTCCCGGAGGTCCACCGACGCGCTGGCCGGGCCCAGGCCGTCGTCCAGCCACACCGTCCCGCCGGTCGTCATGTAGACGCTCCAGCCCAGCCGGTCGGCGAGCTCGCCGACCGCGCCGGCGGTCCAGTCCCAGCGCAGGTCCCGGAAGGCCGTCGCCAGCTCGGCGATCCGCTCGTCGGGGAGTCGGGCAGGTGTCATGTTCCGATCCTATCGACGGGGGTCCAGGCCGGAGACGCGGCGGAAGTCGAAGGGAATCCCGTCGCGGCTGAGGTCGAATTCCGCCCAGCGCGCGTGGCCGTCCTTGTTGGAATGGGCGTAGAGGTATTCGAATTTGAGCGTCCCCGCGGCGAGATGCGCCTGGAGCTGCTTCTTCAACGCCTCGTCCGCGTTCAGCGCCGCGCGCAGATCGGGATCGAGCGACATCACGAAGTCGAGGTACTCGGGGCTGCCCTGCATCGCCTTCTTGAAGTTCTCGATCGTGCGGTCCTGGAGGGACGCGCCGACGCCCTTCGCCTCGACCGCGGTGATCGTGGCGGAGTCGGGGCCGATGGTCACGCCGATCAGGTCCAGGGTGCCGGGCCGTCCGGGGGCGTCGAAGTCCAGCGGGGTGAGCAGCCGGCGGCCGAGGTGGTGTTCCAGCAGGTCCCGCCCGACCGCCATGCCGAGCTTCTCGCTGACCTGGCGCATCCGGTGGCCGTGGTCGTTGAAGGTGTTGGCCTGGTCGCTCAGCCGGCCCACCTTCTGGAGCACCTCCGGGGTGGGGCCGTGCTTGGCGATGATCTCGTCCGAGACCGCCTTGATCTTGTCGCCGCTGTTGATGTCGTCCAGCTTCCTGATGCCGAGCTCCTGCATCAGCGGCCGGAGCTCCTTGAGGATCTCCTGGCGCTTCTCGTGCCAGTCGGCGCGCTCGTCGGCGAGCCGCTGGAGCTCGTCCCGGGCCTCCTGGCTCGGCTCGTACTCCACCTTCTCGCTCATCTGCTCGTGGAAGTCGATCTGCCGGTTCGAGTTCGGCTCGGTGAGCCACCTGCCGTCCTCGCCCTTGAGCCGGTGCGGCGGGTCCTCCATGCGGAAGCTCTTGTCCGGGTCGCCCGGATAGTGCAGCTTGCCGTCCTCGCTCCGGTAGAAGCCGTCGGGGTCGCCCTCCTTGTGCAGCCGTCCGTCCTCGCCGCGCGTGAGGCCGTCGTCGCGGTCCGGCGTCGGGGTGCCGGAGTCGTCGTCGGCGCGCGCCCGGGCGTCGTCCGGGGGCGGCTCGTGGGCCGGGTGGCGGGCGGGGTCGGAACCGGGGGCGTGGCCGCGGCCCGCCGGGTCGTTGCCGCCGTCCGGGTAGTGGGTCTTCCACTGGCCGTTCGGGGGCCAGTCGGGACGCAGCCGCCCCTGCGGGTCCTGGTGGCCGGACGAGGCGAACACGTTGCCGTTGTGGTCCGTCCACACCAGGCCCTCGGGGGCGGTCACGCGGACCCCGAGGTGGTGCGAGAGCTGCGACGCGAAGTCGCCGTCGCCGGTGCGGCAGGAGAGCAGGAAGACGTCCTTGCCGTTCCAGTTCGGGTCGTGGTAGATCAGCTCGGCCAGGTCCTTGGCGGAGATCTTGCGGCCGTTGACCGTGATGCCGTCCGGGCCGCCGTGCGCGTCGATCACGTACCGGTTCGGGTCGGCGGGGACGCGGCGCGAGTGCTCGCGCATCGCGGCATCGTCGGGTCCGTAGAACGACCGCCCGGACGGCGTCTCGTCGCTGCTGCGCCATACATCGTGCAGATGCTCGGGCAGGTTGCGCGGGACGTCGTCGGACGTCGTGTGCGGGTTCTCGTCGTGGTCCGGGCGCGGCTCGTTCTCGATCTCGGTCCGGTGCGGACGGTCCGTCCCGTCGCGCTCCGAGTGGGGCCCCGGCCGCCGGTCGTCGCCGCCCGGGCCGGAGCCCGCGGGGCGGTCCCGGTCGGGCGCGGCCGACGGGGTCCGGTCGCGGTCCGAGACCGGTGACCTCTCCGGGGCGCGCTCTGTGGAGGGAGTGCGCTCGGGTGCCGGGCGGCGGTCGTTGCCCGGCGTCCGGTCGGACGTCGGGGTGCGCTCGGACGTCGGGGTGCGCTCGGAGGTCGGACTGCGGTCGGACGTCGGGGTGCGGTCGGTCGGGGTGGTGGTGGGGGTGTGGGTCGGGTCGGTGGACGGGGTCCGGTCCGAGGAGGACGGCGTCCGGTCGTTGGACGGAGTCCGGTCGGTGAGGCTCGGGCCGTTGTCCGAGGTCGGCGTGCGGTCCGACGTGGGCGTCCTGTCCGTGGACGGGGTCCGGTCCGCGGGGGAGGCCGGGGTCCGGTCGGACGGAGGGCGCTCCGAGGTGGGGCGGTCGGACGGCGTCCGGTCGGCGGACGTCGGGGTGTGCTCGGTCGGAGTCCGGTCCGTCGGGGACGGCGTGCGGTCGGCGGGTCCCGGGGTCCGGTCCGTCGTCGGGGTGCGGTCCGTCGTCGGGGTCCGGTCCGCCGGCGGGGTGTGGTCGGTGGTCGGGACGCGGTCCTGGCCGGAGGTGGGCTCGGGAGCCCGGTCGGCCGGACGTGTCGTCGGGGTCCGGTCGCCGGGCGGGGTGTGGCCGCCTGACGGGGTGTGGTCCGTCGTGGCGGTGTCCTGGACGGTGGGAGTGCGCTCGGGCGTCGCGGTCGAGTGGTCGGACGTGGACGGCGTGCGCTCGGGAGTCGCAGTGTGGTCGGTCGTCGGCGTCCGGTCCGGGGCCGCGGAGGTGGACGGCGTCCGGTCCGGGGTGGACGACGTGGGGTCCGGCGTGGGGCCGTTGTGGGCGGCCGACGGTTCCGGACGCGTCGTCGGATGGGACGCGGCGGTCTCCGGCGGCGGGCCGTGCGGGACGACCCGGGCGTGGACGTCGTAGGTCGGTCGGCCGTGCTGGTCGACGCCGGTCTGCCGGACGTCGGTGATCTCGTACCTGGTGCCGCGCGGCAGGATGAGCTCGCGCTGGTCGGGGAATTTGCTGTTCTGGCCCATCCAGACGCCGTGGGTGCCCTCGGGAAGGTGGAGGTGCAACTGGATGGCGAAGGGATTGCGGTCCACGACGGCGGGGCTGTTGCCGAGGGACGTGGACATGTAGGCCGGCTCGTGCTGCGTCGTCCCGATCAGTTCCCGAGGGTCGCGCGAGCCGAGAGGCGTTCCGTCGCCGGTCTGCATGAACGACAGGTCGTGCAGACCGCGCCGGGCCTCCACCGGCTCGGGGAGCGGATGGTTGAGCGCCTGGTCGATCTCGTTGATGCGGTTGTTGAACACCTCGGTGGTCGGATGTCCGCCGAACATGTCGTGGTAGAACCTGTACGCTCCGGCGTCGTGCTTGATCTGCTCGAGCGTGGCGTGCGGGTTCGGCGAGTTGACGATGTACTCGACCAGTTGCCGCTGGTAGGTGTCCAGGCGGCTCGGGTCGCGCGCCATGTCGAAGACCTGGCGGATGTTCGGCGTCTCCCTGTTGTTGGCGTGGTACAGCGCGTCGCTCGCGTAGTGCTGGTTGTACAGGTGCTGGAACATGGGGCCCGGGTCGTCGCCGGTCCGCAGGTAGTGGTTCTGGACCGACTGGCGCGTGTACTGGCGAAGGGCGTTCTGGTGCTCCGGCGGCAGCAGTCTCTCGAAGACGTGCTGGAGGCGCCGCTGTCCGTAGAGTTCGCCGTCCGCGTCGCTGTCGAAGCGGCGGACGCCGTCCTCGTGCACGCGTCCGGGCGTCGGGTCGTGGGTCGTCCAGCCGGACGAGGTCGCGTTGCCGTGCTCGTCGATGTGGACCGGCCCGTCCGGCGTGATGACCTGCTGGCCCAGGTGTTCGGCGACGTGCTGGCCGAAGGGGCCGGCTCCGACGTTGTCCGAGAGGAGGACGACGGGCCGGCCGTTCCAGTTCGGGTCGTTGCGGACGGTGTCGGAGAACTCCTCCGGTGACACCCGGCGCCCGCCGACGGACGGACCGTTCCGGTCGCCGGGGGCGTCCACGATGAAGTAGTTCGGGTCCCGCGGGACCCGGTCGGCGTTCTCGTGCGCCGGACGTCCCTCCGAGTCGTGGAAGGACCGTCCGGACGGCGTCTCGTCGCTCTGCCGGAAGTTGTCGCGCAGGTGCTCGGGGACGTTCTCCGGAACGGGCCGCGGATCGTGCTCGCCGCGCGGCATGGCGTCGCGCTCGTCCGGGGTGTTCGGGTCGCGGTCGGCGCGCGGACCGGCCTCATGCTCCTGGGGCGCGTTCGCGTCGCGGTCGGGGCGCGGGCTCGCCTCGTGTTCCTCGGGCGTGTTCGTGTCACGCTCGGGCCGGGACGCCGGCTCGTGTTCCTCGGGCGCGTTCGCGTCGCGATCCGGGCGCGGGCCCGCCTCGTGTTCCTGGGACGCGTTCGCATCGCGCTCGGAGCGCGGACCCGCTTCGTTCTCCCGCGGGTCGCGGGAGGTCGGTTCGTGTTCCTGCGGGTCGCGGGACGGTTCGTGCTCCTGCGGCTCCCGGTTGGACGACTCGTGTTCCTGCGGGTCGCGCTGGGCCGGGTCGCGTTCCGGTGAACCGGACGGGTCGTTCTCGCGGGACGCGGGCTCGTGCTCCTGCGGGGTGGCGGTGTCGCGCTCTGGACCGGGGCCGGACTCGTGTTCCTGCGGAGCGTCGGCGTTGTGCTCGCCGCGGGGGGAGTCCTCCGGCGTCTCGTTCTGCTGGTCAGCGCGGTCCCGCGGTTCCTGCTCCTGCGGCCCCTGCTCCTGCGGGCCGTTCTCCTGCGGTCCCTGCTCCTGGGGGCCGTGCTCGACCGGGGGCTGGTCACCGGTGATGAGGCCCTGGTCGTCCAGGCGCGGACCGGACGCGGGCTGCTCGCCGTCGCGCGGAGCGCGGTTCTCGGGACGGCTGCTCGGCTCGTTGCCGGTCCCGGGGTTCGTGCCCGGGCCGGAGCCGTTCGGACGCGTCGAACCGTCGGCGGACGGCACGGCACCGCGTCCGGACGCCGACGACGACGAGGAAGAGGACGGGGACGAGCCGTTGCCGCTCGGCGCGACGCCGTCGCCGCCCGGTATGAAGACCGGCAGCGGCGTGACGATCGGGCCGTTCGCGTTCTGCGGGTCCGTGCCCGGGTGGTCGCCGTCGCCGTCGGCCCCGCTGCGGTTGCGAGAGCCGTCCGGCGAGGAGGACGTGGTGGACGGCGAGGCCAGGTTCGTGCCGCGCGACCCCGGCCCGCCGCTGCCGGCGGCCGACGGGGACGTTCCGGACGGCGACGACGACGGCCCCGAAGACGACGGCCCGGAAGACGAAGGCCCCGAGGCGGAGGGACCGGCCGCCGAAGGACCGGACGGCACCGGGCCGGAGGCGGAGGGCCCGGAGGACGACGGTCCGCTCGCGCTCGGCCCGCTCGCGGTCGGGCCGCCCCCGGTCGGTCCGCTCGCTGTCGGGCCGCTCCCGCTCGGTCCGCTGCCCGTTGGGCCGCTGCTCGACGACGACGTGGACGGTCCCGGCCCGCCGTCGCCCGGCACGCCGGACGGGGACGAGGACGGCCCGGACGGCGAGGACGACGGCTGCGACGAGTGGTTGGGGGACGAGCCGGAGTCGCCGTTCGGGAAGCTCGCCAGGTTGGTGTGCGAACCGTTCCCGTTGCCCCCGCCGCCGTTCAGCATCGACTCGATGCGGTTGCCGCCGCCGGAGTTGCTCCCGCCGCCCGAGTCGCCGCCGCTGTGCGAGGGGGACGACGAGTAGTCGCCGCCGCCGCTGTGCGACGGCCCGGACGACGAGGGCTGGCTGCTCGGTCCCGGGTCCCGCGACGGCGCCGGGGTGCGGTCGCCACCGCCGGACGGCGTGTGGTCGCCGCCGCCGTTCCCGTTCGTGGTCGGCCCGGCCGACGGAGATGACGACGGCTCGTGCGAAGGGGACGAGGACGGCCCGTCGCCCGCCGCCGAAACGCTCGGCTGGTGCGAACCGTTCGAGCCGCTGGAGCCGTCCGCGCCGTTGGAGCCGGAGCCGTTCGTGCTCGGGCTCGGCGCGTGGGTCGAGACCGGGTCGGCCGACGGCGTGGTCGACGGCGTGGTCGTGGGATCCGTGGACGGCGTGTTGGTCGTGTCCGGCGTGTTGACGTGCTGGTTGAACTCGTTGAGGCCGCCCTTGGCACCGCCGATCGCACCCCCGAAACCGCCCGAGGTGCCGCCCTTCGCGGCGGCCTCGAGGTCGATGTCGCGGCCGTGCGCGACGTCGGTGGCCATGGAGCCGAGCGCGCCGCCGAGCGCGCCGCTGACGCCCTCGCGGGCGGCGCCCTTGAACATGTTGCCCGCCGCCGAGCCCGCGGCGTCCGACAGGCCGGGGATCTTGCCGACGCCGTGCCCGACGGCCCCGCCGACCGCGCCGCCGATCGCGCCGTCCAGCATGGAGGTGCCGACCTGCTTGAGGTCGACGCCGTCGCGGTGGCCCTGCGCGACCTGGATGCCCTGGATCAGCAGGTCGAGCCCGCCGCCCTGCAGCAGGCCCATGATCGCGCCCTTGGCGATCGAGGACAGCAGGTTCTGGCCGAGGCGCTCCAGAAGCTGGGTCGCGATCGTCCGGGCGGTGGCCCACGCGCCCGCCTCGACGGCCGGGATCGCCGCCGTGGACGCGCCGAACGTCGCGAACGCCGCCGCGATCAGCCAGGCGATCTGGATCGCCGTGATGATCAGCAGCGCGATGAACATGTACTTGCCGTACTCGATCTCGGTGGCGCCCTGTTCGAGCACCTTCCCGAGCGCGTCGCACGCCTCGGCGAGCTTCGGCAGGATCTCCGGGTCCGTGGTGGTCCACTTGTCCCAGTTGAGGCGGAACTTCTCGGCCGCGCCGCTGTCCAGGGCGCCGAGCACGTCGGACGCGGCCCGGTTCAGCTCGCCGATCAGGGAGGTCACGTCGGCGGACGCGCCGTGCCAGGCGTCGGCGGCCCGCCGCATGGCGGTCTCGTCGCCTTCGGGCCAGTCGGCGCCGATGAGCCACGACAGCCACTTGACCTCGTCGGGGATCTCCATGCCCACGGGAAGGCCACCTCAAGGGGAGTTCGGGGGGAGCGGGGGGACGTGCCGAGCCGTGATCGTCAGACCGGAGGGGCTTTTATAGGACGGTCGCCCGGCGGGGTGCAAACCCGGCGCCCCGTCCGCGGGGACGGGGCGGACGGGTCAGCGGATCTTCGAGTGCTGCTCGGCCTTGTCGTAGTTGTCGGCCATCTCGTCGACGCCGCTCTTGATGTTCCGCAGGCCCTTGCCGGTGTCGCCGAACGACTTGAGCATGTTCGCCGCGGGCGTCTCGTAGTTCTTCGCGAACTCCTGGCCGGTCTTGTCGTTGCCCCAGCACTTGCCCTCGGCCTGCAGTTTGCCGTTGAGGCGGTCGAAGATCTCCTTGAGGTGGTCCGCCCCCGTGTCGAAGCCGCCGCCGGCCTTGCGGAGGGCCTTGGTGTCGACTTCCAGGTATCCGCCGTCGCTCATCTGCCCAGCAATCCGTAGTGCTCGCGAATGGAGTCCATGTCGAACTTCTCGGGCAGCAGCTTGCCCAGGTCGGGAATGCCGCCCGGTCCGGCGCCCTCACCGGCGGGTCCCGCCGGGGTGATGTCCCGCATCGCCTCGGCGATCTTGTCGGCGACCTGCGCGGACGCGTCGCGGGACGCCTCGAGCACCGCCTCGGACAGCTCCGCGGACGCGAGCTTGCGGTAGACGCGCGGGTCCAGCTCCAGCGCGGTCAGCCGGCCCTGCCGGTCGACCGTCACCCGGACCATCCCGTCGGCGGCCTCCGCGGACGCCTCGATGCCCTCGAGCTTCTCCTGCAGTCCCTTGAGCCGGTCCCGCTGCTCGCGGTACTGGCCCAGCAGCTCGTCGATGTGCGCCTGCCACTCAGCGCGCATTCCGCTCCCTCCGCCTCGTCCGCCCAGATCGTCCCGAAGACGTTACATCGGCACGTGTCGGACTTCGACCTCGTGTGTCGCTCGTTCTTCCGGCGCGGCCGTCAGTTCTTCCAGAGCAGCGCCGTCAGTTCTTCCAGAGCAGCGTCGTCTGCACCTCGACGCCGAGCTCCGACGCCGTCTGGTTGACCGGCCCCGCGGCGCCGCCCGCCGCCCCGCCGCGCGCGTAGTAGGACTGCGCGAACACCACGCTGGAACCTCGCGAGTACGTGCGCGTCCAGCGCTCCGGGTTGCCGCGCAGCAGCGGGATGCCGCTGCTCTTGGAGGGGCCGAGCAGTTTCGGCTCGGCGTGCCGGCTCAGCGAGTTGACGACGGCGCGCGCGTCCGCCGGGCTCCCGAACCTCGCGAGCGACAGCACGGTCACGATCGTCCGGGACGAGTTGAGGTACACGCCCGACGCCATCCGTCCGGTGCAGGGGTGCGCGCGCAGCGTCGAGAGCAGTTGCGTGTTCGCGCGCAGGACGCACGGCTCGGACCGGGTGCCCGCCTGCGTGTACGAGTTGCCCTTCGCCGTCCGGATCGTCCGGGTCAGGATGCTCCACGGGTCGGACGTGCCGCCACCTCCGCCGGAGGTCGGCCGCTTGCCGAGCCCGGACGGGCTGGACGGCGCGGCGGACGGCGGGACGACGGCCACGTGCCGCTTCGGCTTGTCGTCACCGGACAGCAGCACCATCGCACCGACCCCGCCGCCGATGAGGACCAGCGCGACCACGGCGATCACGATGAAGATCACCGCGCCGCCGCTCCCGCCGCCGCCGGGCGGAGCCGGTGGCGGCGGGAAGGTGGGCTGCCCCATCGGCCCACCGGGGCCGGGCGGCGCGATCGGCCCGCCGGGCGGACCCGGCGGGAACGGCTGTAGCCCGTCCAGGGCCGGGTTCGACGGGAATCCCGGCTGGCCGGCGGACGGCTGACCGGGCCACTGAGGGTTCAATGCGCACTCCGGACGAGGGGTCGGGGATCACCGGACCTGGCGGGGTCCGGCAAGGGTAGCGGGGGCCGCGCGGCCACCCGGGTCCTGTTTTCGACGGACGGCGGGCGCAATCGGTGCCGTCCGAATCCCGATGTTTCCTGATCGGGAGTGACCGGTCCCGGCTCGCGCGTTGTGCCGGACCCTCGCGCGACGCCTCCGCGACGTCCGCCCGACGTCCGCCGGGCTGGGCGGGAGAGGACGGAGAGACGGACGAAAGGGGTGATCTCCATGCCCGCGCGCGGTGCGTTGCGCGACGGGAGTCTCGTAGGCTTGCCGATCGAGGGAAGGGAGGCAGGTGACCGACTCCAACTGGCAACTGGCCGTCTTGCGCGACCTCGGCGCGACCCAGCGGGGACTCGCCGACACCGCACCTGCCGAACCCCGTCCCGTCCCAGCTCAGGGCCCCGATCCGGCCGAGATCGCGGGCACCGCGCAGGTGCCAGCGCAGGCCCCGCCCCAGTCGCCCCGGGACCCGGTGGCCGCCGGCGCCGGAGGGGGCGGCTTCCCCGGCCTGCCCGTGTCCGCGGACGCCTCCCCGTCCGCGACCGGAGCCGGGATGCCCGGACCGTCCGGTTCGCTCGGGCCGTCCGGCTCCTTCGGCAGCGGTGAGTACACGGCGGCGGCGAACCGCCAGGTCCCTGCTCAGCACGCGGACGCGCCCGTCGCCGGCCCCGCCGCCGACCCGGGCTTCTCCACCGGTCCCGCACCGACCTCGCACACCGACGCCCCGGTCGCCGGTCCCGCCGCCGACGCCTCCGGTTCCGAAGGCGGCCCGGCCGCCACGACGGGCGCGGCCGCGCCCGGCCCCGACGTTTCGCAGGGCGGTTCGTCCGGCGCCGGTGACCAGGCCTCCGGTGCCGCCGCGGGTTTCCCCGGAGTCCAGGACGGCAGGCCCGCGACGAGTGGGACGCCGGGCGGCGACGGCCAGTGGGGCGCGCCCGCGGCGTCCGCCGCCGACAACACCTGGGGATCGTCCGCCGGCGCCGCCCAGCCCGACGGCGCGACAGGCGGATGGGGCGCGCCCGCCGAAACCGCCGCGAAGCCCGACAACGCCTGGGGCGCATCGGACGGCGGCCAGCCCGACAACGCCTGGGGCGCGCCCGCCAACGCGGACAACGCGGCCCAGCACGCGCAGGGCGGCTTCCCCAACGCCGACGCATCAACGCAAGGCGGCTTCGGAAACGCCGCGGACCCGTCCGCGTCCCAGGGCGGCTTGCCCCACAATGCGGACCCGTCCATGTCGCAGGGCGGCTTCCCCAGGCCCGCCGACCCGTCCGCGCAGGGCGGCTTCGGAAACGCCGCAGACCCGTCCGCGTCCCAGGGAGGCTTCCCCGGTCCCGCCGATCCGTCCGTGCCCCAAGGGGGCTTCCCCGGTCCCGGCGATCCGTCCGTGTCGCAGGGCGGCTTTCCCGGTCCCGCGGACTCGTCCGCACAGGGCGGGTTCCCCGGGGTCGGGGAGCAGCAGGGCGGTGACGCGGCCCAGCCGCTCGGTGCTCCGCCCGCGGCGGACGCGTCGTGGGGGCCGGCGTTCGGCGAGGAGCAGTCCGGCTTTCCCGGCGCGCCGGGCACCGGGTCCGGTTTCGGGCCCGAGGGCATCCCGGCGCCGGCGCGCGACCACACGCTGGCCGGTGGACGCGGCGTGGCGGACGACGTGTCGCACCAGCAGAACACCGGAGCGGGCGCCGCCGGACAGGGCGAGCCGCTGCTGCACGCCGACTTCGCCTGGGAGGCGGCCATCAACCCCGTCCTGGGCGGGGGAGAGCCGCAGGAAGAGCCGCAGGGCGACGCCGCGCAGCCGCAGCAGTCCGACGCGCCCGCGCAGGACCCGCGGCAGCAGGCGCAGCAGGCCGCCGCGGCCGGGCCGCACCCGGCGAGCGAGCTGGTCCGCAGGAACGTGCACGGCGACCGGCTCGGCAAGCGGATCGGGCGCGGCGTGCGCAAGGCGGTCGGCGGCGGGTCCGCGATGACCGCGCAGCAGCAGGCCGCGTTCGCCGACCTGATGGCGCGTCCCGTGCCGAGCTTCCGGCAGATCGCGGTGGCGAGCGTGCGCGGCGGCGCCGGCAAGACCACGATGGCCGCCCTGCTCGCCAGCGAACTGGCCCGGCACCGCCAGGACCGGGTGGTCGCGATCGACGCGGACGCCGAGCTCGGCTCGCTGCCGCTGCGCCTGGGCATCGTCCCGCAGCTTTCGCTGTTCGAGCTGGCGCAGGCGAGCCCGAGCACGTTCGAGGAGGTGTCGCGCTTCCTGTCCCGGACGCCCGAGGGGCTGTGGGTGCTGTCGTCCACGCGCGGCGGCCGGATGTCGCGGGAGTTCGACGTCCCGACGTTCCAGCGCGCGCTGAGCTCGGTGAGCCGGTTCGTCAGCGCGGCCGTGGTCGACTGCGGCGCGGGCATCCTCACCGGGGTCAACCAGGAGATCATCGCGCAGACGCACGCGCTGGTGCTGGTCACGCCGGGCACCGTCGACGGGGCGCTGAGCGCGCGCGGGGCCC
Source organism: Actinomadura logoneensis (assembly GCF_003428695.1). Taxonomy (GTDB): domain Bacteria; phylum Actinomycetota; class Actinomycetes; order Streptosporangiales; family Streptosporangiaceae; genus Spirillospora; species Spirillospora logoneensis. Next base: position 25,838 of record NZ_QURH01000337.1, read on the forward strand.
TGGAGTGGTTCGCCAACAACGGAAGGCAGCACGTGTTCCAGCGCGCCGTGGTGGCCATGGTGTCGCACGCTCCGCAGATCAACGCCGACCTCGGGCGGGCACAGGAGATGCTCACCGCCTGGGGCCTGCCGGTGGTCCACGTCCCCTACGACCGGCAGGTCGCGACGGGCGCGGCGCTCGACCTGGACAAGGTCGGCGGCGCCACCCGGCAGGCCGCCACCAAGGTCGTCTACCAGGCGTTCGCGCGCTCGCTCGGCCTGCCGGGGGTGCAGGGATGAGCGTCGACTACGTGGCCCTCGCGCGCCGCCGTCCGGACGTGTTCGCCGTCGCGGACGGCCTGGCCGCGATGGGCGAGCCGATCCACATCCGGGGCGGCGAGCACGAGCCGCCGACCCGCCTGTTCGACGCGTCCGGCCGGCTGCTGGTGTCGATCGAGGAGCCGGTCGAGGTGACCGTCGCCAGCGAGATCGCGCGGCTGCTCGGCGCGGAGTTCGCCGCCCGCGTCGGCGCGCCGGTCTGGTGGGTGGACGTGCGCGCCGTCGCCGACATCCCCGAGGCCGCCCGCGTCGCGCGCCGTTTCTCCGACGCGCTCGTCCACTGGGTCGGCGGCACGGTCTACCCGGAAGGCGAAACGGACGCACCCGCTCAGAGCTGGCGCGCCGACCCCTCCAACGTCTCCCACCCCGGCGCCTGACCTTCTCCCTACTCCGCGTCCGTCCGCGCGCCGAGCCCGTCCGCGTGCCGAGCCCGTCCGTGCGCCGCGTCCGTCCGCGCGCCGAGCCCGTCCGCGTGCCGAGCCCGTCCGTGCGCCGAGCCCAACGGACGGGGTGTGGCTGTTCGGTGTGATCTGTGTCGCGTTCGGCATGTAGCGGTGGGGGACGGGTAGTTGCCGCGCGGGGTCGGATGTGGAACGAGGGCCGTCACGGTACGCCGTGACGGCCCTCGGTGGGTTCGGCGGGGACTCAGGCGTGCGGGGTCTGGAGGTGCTGCAGGAGGAGGCGGTGGCGCTGCCATCCCTCCGGGGAGCGTCCGTCGCCGAGAGGGAAGAGGGTCATCGGCGCGCGCTGCGGGCCGACGCGCTGGCCGGGGATGCCCTGCGGTCCGGTGACGGCCCCGGCGACGGCGAGCGCGACGGGCGCGGCGGTGCCGGTCCAGCGGGGTTCGGTGGTGAGGTCGGCGCGTCCGGGGGTGAGCTGCACGAGCAGGGACGCGACGGGGCGGTCGGCCGCGATCGCGCCGACGAGCTGCGGCAGGTGCGCGAGGGGCGGCGGGTCCTGCGGGGCGTAGCCGACGGTGACCGTGGTCGCCTCGTTCACCGCTCCGCCGCCCGCCGCGGTGAAGACGCAGACGGCCTGCGCGGGACGCGGGCCGTCCCCGGCGACGATGACGCGCGCCGACTCGCGGTTGCGGACGTGCTCGGTGAAGCGGTCGGGGCGCCACGGCTCGGCGACCGGCTCGCTCGTGCCCCAGCCGAGCGGGGACTTGCCGGTGAGCAGCTGCAGCATGCGCTCGACGGTGCCGCCGACCTCGGGGTCGGCCGCGCCGTGCCGGACGCGGTAGGTCAGCCCGAGCTGCGCGCCGACCGGACCCGCCGGACGGGAGGTGAAGCCGGGCGCGTAGTCGCGGGCGTCGGGGACGGGCTCGAAGGCCGCGCCGTTCCAGCGCATCGGACGCCCGGTGAGGCCCTCGTAGTAGCCGTCGCCGTCGCGGACGACCCAGTGCGGGGCGGACGCGGCGGCGCCCAGGCGCAGCGGCAGCGTGATCCGGGACCCCGGCGGCGTGACGAGCTGGACCGCGCGTCCGGACCCGGAGCGGTCGTCGAGCGCGTCGGTCAGCCAGGCCGACAGCGGTACCACGGGCCGGTCCTGGAGGACGATCATCGCGCGTTCGGTCAGTGCGTCCACGGTGCTCATCGTCCGCGCAGTCTAATCCCGCCGGGGCACCGTGCCGTGCGGCGGACGCCGGTGCGTCCGCGGGACGGTCCCAATTTCCCGTGATACGAGGGGAAGAAGTCAATCATGTGTTGAAATGTCCGCGATGTCGGAGGAGAAGCGCGTCCGGACCGGGTCGCACGCACTGCCGCCCGCGCGGCTGTCGTCGCGCCCGACCCCGCCGCGCCCGCCCGCGCCGGCCTCGCC
>NZ_QURH01000336.1 GCF_003428695.1 Actinomadura logoneensis
CCGCCGCGGCGGCCAGCAGGTCCAGGCGCGCGGCGCGTCCGGCGGGGTCGCCCTCCTGCGCCGCGCGGAGCACCGCGCTCCGCCAGGCGAGCGCGGACAGCTCGGCGTCCACGGCGGCCCGCTCCCGCGCGATCGCCTCGCCGAGGTCGTCCTCCCCCGCGAGTACGGCCTGGATCGCGCGCAGCCCCATCCCGAGCGAGCGCAGCCGCCGGACGGTCCGCAGCCGCTCCACCGCGTCCGGGCCGAACCGCCGGTGCCCGCCGCCGCTCCGCAGCGGCACCAGCAGGCCCTCGTCGCAGTAGAAGCGGATCGTCCGGACGGAGACGCCGGTCCGCCGCGACAGCTCCCCGATGCCCAGGGACCCGGCCAACCGTGTGACCTCGGTCACAGACACTTGAACCTCCAGCCGACTGGAGTTCCTACGGTACGGGCAGACGTTCGATCAGGGCAGGAGGGGCACCCATGGACATTCCACCTCGGGACAAGCTCGCCGGAGGGCTGCGGCACCACGCCACCGCGCTGGGCTGGAAGGCGAGCGGCGGCGACCCCGACGCGCGGGTGCCGACCTGCCCGGACTGGACCCTGCGGCAGCTCGTCGAGCACATCGGCACGGCCCTGCCCGGGATGGCCGAGACCATCGAGAGGCGCGCCCGCGAACCGCTCCACCGGCCCGTGCCGGACGGCATGGGCCCCGAGCACTGGGAGGAGTGGCTGAGCGACGGCGCCGCGCGGCTCGTCGCCGCCGTCGAGGCCGCCGACGAACCGGTCTGGAGCCCGTTCGGCCCGGACGTCCCCGCCGACTTCTGGCTCCGCCGGCTGCTGCACGACACCACCGTCCACCACGCCGACGCGGCGATCACCGTCGGCGCGGAGTGGTCGCTCAGCCCCGACCTCGCCGCCGACGGCATCGCCGAGGGCCTCGCGCTCGTGGCGTCACCCGTCGTCGCCGAGCTCAATCCGAGGATCGCCGGCCTCCGCGGGAACGGCGAGACGCTGATGTGGCGGCCCGCCGAGTCCGACCTCCCCGCCTGGCTCGTCACGCGCACCCCGGACGGCCTCCGCGTGGCCGAGACGCCGCGCGGCACCGACGCCCAGGTCACCGTCCGCGGCTCGGCCCCCGACCTTCTCCTCCTGCTCAGCCGGAGGCTGACGGCCGACGACCCGCGCGTGAAGGTGGTCGGCGACCGCGCCCTGCTGGACCACTGGACGTCCCTCACCGCCTTCGGCTGAGCGTGCCGTCCCGCGCGGGCGGTACAGGCGCCGCACCGTGTGCGGACGGCCCGGACGGGCGCTCCGGCGGGGCGGACGGCTCGGACGGGCGCTCCGGCGTGGGCGGGCGGGTCAGCGGGCGCTGCGGGGTGTGCGGCGGGGCGGGTGGACGTCGCGCGGGTGCGCCCGACCCGGCCCGCCGGAGACCTGTCGTGCGCGGGGGTGCCGGGGATAGCGTGAGCGGAAGATCGTTTCTGAGGTTCAGGAGGCGTCCATGTCCCGCTCCACGATCCCCGGCTCCGGCTCCGGCACCGGCTCGGCGCTGCGCGAGGACGCCGCCGAACTCCGCGACGAGCTGGTCGGGCTGCGCCGCGCGATCCACCGGGAGCCCGAACTCGGCCTGGACCTCCCGCGCACCCAGGAGAAGGTGCTCGCCGCGCTGGACGGCCTGCCGCTGGAGGTCTCGACCGGTGAACGGCTCAGCTCCGTCACCGCCGTCCTGCGCGGCGCGCGGCCCGGCCCGACCGTCCTGCTGCGCGGCGACATGGACGCGCTGCCGGTCACCGAGCGCGGCGACGCGGACCTGGTCTCGCGGGTGCCGGGCGCGATGCACGCCTGCGGCCACGACCTCCACACCAGCATGCTCGCCGGGGCGGCGCGGCTGCTGGCCGACCGGCGCGACGGCCTCGCCGGAAACGTCGTCTTCATGTTCCAGCCGGGCGAGGAGGGGCTCGGCGGGGCCCGCATCATGATCGAGGAGGGTGTGCTGGACGCGGCCGGGGAGCGTCCGGTCGCCGCGTACGCGCTGCACGTCCTGTCGGCGGCCGTGCCGTCCGGGCTGTTCGTGTCGCGCGGCGGCCCGATGCTCGCCGCCGCCGACCGGCTCCGGGTGACCGTCCGCGGGGAGGGCGGGCACGGCTCGATGCCGCACCTGGCGAACGACCCGCTCCCCGCCGCGTGCGAGATGGTCACCGCCCTGCAGACGCTGGTGACCCGCCGCTTCGACGCGTTCGACCCGGTCGTGCTGACGATCGGGACCTTCCACGCCGGGACGATGGACAACGTCATCCCGGACGAGGTGAGGTTCGCCGGGACGGTCCGCTCGTTCTCCGGGCGCGCGCACCTGGAACTCGCCGAGCGGTGCGTCGCGCTCGTGCGCGCGATCGCCGAGGCCCACGGGCTGGAGGCGGACGTCGAGTACGTGCAGGACTACCCGGTCACCAACAACGACGTCGCCGAGGCGGCGTTCGCGGGCGAGACGGTGCGCGAGGCGTTCGGCGCCGACCGGTACCTGGAGTCGCCGCGTCCGCTGCCCGCGTCCGAGGACTTCTCGTTCGTGTGCGACGAAATCCCGTCGGCGTTCGTGGCGCTGGGCGCCTGCCCGCCCGGGATCGACCCGGCCGAGGCCGCCAACAACCACTCCCCCGAGGCGGTGTTCGACGAAGCCGTGCTCCCGGACGGCGCGGCCCTCCTCGCCGAGCTGGCCGTCCGCCGCCTCAACGCGGCATCCCCCGCCTGATCGGCCGCTCTACCGCCCGCAGGTGCGTCCGGGGACCGCTCAGGCGGGGTCGGGACGGGCGTTGTGGGCGTACCAGGCGGCGATCTCGGCGCGGGAGGACGCGCCGAGCTTGGCGAGGATGTGCTCGACGTGCGAGTCGGCGGTGCGCTTGGCGATGACCAGGCGGTCGGCGATCTCCCGGTTGGTCAGGCCCTGCGCGACCAGCTCGGCGATCTCCCATTCGCGGGGGCTGAGGGGACCGCGCGGACGTCCGGCGCCCGGTGCGGCGCCCGGCCCGGCGGACGGCGCGGACCGGCGTTCGGCGAGCGCGTCGGCGAGGACGGCGTCCCGCTCCGTCCGTCCGCCGGCCTCCGCCGCCGCCTCGTAGAGCTCCGGGCCGAGCTCGGCGCGCACGCCGTCGATGACGACGCCGATGATCGCCGCGTACGTCGGGCCGAACAGGACGGCGCCGCTGTCCTCGTGCTGCCGCCTGGCCGCGCCGAACAGGCCCGCCGCCGCCCTGTGCTGCCCGGTCGCCGCCAACCCGCAGGCCACGACCTCCAGTGACAGCGCCAGTCCGAGCCGGTTGTCGAGTTCGGCCATCGTCCGCAGCCCGGCGCGGCCCGCCGCGAGGCCTTCGTCCGCCCGGCCGAGCAGCAGGAGCGCGATGCCCTGGAGCGCGCGGGCGTAGGCGTGCCCCCACACGTTGCCCGCGCGCTCGGTGTCGCGCATCGTCCGCTCGGCGATGTCACGCGCGGCGTCGAGGTCGCCGAGCGCGGCGTGCGCGATCCCGGTGAGCAGCGGGACGATCGACGCGATGACCTCGCCCGGGCACGCTTCCCCGAGCAGCAGCTCGGCCTCGGTCAGCAGTTCGCGGGCGCGCTCAGGGTCCCCCTCCTGAAGCGCGATGACGCCCTCGGCCATGCGCACATACCCGGCCCCACCGCCGGACTCCGCGGCGACCGGGCGCACACCGTCCACCTGGGTGCCGACCGGTGACGCGTCCGACAGGTATGCGGTGGAGGGGTATGCGGTGGAGGGGTGGGTGGCGGCCTGGGCCGCGAGGTCGCGCGCGGTGGTGAGGTCGCGCCGGAACGCGGCGAGGATCGCGGCGAGTCCGAGCGCCTCGCCCCAGTACGGCGCGTCCCCGACCGGGCGGGTGTCCAGCATCCGGCGCACCCAGTGCCACGCCTCGCCGACCCGTCCGCGCAGGCAGAGCAGGCGTCCGTTGCACAGGTGGGCCGCGACGAGGACCTCGTCGGAGGCGGTGCCGGTGGCCCGGTCGAGCAGGGCGCGGGCGCCCGCCTCCTCGCGGGCGTGCCACTCCAGCCAGTGCCGCTGCCGGGGACCGTCCAGTTCGGCCGCCGCCGTCCGCAGCGTCCCGGCCAGCCACTCGAAGGCCCGGGCGCGCGTCCGCTCGGTCTCGCCGAGCTCCTCCAGCCGCTCGGCGCCGTACTCGCGGAGCGTTCCGAGCATCCGGTAGCGGACCCGGCCGTCGCGTTCGACGCGCTGCACGATCGACTTGGCCAGCAGCCCGGCGACCACGTCGAGGACCATCGCCGGGGCGAGCCGGTCGTCGCAGCAGACCCGTTCGGCGGCCTCCAGGTCGAAGTCCGCGGCGAGCACCGACAGCCGCGCCCACAGCAGCCGCTCGTCCGGTGAGCACAGCCCGTGGCTCCAGTCGATCGCCGCGCGGAGCGTCTGGTGGCGCGGCAGCGCCGTGCGGCGGCCCCGGACCTCCAGGACGTGCCGGTCGAGCCGTTCCAGAATCTGGCGCGGCGACAGCGCGCGGACCTGCACGGCGGCCAGTTCGATCGCCAGCGGGATGCCGTCCAGCCGGCGGCACAGCAGCGCGACCGCCTCCCGGTCGTCGCCGCCGGCGGTCCAGCCCGGCACGACGGCGGACGCGCGGTCGGCGAACAGCTCGACGGCGCCCTCGGCGGGCCACGCGGTGCCCCCACGACCGGCACCCGGCGCACCGGCACCCGGCGCACCAGCAGTCGGCGCACCGGCACTCGGCGCACCACCGTTCGGCGCGCCGTCCGCGCCGGGCGCCGGGCTCGGCAGCGGCGCGACCACCACGGTGTGCTCGCCCGCGATGTCGAGGGGTTGCCGGCTGGTCGCCAGGACGCGCAGGTCGGGGGCGGCGTGCAGCAGCGTCTCGGCGAGCATCGCGCAGGAGTCGATGAGATGTTCGCAGGTGTCCAGCACCAGCAGCCCGGGGCGGTGGGCCAGGAAGTCGATCGCGGCGTCCAGGGGTTCGCCGGCGCCGTGGTCGGGCAGCCCGAGCGCGTCGGCGACCACCCGCGCGATCAGGCCCGGCTCGGGAGCGGCGGTCAGGTCGACGAACCAGACGCCGTCCGGGGGCGCGGCGGCGCGCGCCGCGCGGATCGCGAGCCGGGTCTTGCCGACGCCGCCGGGACCGGTGAGGGTGACCAGCCTGCAGCGCGCGAGCAGTCGCTCGATCGCGGCCATCTCGTCGCGGCGGCCGACGAAGCTGGTCATCTCGGCCGGGAGGCGTCCCGGCCGTTGGTGCAGGGTGCTGAGCGACACCGGCGCCTCTTCCCACCGGCGCTGCGGGCCGGTGACGGATGGGGGGACGATCGTCGCATCGTACTCCTCGGAGCACTCCTTGCAACCGATCCGTCACGATCGGTTCCGACCTGTCCGTTCGCCCTTGGTCAGAGCGGGCCGTTCGCCCGTGGCCGGGGCGGGCCGCTCGTCCCTGGCAGGAGCGGACCGCTCGTCCCTGCTCGGAGCGGACCGCGCGGCCGGCTCAGCGGGGCGGGAGGAGCAGGCGTCCGGTGCGCAGGCCGCGCGCGGTGTGGGCGCCCGCGGCGATCCAGCCGGCCGCGAGCAGCAGGTAGAGGGCGACCGAGACCCACGTCAGCGCGGTGAGGCCGGTGGCCCTGGCCAGCGCCGACGCGCCGGTCACGCACGTCCCGACCGGGAAGGTGAACGCCCACCACGTCATCGCGAACGGCATCCCGGAGGCGAACGCCCGGCGGTTCGCGGCCAGGCACAGCACCAGCCACACCAGCGCGAACCCGATCACCGGCACCCCGTACAGCACACCGAACACGTGCATGGCCCGGGCGTACTCCGGCACGGCGGCGGAGGCGGCCGTGCCGAGCGCGCCGGCGGCCGTCGTGGACTGGCCGAGCGGTCCGAGCACCAGGAACAGCGTCGGGGTGAGCGCGAGGGGGGCGAGCTTGTCGTGCGCGATCCGGTGCCAGACGACCGGCAGCAGCACCATCGTCAGCATGAGGCTCGCGCCGAACATCGCGTAGCAGCCGTACAGCATGGTCGCGCGGGCCTGGCCGGGCGGGAGGTGCGGGATGAGCAGCGGGCCGGTCGCGGCGGCGACCATCGGCGCGACCACCGGCAGCAGCCAGGTCGGGTTCGCGGTGCCGGGCCGGATCTCGTGCCGGGTGGCCATCAGGTACGGGATCCCGAACGCGACGAGCAGCGAGTAGACCGTCCCGGCCGTCCAGAGCACCCCGTCGACCGCGAGCGCGGCGGGCTCGCCGAGGACGTCGCGGCCGACCGTCAGGGTGCCCGCGCCGACCGCGAGCAGCGCCATCGGCGGGCAGCCGTAGAACACCGAGGTCGCCGGGTTCTCCAGCAGCATCGCGCGGGCCTCGGCCCGGTACCGGACGAAGTGGACGAGCCGCGCGGCGGACAGCGCCACCAGCATCACGAAGCCGAGCGCCCAGAACGCCACCGCCGCACCGTGCAGCCCGGGGACCGTCACCGGCAGCGCGTTCGCGCCGTTCGCCATGATCGCCGTCCCCATGACGGCGGCGTACCAGTTCGGCCCGAGGTGGCGGAACGCCTCGGCCGGACGGTCGAGCTCCCCGAGAATGATCCGCTGAGGCGGTGCGACAGTGATCCCCATACGTCGAGATTGCCGACGCCTCGGAGGGATCAGTAGTGGTCACGGCCCTATGAGGCCATAAGCGGCGCTTATGAGCTGGTTAGACTGGGATCGTGCCGTTGTCCCACCGCGTCCCCGATCTGGCCGCCCTCGAGCTGCTGCTCGCGGTCGTCCGGCTCGGCAGCGTGGGCCGCGCGGCGGTCGAGCTCGGGGTCACCCAGCCCGCCGCGAGCGCGCGGATCCGGTCGATGGAGCGGCAGCTCGGCATGGCGCTGCTCGAACGCTCGCCGCGCGGCTCGCGCCCCACCGAGGCGGGGGCGCTCGTCGCCGAGTGGGCCCAGCAGGTGGTGGACGCGGCGCACGCCCTGGACGCGGGCGTCGGGGCCCTGCGCGAGGGACGCGACGCGCGGCTGCGGCTCGCGGCCAGCCTGACCGTCGCCGAGTACCTGGTGCCGGGCTGGCTGGTGGCCCTCCAGGAGGCCCGTCCGGACACCGCGGTCACGTTGCGCGCGGCCAACTCCACCGCCGTGGCCGAGCTCGTGCGCGCGGGGGAAGCCGACCTGGGGTTCGTGGAAGGAACACGCAAGCCCTCCGGGCTGAGCGGCGCGGTCGTCGCCACGGACCGGCTCGTCGTCGTGGTCGCCCCCGGGCACCCGTGGGCGCGCCGCCGGTCCGGGATCACCCCGGAGGAGCTGGCGACGACACCGCTGATCCTGCGCGAGGAGGGGTCCGGGACGCGCGAGGTCCTGGACCGGGCGCTCGCCGCGCACGGAGGCGCCGCGCCCCCGATGTTCCAGCTGGCCTCGACCACGGCCCTCAAGGGTTCGGCGGTCTCCGGGGCGGGGCCGGTGGTGGTGAGCGAACTGGCCGTCGCCGACGAGCTGGCGCGGGGCCGCCTGGTGGACGTGCCCGTCCGCGAACTGGACCTCTCGCGTCCGCTGCGGGCGGTCTGGCCCGCGGGGACGCGCCCAGCGGGACCGGCGCGCGATCTGCTGTCGCTGTGCCGCGGCACGTCTTCGACACCCGCGGCCGGCTCTGCCCCGAACCCCGTGTGAGGCACGGGCGGGGAACCGCCCCGCTCGACTGGAGGCGGGTCAGGCGGCCTTGACGAGCTGGATCTCCAGCTGGATGGCGATCGTGTCGCCGAGGACGACCTTGTCGCCCTGGAGCGGGATGTTGAACTCGATGCCGAAGTCGCGGCGGCTGATCTCGGCGGTGGCCGTGAAGCCCGCGCGGACGCCGCCCCACGGGTCCTCGCTCACGCCGTGGAACTCCGAGAGCATCCGGACCGGGCGGCGGACGCCCCGGACGTCCAGCTCGCCGTCCACGTGGAAGCGGGGCGTGCGGGCGCGGCGGCCGACCGTGGCGCGCTCGACGCCGGTGGAGGTGAAGGTCATCACCGGGTGCCGCTCGACGTCGAGGAAGTCGGCGGAGCGGACGTGCGCGTCGCGCTCGGAGTTGCGGGTGTCCAGCGAGGCGAGGGTGATCTCCGCCCACGCGGACGAGGCGAAGGGGTCGTCCGCGACGCGGGCCTCGCCGGCGAAGTCGGGGAAGGTCCCGCGCACGGTGGTCATCAGGTGCCGGACGGTGAAGCTGATCTCCGAGTGGGCGGGATCGATGGCCCAGCGGCCGGGCGTCAGCCCCGGTGCGACGGTGTCCAGCGTCAACATTCCCCCAAATGTCTACTTTGCACGCGGCGCACGCGAATCTACCCCAGAACCCTCTACACAGGCATAATTCGGGCTCCGCCCACCGGGACGGGCGCCCGCCTCCGGTCCTCCGGAACCGCCGTCCGGCGCGCGTGCGCCGCATGGCCCCCGGATCGCCGGGCATGAAGCAGGACGTGATCGGAGAACACGTGCTGGCCGGGTACGCGCCCGGCACGGGCGGCCGCGAGGCGCTGCGGCTGGCCCGCGCCGTCGTCGCGCTGACCGCCGGCCGGCTGACCGTCGCGCACGTCCATCCGCCGGAGCGTCCGGCCGCCGCGGGCGAGGCGCTCGCCGTCCTCCGGCAGGCCGAGGACCTGCTCGCCGAGACCGCGCCGGAGCTGACGGCCGACTTCGTCGCGCACGAGGCGCGGGGCGTCGGCCGCGGCCTGTCCACCCTCGCCAGCCGGACGGGCGCCGACCTGATCGTCATCGGCTCGCAGGAGGGCGGCGCGCACGGCCGGGTCGCGATCGGCGCCGCCGCCGACAACCTCCTGCACGCCGCGAACGAGGCCGTGATGATCACCCCGGCCGGGTACGAGCCGCCCGACCGGCTCAGCCGGATCACGCTGGCCTACGTGCGCCGTCCCCAGGCGGACGAGGCGGTCGAGCGGACCGCGCAGGCGGCGCTCGCCCTGGACGTCCCGCTGCGGCTGATCACCCTGGTGGTCGGCGACGACGAGCCGCGCGGCCGGCTGCGCGACGACCTCGCGCTCGCCATCCGCCTCGCCCAGGAGTCGTCCGGCCTGCCCGCCGAGGCGGTCACGGCCGAGCTGGCGGAAGGGGACGACGTGGCCGACGCGCTGGCCGACGCCGGGTGGCCAGAAGGGGAACTACTCGTGATGGCTAGTTCCGAGGACGCGTCCGCACATCAGGTCTTCCTGGGAGAAACGGCGCTCAAGGTGCTGCGCGCCGCCTCGTGTCCGGTCGCGGTCCTCCCCAGGGGCTACTCCTGACGTAGTCACCCCCGGCCCCACCCCGATAGCCCAGGATGGCCGTTTTCGCCCGGACTGCTTGCGGGTCCGAAGTTACGTTGGCTACATTCCGTCGAGATCATCGTGTGACCTTGGAGCGTCATGGACCCCATCGGCGGGAAACTGCTCGACGTCGCCCGCAAGCAGCTCGGCTACCAGGCGAAGGGCGACGGCTACTCCAAGTACGGGGAGTGGTACCGCAAGACCGTCGACGGCGACCACGACTCCTACTTCTCGACCGCGCCGTGGTGCGACATGTTCCTCGCCTGGGCCGCGCAGCAGGCGGGCGTCGCCCAGCAGGCCGGGCAGTTCGCCTCGACCATCGACCACGCCAAGTGGTTCCAGAAGCAGGGCGCGTTCGGCCACACCCCCGAGGCCGGCGCGCTGGTCTTCTTCGACTGGTCCGGCAGCGGCGACGTCGACCAGACCGACCACGTCGGGCTCGTCGAGTCGGTCGACGGCGACTGCCTGCACACGATCGAGGGCAACACCGACGGCGGGCAGCTCATCCGGCACGTCCGCTGCGACGACTCCAAGGTCGTCGGCTACGGCTACCCGGGCAGGGTCAAGGTGTCCGAGAGGCACACGCCCAAGCACGCCGCTCCCCCGGCGCCCGTCCAGAACATCGGCGCCGCGCACGACGCGGCCGTCCCGGCTCCCCCGGCGCCCGTCCAGAACATCGGCGCCGCGCACGACGCGGCCGTCCCGGCGGCGGGGCACCGCCCGGCGCCCGCCTCCGACCATGACCACGAGGGCGGCCTGCCCGCCCAGGAGGCCGTGATGGGCGGCGTCCTCGCCCTCATCCTGTGCGGCACGGTCGCGCTCAGCGCCGGCAGGGCCGCCGCCGCGCGCGCCGCCGAACTGGCCCCCGACCGCGCGCCCATCCGCGTCCGCAAGCGCGGCAAGCACCACCGTCCGGCCACCCCGGTCGCGCTCCCCGCCGACGTCACCCCCGCCGACCTGGACGCCGCCGCCTCCGAGACCACGGTGATGCCCGCCCTGTCCCTCGCCGCCGCCCACGAGGCGGAGGACCGCGAGTTCTGGGGCCGGATCGCCCACTTCGAGGAGGACGAGGACCTGGCCTTCTGGGACGACCTGCACAGCGAGTCCACGCTCACCTCGGCCCTGTCCCGCACCCTGGCCTCCGCGTCCGACCCGGAGTCCGCGCCCGCGTAGACCGCCGCGCGGGCCTCCTTCCGGACGGCCGGGCAGCCGTCCGGGAGGGCCGGGCAGCCGTCGAAGGGGGCCGGGGCACGCCGTCCGGGAGGACCTGGGCACGCCGTCCGGGACGTCGAGTGGGCATCGGCCCCGAAGTTCCGCTAAAGTTAACGACGTCGCCGGGGGAACCCGGAGGACAAGCGGAAGTGGCTCAGTGGTAGAGCATCACCTTGCCAAGGTGAGGGTCGCGGGTTCGAATCCCGTCTTCCGCTCTGAGAGGCAGGCCGTGTGCCGGTCTCGCTCTGGTGGAGTGGCCGAGAGGCGAGGCAACGGCCTGCAAAGCCGTGTACACGGGTTCAAATCCCGTCTCCACCTCTGCGCCGTGCCCCCTCCGCGAGCACGAGCCCGGGCGATTAGCTCAGTGGGAGAGCGCTACCTTGACACGGTAGAGGTCACTGGTTCAATCCCAGTATCGCCCACCACCGACCCCAGGTCAGGATCATGATCCTCGACTTGGGGCTTTTCGTTTTCCCGGCGCCGGAACCTCAGGAGGCGGCGAGGGCGCCGTTGAGGAAGACGTCGATGGCGTCCTCGATCGGGAGGATGGTCTCCCCCACCGGCCGGGCTCGGCTGAAGGCCAGGCCCATGAACATCGCGGCGATCTGCTCGGGCGGCAGGCGGAGCCTGTCACGTTCGGGCTCGAAGAGCTCGGCCAGCGCCTCGCGGGTGCTCTCCATGGCCGCGCCACGGTCGGGACCCGGCCCGGTCTGCTCGGCTCCGCCGTGGACGCCGCGTCCCTTGCGTCCGGTGGCGAACAGCGCGCCCAGCACCATGCCCATGCGGGCCAGGTAGGCGTCGATCGCCGCGACCGCCTCGGTGAGGCGTTCGGCGAGCGGTCGGTCGAGAGAGATGTCGCCGATCTCCGTCAGGACGTGGTCGTTGCGCAGCACCTCGGCGACGCAGGCGTCGAGCAGTTCGTCCTTGTCGGCGAAGACGCGGAAGATCGTCGCCTCGCCGATGCCGGCGGCGCGCGCGATCTGCCCGGTGGTCACGGCCGTGCCGTGCTCGGCGACCAGCGGCAGCGCCGTCCGGACGATCATCTCCCGGCGCTGCTCGGGGCTCATTCCCGGCGCCCGGCGCCGGGTCGAAGGGGCATCCATGCCGCCCACCGTACGGAGTGAGTACTCACTCCGTCAAGCTCTTCTCGCGCCTCAGTGCGTTTGACCAGGGCTCTCACGCGGTTATCCACAGTTGCCGCGGCGGCTCGCCCCAGGCCCTGCGAGCCGCCCAGGATGGTGCGTGAGCCCGATCGATACAAGCGAAAGGACACGCACATGCACGGCGGATTCCCGGGGATCGCGGTCAGCACCCTGGTCTACGGCGCGGTCTGGATCACCACGGCCACCACCCGAGCCCTCACGCGTCTGCGGGGTGCGCGATGACCGCCCCTACCCTGACGCGCGAGACCACTTCGACCGGCGCCGGCGACCTCACGTTGACCGTCATCGTCCCGGCGCACAACGAGGAGGCGGGCCTGCCCGCCACGCTCGAGTCGCTGCGGCGGCAGACCGTCCCTCCCGACCAGGTCATCGTGGTGGACGACGCGTCCACCGACCGCACCGGCGAGGTCGCCCGCACGCACGGCGCGACCGTCCTGCGCCCGGATCGCCGGTTAGGCAGCAAGGCCCGCGCGCAGAACCACGCCCTCCCCCACTGCACCGGAGACCTGGTCCTCGCGGTGGACGCCGACACCGTTCTCGCGCCCGACTACGTCGAACGCCTCCGCCCGGTCTTCGCCGACCCCGCCGTGGCGATCGCGGCCGGCAACGTCCAGACCCGCTTCACCCGCACCCTCTGGGAGCGTGGCCGCTCGGTGGAGTACCTGTTCGGCTTCCACTTCCAGCGGCCCATCCAGCAGGGCGCGGCCAGCCCGATGGTCTGCTCCGGATGCTGCTCGACGTTCCGCCGCGACGTCCTGTCCGCGTCCGGCGGGTTCCCCGAGCGCACGATCGTCGAGGACATGGACGCCACCTGGACGTGGCAGATCGAGGGCCGCCGCGCCGTCTACGTCCCCGAGGCCGTCGCCTGGGCCGCCGATCCCGAAACACTGCTCTACCTGCGGCGGCAGGTGTGGCGCTGGATGTCGGGCTTCTTCCAGAACGTCCGGCTGCACCTGCGTCCGATGGTGCGGCACAAACCCATGCTGGCGCTCTGGGTCGCGCTCGCGGTGATGGAGATCCTGCTCGCCCCGCTGTGGTGGCTGACCCCTGTCCTGCTGACCACCGCCGGGCACCTCTCCCCCGCGCTCGCCGCCTCCTGGTGGCTCGGCAGCGAGCTGCCGCTGCTCATCGCGACCCTGCTCTACGCCTCCCGAAAACGCGGCATCCCCTTCCGCCGCGTCCTGGCGAACCTCCCGTGCCTCTACCCGATCCGCGTCGTCAACACCTACTACGCCTGGAAGGCCCTCATCGTCGAACTGGTCCTCGTCCCCCTGGGCGCAGCCAACACCCTGACCACCTACCAAAAAGGCCGCTGACCAGAAACGCGGTCGACCACGGCGTCCGCCGCGGATGTCTCCGACTGCAACCGGCTCAGGCCGGCCCCGCCACGCGTGCCGGAAGCTGGAATTCGGCGGATGGATGCGTGGCGGGGCACGGCTTGGCTCCGCCCGGGGCGACGAGCGGGTTGCAGCCGGTACCCCGGTACAGGCTTACCGTCGGAACGTGGTCATGGGCGGTGCAGCTCCTGGCGGCGGGCAGGGCGGGCCGCATCCCGCTCTCTTCAGGTGTGCTTGGTCGAGTGGAGGAACCCGAGTGGCTGAGTCCGAAGTGCCGATCGTGTGCACGCTTTCGTCCTCATCGAGGGTCCGGCGGCTGGAGGCTTTCGAGGCCGTGTTCGCCGCCGGCTTGGTACGGGTGGAACGCCTGCCGCTGCGTCTACGGCTGACATTCGACGTCGACGGGGAACGGGAAGCCTCCCTTCGGGAGCTGTTCGTTCAGGAGGAGCGGTGCTGCGAGTTCCTCTCCCTCGAGTTCCGGCGCTCCGACGCCGGTCTGCTGGTCGAGGTGGTCGCGCCCGAAGATGCCGGTCCCACCTTGGACGGCATGCAGGCCCTCGCCGAGCGCAGGACTTCTCCCGGGGCCATCGCGCAGAGGTGGACCGGATGAGCGGGGGTTACGAGGGCCTGCGTTCGAGCCAGGTCGCCGAGGCCGCGGGAGTGAACCCGCAGACACTGCGGTACTACGAGCGGCGCGGGCTCATCGCCGAGCCGGCACGGACGTTGGGAGGGCACCGGCTCTATCCAGCCGACACCGTGACGGTCCTCCGTGGCATCAAGGCGGCCCAGCGGCTGGGATTCACCTTGGAGGAGGTCTCCGAACTGTTGGACGCGGTACGCCCCGGCGGCGGCCGCGCCGGCGGCGGATTCCAGGAGCGGGCCCGGCTGAAGTTGGCCGAGGTGGAGCGGCGGATCATCGACCTGCAGGCGATACGGACGGCGTTGCTCACCGCCGTGAGCGCGGGCTGTGACGACGTGTCGTCCTGTGCCGCCGAAGCCTCATGCCCATTCCCCGTCTCCGACCTTGGCGGCGCGATCACCGAAGGAGGAGGTTAGAGGTCAACCTGGCCGGACTGGTGTATCTGTGCGTCCATGCGTCCCCCTCAGGCAGCGGCACAGGCGAGCCACGAGAGGGCGTGGAATCCACACACGACAGGGGCGTGACATCCGCACACGACATGGCGTGGCGCGACGGCGGCGTCTCGTGCTGAGGGGTGGAAGGCGCCGGTACGGTTCGGGGCATGATGGTTGCTCGTTCCCTGGTGCTGTTCGTCCTGGCCGCGGTCGCCGAGATCGGTGGCGCCTGGCTGGTGTGGCAGGGGGTTCGCGAGCATCGCGGCTGGTGGTGGATCGGGTTCGGGATCATCGCGCTCGGCCTGTACGGCTTCGTCGCCACGCTGCAGCCCGACGCCCACTTCGGACGGATCCTGGCCGCCTACGGCGGGGTCTTCGTGGCCGGTTCCCTGGTCTGGGGCATGGTCATGGACGGCTTCCGTCCCGACCGCTGGGACCTCACCGGCGCCCTCGTCTGCCTGGTCGGCGTCCTGGTCATCATGTACGCGCCTCGCTGACCCGCCGGCACCCCGAGTCCCAAGTGTGCGCCTCGCCGACTCCCGGCGCCCCGGGTCCCAAGTGCGCGCCTCGCCGACTCTTCGGCGCCCCGGTGCCCTCAGCGCGCCTCGCTGACTCCCGATGCCTCGGTCCTCGGGTACGCGCCTCGCCGACTCTTCGGCGCCCCGGTGTCCTCAGCGCGCCTCGCTGACTCGCCGACGCGTCGGGCGTCAGGTACGGGCTTCGCCGGGTAGGAGGGTGAGGCGGGAGCGGACCGCTTCCAGGCCGGTGGCCTGCATGGCCGGGTCGTCGGTGGTCTGACCTCGGGTGACCTCGTACCACGGGCCGAGGCTGTGCCAGAGGAGGCCGCGGGCCCGGAGTTCCGGGGTGACGCCGTAGGCGGTGGCGAGGGCTTCGGCGAAGGCGGGCGGGGTTCCGTACAGGGTCCAGGAGAGGTCGATGGCCGGGTCTCCGGCGTGGGCGTCGCCGAAGTCGATGACCCCGGAGAGGCGGCCGTCCTCGACGAGGACGTGTTCGGGGCCGAGGTCGCCGTGGACGACCGTGTCGGTGACGCCGGTGTCGAGGGCGTCGAGGAGGGCGGCTCCGGCGGCGCGCTCGGGTCCCGAGAGGAGCGGAAGGACGCGGCCTCGGAAGAGGGCGAGGTCTTCGGCGAACTCGTCGCGGATGTCGCGCAGGCCGTGCGCGGTGGCCTCGTGGACGTCCGTGTCGTGGAGGGCGCGGAGGAAGAGGCCGAGGGCGCGGCCGTGCTCGGCGGTCGGGGACGTCAGCGGAATGCCCGGTACCAGGCGGTGCCGGACGACCAGCGGGTCGGACGACACCAGTTCGGGGACCGGCACCGCCAGCGGAAGGCGCGGGGCGAGCCACGGCATGAGCCGGACTTCGGCCAGCAGGCGGGGGTCGACGTCCGGACGGCGCGGGGTGCGCTCGATCCAGCCGTCCTTGAGCGTCGCCCTGCTGTCCCAGCCACCGTCGAAGTCGTTCATGGTCAACAGAGGTTACTGGGGTTGCAGACCGGGGCGGCCGACCGTCGGGCCGCGCATCCGCATCGAGCGGTTGAGCGTGGTGGTCAGCGCGATGGCGAGGCTCAGCAGGGACAGCAGCAGGACGGTCTGGCGGGGGGCGGTCAGCGACAGGAGGTAGCCGCCGAGGAGCTGCCCCAGCGGCATGGAGCCCCAGCTGGTGAGGAGGGCGACGCTCTTGACGCGGCCGAGCAGGTGGTCCGGGACCACCTTGTACTGGTGGCCGACGACCACGACGTTCCACACCGGGCCGACGACGGCCATGCAGGCGATGACCGCGGCCAGTTCGTAGGGGTTGGTGGCGACGGCGAGCAGCGGCGCGGTCGCGGCCCACACCCAGGTGGCGCCGATCGCGACGGCCCGGGAGGACAGCAGGTCGGGCACGCGCGGGGCGACGAGGGCGCCGGCGAGCCCGCCGACGCCGAAGCAGCCGAGGATCAGGCCCGTCCCGGCACTGCCCGCGCCGAGGCGTCCGGCCAGGACGATCAGGGTGAGGATCAGCGCCTGGAACATCAGGTTGACGGCGGACGTCAGCGCCACGCTCATCCGGACGAACGGCTCGTGCCACAGCCAGCGCATCCCCTCGCGGATCTCGCCGTACAGGCCGGTCGCCGTCTCGCGCGGCGGCGGCGCGGGACGGTGCCGCGTGCGGATGCCCAGGATGGTGGCGACCGAGACCAGGTAGGACGCGGCGTCGGCGACGAAGGGCAGCGCGTGACCGAGGCCGAAGAGCAGGCCGCCGAGCGGGGATCCGGTCAGGGCGGCGCTCCGGCTCTTGGTCTCCTGCCTGGCCAGCGCCTCGGTGAGGCGTTCGGACGGTACCAGGGCGGGCAGCAGCGCCCGCTGGGAGACGCTGAAGAACACGAAGCACGAACCGGACACGAAGGCGGTCAGGAGGATGTGCGGGAAGGTCACCGCGTCCAGGGCGAAGGCGGCGGCGAGGCTGCCGAGCGCGGCGAACTGCCCGAGCTCGCAGCAGAGCATGACGCGGCGGCGGTCCCAGCGGTCCACCAGCGCCCCGGCGGGCAGGTAGAACAGCACGTAGGGGAGGGTTCCGGCGAAGCCGGAGAGGCCCGCCCTGGCCGGGGAGCCGGTCAGGGCCAGCACGAGCAGCGGGAAGGCGACCGAGGTCATGCGGGTGCCGACCTCGGAGAACGTCTGCCCCACCCAGAGCAGGACGAAGTTCCGATTACGCCAGAGCGACGCGTTTCCCCGCATTACCTCAAGATCACTCGGCTTCGCGGGGCCCGTCAAGGCCACCGGCCGCCACCTCCGGGTGCACCGGAACGCCAGTCCCGGATCACCCTGCGGCTGTGGTCCCCCACGCCACCGGCGGGTTCACCGAGGTGGCGGTTCGAGCACCCCGGTGCGCAGGAAGGCCATCAGCGCTTCGGTCCCTGGCTCCACGTCGATCTTCTTCTCGTCGAGCCAGGCGTCGTTCCAGTAGGTGGAGGGGTACAGGTCGCCGTCGTCGCAGACCAGGGTGGCGACGCTTCCTTTGCGTCCGTCCCTGAGCAGTTGGGACACGAACTGCAGCGCGCCCCAGAGATTGGTGCCGGTGGAAGCGCCCGCCTTCAGGCCGGTCGTGCTGTGCAGGAAGCGCATGGCGGCGAGGCTCGCGGCGTCCCGCACGGGGATGACGACGTCCACCACGGACGCGTCGAAGCTCGGCTCGACGCGGGGCCGTCCGATGCCTTCGATCCGGGACGGCATTCCGGTCATGTAGTCGGTCGTGCCGTAGGCCCAGGCGAAAAAGTAGGCGGAGTTCTCCGGGTCCACGACCGCCAGCCGGGGCCGGGTCTCCCCCAAGCCTCGAGCCGTGCGGTGTCCGATCGCGGTGGCCGTCCCGCCGCTTCCGGCGCCGACGACGATCCAGTCGGGGACGGCCGGAAGCCTCTCGAACAGGACGTGCCCGATGTCGTCCTCGCCGCCCGCGCTCGCCCGGACGGCGTCCGCCGACGCGGCGAGGTAGTTCATGTAGTGGCCACCGAGCCGTCCGGCGAGCCGCTCGGCCTCCTCGTAGATCGCGAGCGGCGGGTGGACGAGATGGCACGTCCCGCCGTGGTCCTCGATCCGCCCGATCTTCTCGGGGCTGGAGCGGCGCGGCATCACGGCGACGAACGGGTGTCCCAGCAGACGCGCGACGTACGCCTGGGCGACGGCGGCGTTCCCGCCCGAGGCCTCGACGACCGCCGCGCCCGGCCGCAGGACACCGCGGCGCAGCGCCGCGCGCGAGGCGGTGCTTCAGGCTTCCGGTCGGGTGGGTGGACTCGTCCAGCAGGTAGAGGTCGATGCCCCATTCGGGCGGCAGCGGGAACGTCCGGACCAGGCCCGTGGTCGCGCGGTGGTCGGCGGCGTCGGCGTCCAGGAGGCGGAGGGAGTCGGTCACGCGGGCGACAGTAGCTTGCCGCACCGCGGATCCCCCGCGACCAGGTGCTGCACTGGGACCGGTGGTGAGTAGGTTGACGGCCATGAAGATGGTCAAGTACGGGCACGCCTGCGTCCGCCTGGAGAAGGACGGCCGGGCGCTGGCGATCGACCCCGGCGAGCTGACGCCCGAGCCCGCGGCGACCGAGGGCGTCGAGGCGGTCCTCATCACCCACCAGCATGCCGACCACTACAGCGTCGAGAGGCTGTGGGAGGTGCCCGCGATCTACACCTGCCCCGGTGTCGCGCGGGTGCTGGACGAGGTGGACGGATTCCGCGAGTTGGCGCGCGACCGCGTCCACGTCGTGCGCCACGGGGACACGTTCGAGGCGGCGGGGTTCGAGGTGCGCGTCGTGGGCGAGAAGCACCACCTCAGCCATCTCGACCTCCCGCCCGTGGACAACACCGGCTTCCTGCTGGACGGCGAGGTGTTCCACCCCGGCGACGCCCTGACCAGGGTGGACGTCCCGACGCTGCTGCTTCCGGGGCAGGCGCCTTGGCTGACCGTCCCGATGATGACCGCGTATCTGAGGGCGGTCGCTCCGCAGCGCGCGTTCGCGATCCACGACGGACTCGTGAACGAGATCGGGCTCGAAGTGCTGGACGACGTGCTGGCGATGGAGGCCAGGCGCGCGGGCCGCGAGATCCGGCGGCCCGCGGTGGGCGAGACCGTGGAGTTGTGACCGCCGCACCGGCACTCGCACCGTCACCGGCACTCGCACCGGTGGCGGCACCTCACCGAGACCGACGCCGACGCCTGCTGCGCGAACCTGACGTGCAGTTCGCCGCCGCTTGACCTTCCGATGCCCATGTCCGGGTATCTCCAGGGCCGAAGGCCATCGCACACGGATGCGCACGAATGCGTCCATCGCGGGCCACCGGGGACCGATGGCGGCTTACCAGGAGGGCCATGCCATGCGAGTGTTCGTCACGGGCGCGTCCGGATGGATCGGGTCGGCGCTGATCCCGGAACTGCTCGGCGCCGGTCACCAGGTCGTCGGCCTGGCCCGGTCGGACTGCGCGGCGGGCGCCGTCGCCGCAGCGGGGGCCGAGGCGCTGCGCGGCGACGTGGACGACCTGGACGTCCTGCGCGCAGGCGCCGCCGACGCCGACGGGGTGATCCACCTGGCGTTCGACCACGACCTCTCCCGGTTCGAGCAGTCGGCGCGCGCGGACGCGCGGGTGATCGGGGCGCTCTGCGACGAGCTGGCGGGCTCGGGACGGCCGCTGGTCGTCACGTCCGGGACGCCGGTCGTCCCCGGCCGGACGGCGACCGAGCGCGACGAGTCCCTGCCCGGCACTCCCCCGGCGGCGCGCGACGCCAACGCCCGGCTGGCGCTCGACGCGGCGGACCGCGCCGTGCGGTCGTCGGTCGTGCGGCTCCCCCGGTCGGTCCACGGCCGGGACGACGTGCAGGGGTTCGTCGCCCGCATGATCGACACCGCCCGCGCCAAGGGCGTCTCGGGCGAGGTCGGCGACGGCTCCGCCCGCTGGCCGGCGGTGCACGTCGACGACGCGGCGCGCCTGTTCCGCCTCGCCCTCGAAGAGGCTCCGGCGGGGTCGGTGCTGCACGCGGTCGCCGACGAGGGCGTTCCGGTCCACGACATCGCGCTGGCCATCGCCCGCAACCTGGGAGTGCCCATGGCGTCCGTCCCCGCCGCCGAGTTCGGTTTCCTCGGTCCGCTCCTGTCGGTCGACCAACCCGCGTCCAGCATGCTGACGCGCCAGTTGCTGGAATGGCAGCCGACGCGGCCCGGCCTCATCGCCGACCTGGACCGGGGCCACTACTTCGACCAGGCGGTCCAGTGATGGGGAGGGGCACGGCCGCCGGACCGCCCCACGGGCAGACCGCTCAGCGCCAGGCGCGGTCCAGGAAGTCGGCGACGAGTGGGGCGATCTCGGGCAGGTGCGTCTCCAGCGCGAAGTGGCCCGTGTCGAAGAGGTGGAGTTCGGCGTCGGGGACGTCGGCGAGGTAGGCGCGTCCGCCCGGAGCCGGGAAGAACGGGTCGTTCGCGCCCCAGGTGATGAGCGTGGGCGGGGTGTGCTCGCGGAGCCAGGCCTGCCACGCGGCATAGCGCTCGACGTTGGAGTGGTAGTCGAAGGCCAGCGCGACCTGCGCGTCCTTGCGTCCGGGGAGGTCGAGGAAGTGTTGGTCGAGCGTCCATGAGTCGGGCGCGATCGGGTCGGGGTCGGCGACGCCGGTCTCGTACTGGCCGCGCGTGCCGTCCAGGGTGAGCAGTTCGCGGACGGTCCGCTCGGCGTCCGGCTGATCGGGGCGCAGGGCGATGAAGTCGCGGGCGCCGCCGGAGAGTCCGGCCTCGTAGGCGTTGCCGTTCTGGACGACGAGCCCGGCGATCCACTCCGGGTGCCGCGCGGCGAGGCGGAACCCGACCGGCGCGCCGAAGTCGAAGACGTACATCACGAAGCGCCGCAGGCCGAGCCGCTGGACGAATCCCTCGGTGATGTCGGCGAGGCGGTCGAAGGAGTAGGTGAAGCCCACCGGCGCCTCGGTGAAGCCGAAGCCCGGATAGTCGGGAGCGATGAGGCGGTAACGCGAACCGAGGGTGTCGATCAGCCGCCGGAACTGGTGCGAACCGGACGGGAAGCCGTGCAGGAGAAGCAGGACGGGCGCGTCCTGCCGTTCGGGCAGCGACTCCCGGTAGAAGACGCGCACGCCCTCCACGTCCAGGAAGCGGTGGACGGAGCGGGTGACCGGGAGTTGCGCCATGGCTAATGCCTTCCTCCGTTGAAGATGCGTTAGTTATAGCGAGCGGCGATCTAACGGGTCAAGACGACGATGTACCGTTAGGGACATGAGCGACGCCGTGCCCCTGACCGGGGAGCCCCTGGCCCTCGACCTGGTCAACACTCTCGCGGCCGTGGGCGACCTGCTCAGCACGCCCGATGACCTGCGGAGATGGTGCGAGCTTCAGGCCGTACGGCTGCCCGAGGCGCCGGCGACCGACGCGGATGCCCTCGCCGCCGTGCGGACCGTCCGCGAGCACACGGCGCGGGCGCTCGAACGCGTCCGGCACGGCGAACGTCCGGACGACGAGGACGTGCGGGCGCTCAACGACGCGCAACGCGCCGCGCCCGCGATCAACGAGCTGGTGTGGGACGGCTCTGGGCTCATCGCCGAACGCCGCCGGAGCGGTCCGTCCGGTGACCGCCTCGCGGCGCACCTGGCCGAGGCCGCCGTCGAGCTGCTGGCCGATCCGGCGGTGAGCAGGGTCCGGCAGTGCGAGGCGGGCGACTGCGTGATGCTGTTCCTTCCCGCCCATCCGCGCCGCCGCTGGTGCTCCCCGGCCCGCTGCGGCAACCGCGTCCGCGTGGCCCGCCACTACCAGCGCCACAAGGAGCGGTGACCCTGAGGCGGTCGCGGAGCGGTGGCGGAAAAAAATTTGATCATCCCGCGACCGCCGTGACCGGCGCGAAGGCCCCGGAAGCCCTTGCGCACGGCGGTTTTCCGGCTCGGAGAGCTTACGGAAATGATCTTGAAGTTGTAGCGTCGGCTCCGCTGTTTTCGCCTCCGCCGGGACGCGCCGTGCGAGCGGTGCGGCACGTGCCGTGGAGACGCCCCATCGAGATGAGGGAAGAACCGTGAGACGACGCTCCATGTCCGTGCTGGCCCTGGCCGCCTCCCTGCTCGCCTGCACCGTGACCGCCCAGCCCGCACTCGCAGACGGCCGAGATCCCGCGGTGGTCGTACCAATATCGGGCACCAGCCCACTACCCGCCGGTTGTGGCCTGCCCGCCGGCGACGGCTACGTGGCCAACCCGAACACCGAGGTCCAGCCCATGGTGGCGCGGGACCCGAACCGGCCCTGGCATCTCGTCGCGATGTACCACCAGGACCGCTGGAACCGGTACGGCAGTGACGGAGCCGTGGCGGCCGTGTCCGACGACTACGGCGCGACCTGGCACCGGTCGGCCTCGCAGCCCGCGTTCTCCCGGTGCAACGGCGGAACCGACGCAAACGGCGGGAACTACGACGTCACGACCGACCACTGGGTCACGGTGACGCCGTCCGGCACGGCGGTCGCCGCGTCGTTCTCGCTGTCGCGGACCGGCGAGGTGACGGCGATCCTGGTGTCGCGGTCCGGTGACGGCGGCGAGCACTGGGACGCGCCGACGACCCTCGCGAAGGACGTCGACCCGGAGTTCTTCAACGACCGTCCGGCGATCACCGCGGACCCGTACCACCCGGGTGTCGTCTACGCCGTCTGGGACCGGGTCGACACGCAGGCCGACGGCGACTGGGTGCAGCCGGTCTACATGGCGAAGTCGACCGACGACGGGCGGACGTGGAGCACGAAGAAGGTCTACGACTTCCCGACCAACAGCGGCGCCATCGGCACCGTCCTCGAGCCGCTGTCCGACGGCACGCTGCTGATCGGCATGCACCAGGAGACCAACGACGGCGCGGCCACCCAGGTCATCCGCTCGACCGACGGCGGCGCCACGTGGTCGGCGCCGACGCTGGACGTGGCGGCCCCGTTCACGGTCGGCGTCAAGATCCCGGACCCGGACAACTCGGGTGACCCCGTGCGCAACGCGACGCTGCCGCTGCTGGCCTCCAAGCCGAACAGCAAGGTGGTGAACGCGGTCTGGCAGAGCCAGGCGGCGGACGGCACCTTCCACGTCAGCTACGCGAGGTCCGCGGACGGCGGGAACACGTGGTCCACGCCGATCCGCGTGGACAGGACGCCCACCGGTTCGGCCGCCGTCCCGGCGATCGCCGTCTCCCCCGGCGGCACCGTCGCGATCACGTACTACGACTTCCGCAACAACACCTCGGCCGCCACCCTGCCCACCGACTTCTGGGCCGTGACCTGCACGACCGACTGCACCAAGTCGGCGGCGTCGTGGCGCGAGCAGCACATCGAGGGCTCGTTCGACGCGCGCACGCTGCCGTTGACGAGCGCCGGCCGGATGATCGGCGACTACACCGGCCTGGTCTCCACCGGCTCCGGCTTCACGGCCGTCTACGGCGCGACCACCGGCAACACCGCCAACCCCGTCGACATCCACAGCGCGACGTTCTACAACTGACCGCCCCACCACTGACCGACAACGTGCGGCCCGCCGACGCTCCCAGCGCCGACGGGCCGCTTCACATCCAGCCGACTCACCTCACACCGAGTGGTCAGCCCGCAACCCCTTGATGGACGCCACCAGCCCGCCGAACTTCCCCTCGGTCAAGCTCAGGTGACCGATGCTCGGCATCTTGGAGTCCCTAAGCCCCACCCCACGCTCAAGACGCCCCAGCTCAACGCATACCTCGTCGGTTGCTGTGCCGCTATACGAACTCTTTCGCCACTGAACCGTCACGCGACCTCCCCAAGCACTTGAGCGACACCGACGCGAACCATCTACAGAGGCCTTTGCGCAATGTGCAGCCCACCCTGGGGCTGCACCTCGCATCCGGCCGGTTCACCTCACGCCGGGGGTCAGCCCTGCAGCTCCTTGATGCGCGCCACCAGCCCGCCGAACTCGGGCCGGGCCAAGTCCAGGTGTCCCATGCTCGGCTTCTTCGAGTCCCTGAGCCCGACGCCCGACGCAAGCCGTCCGACCTCGACACATACATCGTCATCCGCAGTGCCGCTATAGGAACTCTTTCGCCACTGAATCGTCACGCGTACCTCTCCAAGTACATGCGGAGGATCTCGAGCGAGGCGTCCTCCGACGCAGCCTTAGCCCCGATGCGGTCGAACTTCACAATCATCAGCTTGACCTCTTCCGCCATCTCGATCAAGCGGCCTCCCGCCTGGGCACCGGCGTACGCGATGTCACGCCCCTCGAAGTCGACCAGCTGGAAGGAACCGTCCGCGCCCGGGTGCGCTCCCGCCGAGAAGGGAACGATCCTCAGGATCACGTTCCAGCGCTCGGCAAGGTCGATGAGATGCTGGATCTGGGCCCGCATAGCCTCTCTTCCCCCCACCGGCCGGGCGAGCGCAGCCTCGTCGAGGATGGCCCAAATGTAGGGAGGATCCTCGCGCTCGAAGATGGCGCGCTTTCGCGCTATGCGGCCAGACACGACACGCTCCAGATCTTTGGATGCGCTCAAGCGTGCGTAGGCGCGGGTGTAGTCGTCGGTCTGCAGGAGCAGGGGCACCGCCTGGCCGTGGAAGATCCTGATCTCGTCCGACTTCCGCTCGAACTGGCTGTACTGGCGGAACCAGTTCGGATCGTGCGCGGTCCGGGCGAAGTACAGCAGGAGCTCGAACAGTCCGCCCGTGCCGAGCTTGACGTCGATGCGACGGGCCTGATCCACCTGCAGTTTGTGCCGCCCGGCCTCCATGTTCGAAACACTGGACCGCGCGGCGCCGATGATCTTTCCCCACTGGGCGAGCGAAAGCCCCTCTTTCTCCCGCATGAAGCGGAGATAGAACGCAAGAAAATGCCACATTGAGAGCTTCGGGTCGAGCGGGTCCCGAGTCCTGATCATTTACGCCCCCGTTTTATGTTCTTGGCGATACAGGCGAGCGTAGAACAGCAGAGTCAACCTTGGGGCGTGAATTCAGACATCCGATCCGAGGGCGGCACGATGGTGACGCGGGCGACAGACGACCTGATCATGGCAATGCTGGGCTCACCTGCGGCGGCGGGGCTCGCGCGGACGATGGCGGCCCACAGACTTCGCAAATGGGGCTGTTCTCACATCAACGACGATGCCGCCCTTATCATCGCCGAACTGGTGGCGAACGCGGCCGAGGCGACACCCAACAAGAAGATCCGGTTTCAGCTCAGCCGCGACGCCCATGGGATCGTGATCGCGGTCTGGGATTCCAGTCCCGCCGTTCCGGTCGCCAGGCCGGTCGTCGAACTCACGCTGGAGGACCTCGACATTTCGGAAGAGTCCTTCGACCGGAACGGCGGCTGGGGCCTTCCGATCGTCGAAACTCTGGCAAACAGCTGCGGCTACACGCCCGACCCGTCCGGCGGCAAATGGATCTGGGCCCGCCTCGTCCCCTGACGCGCGGACTCGCGGATCCGGGACGCCGATTCCAAGCCCGAGGTGATGGGTAGATCACGCGGCGTATCAGTCAGGCTGCCCTCGGGGGGAAGTATGGGTGGTTCATGTCGCGGCGGCGCGGTCCGCCGTCTGAGCAGGTCACGAGCGTTCGCGGTCGCCGCGCTGTGCTGTGCGGCGGCAGCGGCGGGCGCGCCCGCGCGTGCGGACGGGCCAGGAAGGACGGATGTCCGGGCTTCGGCGCCGGACGAACTGAAGCTGGACAACTCGTTCCGGCCGGCCTCGGTCGCCGTCGGCGAGATCTCGACACTGACGTTCACGGTCACCGGCGGAGCTCACGTCCGGCGGTGGTCGTTCACCGACCGGCTCTCGCCCGGCCTGAGTCTCACAAGGTCGGCGCGCGTCCGGACCGACTGCGCCACGGAATCCATCACGGCCGACTACGGCCGCAACCGCATCGTCGTGTCCGAGGGCGGACTCAGGCCCGGCCAGAGGGCCTGCAAGGTGATGGTCGGCGTCACCTCAGAGGCGGCGGGCACCTACCGCAACGGCGCAGCGAACATCGCCGACTCCAGCGGGCTCGCGCTTCCGGGGAGCACCGCGGTCACCTTCAGGCCCGTCGGCGGATAGGGCGCGCACGGACGGAATCGGACCCGCGTCCGACAGGACGGCCTTCCGGACGGTCGCGCCGGAGCCTCCGGGAGTCCCGCGCAGACCGCCGGGGTCCGAGGCCCCGCGGATGGTGAAGGCGGACGCCCACGGGCACGTTCCGGTCACCGGCCGACAGAAAAGCATCTTCCGCGCATTCTTCGCGCGGTGATACGAGAGCACGGCGGCGACGTCCATTCGCCGTCGTGCTCTCGCGCTCCCGACCATGCCCTGAATGGCCGAAAAGTAGGCCACCTTCGGGAATGTCCCTCTTCTTATCTCTCCACCGAGCCGTCTTCCACGAGCGAAGACGTTCGCGCTGGTCATGAGCGTGATCACCGGATCGGGACCGTGAGCCCGGCGGTCGTTTTGGGGGCCGTCGAACCCTTTCTCCCACCGACCAGAAAAAGGTCGTTCCAACACCCCGAAGATCGCGATTCTTGACGATCAGTGTCGGATAGATTACGCGCCGTAATGATCATGGGGGCAGGGGAGAAGACATGGGCGGTTCGCGCCGCAGCGGAATGTTCCGCTATCTGGGCAAGTCAAGAGCGTTGGTCGCCGCCGCTCTGTGCGGCGTGCTGATCACCGCGTCGGCATCACCGGCGTCGGGTCGAGCACGACCCGACGCCCCTGTCGGCCACGCCCAAGGCGCGGCCGAGAGGACCGCGCCCACGGGCCCGGCCTCCCCGGACGGCCCCGGGGCGCCCCTCCAGTCGCGGGCCGAGCCGTCGATCCAGCTGACGAAGACGGCCAGCCCGACGACCTTCGACGCGGTGAACCAGACGATCACCTACCGCTACCACGTCACGATCCCCTTCGAGGCCGCCGAGACCCGGAACACCGCCTTCGAGGACTTCCACATCACCGACGACCTGCCCGGGCTGTCGGCGATCGACTGCCCGTCCATGATCCTGGCGCCGGGCGTGAGCTTCGACTGCACCGCCACCTACCGGACGACGCAGACCGACCTGGACAGCGGATCGATCTACAACGTGGCGACCGCGCAGTTCACCGTGCCCGGCGCGTCCGCACCCACGGTGTCGAACCGGGCGGAGGCCACCGTACTCGCCGACACCAACGCGGCGATCACTCTGCGGAAGTCCGCGGACGTCAGCGCGTTCAACGGGCCGAACCAGGCGATCCACTATTCCTACACGCTCACCAACACGGGCAACGTCACCCTGTACAACATCTCCGTCACCGACGCCCTGCCGGGCATCTCGCCGGTGACATGCGACGCGGCGGAACTCGCGCCCGGCGAGAGCACGGTGTGCCATGCCACCTACGTCACCACCCAGGCGGACGTGGACGCGGGTTCCATCCGCAACGTGGCCAGAGCCCTCGCCTACCCGCGCGGCTCGACCGAGCTGGTCGTGTCGGCTCCGGGCGAGCACACCATCCCGGCCAACGTCAACGCCGCACTGACGCTCCGGAAGACGCCCGACCCGATGACCTACAACCGGGTGGGGCAGACGATCACCTACACGTACACGGTCACCAACAACGGCAACGTGACCCTGACCAACGTCGGGGTCACCGACGACCTGCCGGGCCTGTCGCCCATCACCTGCGACACGACGACGCTGGCGCCCGGCGAGAGCACCGAGTGCCGCGCCACCTACCAGATCACCCAGGACGACCTGGAGGCCGGCAGCGTCCGCAACAGGGCGGTCGCGCACGGCACGCCGCCGGCCGGAGCGGGCGGGGTCAACGGAGGGGCCACGCCGATCCAGTCACCGCCGGCGGAGGCCGTCATCACCGCGATGTTCAACCCGGCGATCCACCTGGAGAAGTCGGCCGACCTGGAGTCCTTCTCCGTGCCCGGCCAGACGATCAACTACACCTACACGCTCACCAACATCGGCGACGTGCCGCTGACCGACATCGGGATCAGCGACGACCTGCCGGGGCTGTCGCCCATCACCTGCGACGCGACGTCACTGGCCGTCGGCGCGAGCACCCGGTGCCACGCCCTCTACGTCACGACGCAGGCGGACGTGGACGCCGGGGCCGTCCACAACACGGCGGTCGCCAAGGCCACGCCACCCGTCGGCGAGGCCATCCAGTCGGAGCCGAGCGAGGTCACCGTCCCGGCCGAGCTCAACCCGTCGACAACCCTGCAGAAGACGGCGGACGTGACCCAGTTCACCGGCCCCTACGAGACGATCAACTACACGTACACGGTCACCAACAACGGCAACGTGACCCTGACCAACGTCGGGATCACCGACGACCTGCCGGGGCTGTCGCCCATCTTCTGTGACACCACGATCCTCCCGCCCGGCGAGAGCACCAAGTGTCACGCGACCTACACCACCACCCAGCAGGACGTGAACAACGGCGAGATCCGCAACAGGGCGACCGCGCACGGGACTCCCCCGGGTGCGGGCACGCCCATCGAGTCACCGGCCGACGAGGTCGTCATCACGGGCATCGCCAAGCCCGCGCTCACCGTGGAGAAGTCGGCCTGGCCGACCTCGTTCGACAGCGCGTACCAGCCCATCTTCTACACCTACCGCGTCACCAACACCGGGAACGTCACGCTGACCGACGTCGGCGTCAACGACGACCGCAACCTGCCGGTCTACTGCCCGCAGACCGTTCTGGACCCGGGGCAGAGCGTGGACTGCCAGGCCGTGTACATCACGACGCAGCAGGACGTGGACAACGGCTCCATCACCAACTCGGCGACCGCGCACGGCACACCGCCGGGCGGGGGCGGCCCCATCGAGTCGCAGCCGGACCAGGAGACCATCCTGGCCAATGCCGCTCCCGCGATCACCGTGGAGAAGTCGGCCGAGCCGATGACCTACTCCGCCGCGAACCAGATCATCGCGTACTCGTACCTGGTCACCAACACGGGGAACGTGACGCTGCAGGCCATCGGCATCACCGACGGCCTGGCGGGCCTGTCGCCCATCGTCTGCGACAGCGGGGTGCTGGCTCCCGGCGAGAGCACGGTGTGCCGCGCCACCTACGTCACGACCCAGCAGGACGTGGTCAACGGCTCCATCACCAACTCGGCGACCGCGCACGGCACACCGCCGGGATCCGGCACGCCCGTCGAGTCCCTTCCGTCGGACGTCACCGTGACCGCCGCGACAAACCCGGCGCTCACCATGACGAAGTCGGCGGATCCGATGACGTACAGCAGCGTCGACCAGACGATCACCTTCACCTACCAGGTCACCAACTCGGGCGACACGCCGCTGACCAACGTCGGCATCACCGACGACCTGCCCGGCCTGTCGGCGGTGACGTGCGACACGTCACCGCTGGACCCCGGGGAGGGCACGACCTGCCGGGCCACCTACCGGGTGACCCAGGAGGACCTGGACGCGGGTTCGGTGAGCAACACGGCGACGGCGCACGGCACACCGCCGGACGGGACCACCGTCGAGTCGCAGCCGGACGGGGTGACCGTCACCGCCGAGACCGACGCGGCGATGACCGTGGAGAAGTCGGCCGAGCCGACCACCTTCTCCTCCGCGAATCAGACGATCACCTACACCTACCGCGTCACCAACACCGGCAACGTCACCCTGAACGACGTCGGCATCACCGACGACCTCACGGGACTGTCGAACATCACCTGTGAGACCACGACGCTGGCCCCGGGCGAGCGCACGACCTGCCACGCCACCTACACCACGACCGAGCAGGACCTGCGGAACGGCCAGGTCCACAACACGGCGACCGCGCACGGGACACCCGAGGGCGGCCAGCCCGTCGAGTCGGGGCCGTCGGAGGCCACCGTCACGGCCACGCCCACCCCGGCCGCGGAGATCGCGGTGGAGAAGTCGGCGGAACCGGCGGCCTTCTCCGCCGCGGACGAGAGGATCACCTACACCTACCGCGTCACCAACACCGGGGAGGCGACGCTGCACGACGTCGGCGTCACCGACGACCTCGCGGGACTGTCGAACATCACCTGTGAGGCCACGACGCTGGCCGCCGGGCAGAGCACCACCTGCTCGGCCACGTACACGACGACGCAGGCGGACGTCGACCGCGGCGGCGTCCGCAACGTGGCGACCGCGCACGGCACGCCTGAGGGCGGGGAACCCGTCGAGTCGCCGTCGTCGGAGGTCACGGTCCCGTTCAGGCCCGGCGAGCAGGCGGGGATGAGCGTGCGCAAGAGCGCCGAGCCGAGGACGTTCTCGCGGGCGGGCCAGGAGATCCGCTACTCCTACCGGGTGACCAACACCGGCACCGTGCCGCTCACCGACATCGGGGTCACCGACCGGATGAGCGGCCTCTCGGAGGTCACCTGCCCGAGTGCGGAACTCGCGCCGGGCGAGAGCATGACCTGCACGGCCACCTACACCACGACCGAGGAGGACGTGCGGCGCGGCTCGATCCGCAACAGCGCCACCGTGCACGGCAGGACGCCCCACGGAGAGCCGGTCGAGTCTCCTCCGTCCACGTCCACGGTGCACAGGTCCGGCAAGGCCGGGATCACGGTGCGCAAGAGCGTCCGGCCGAAGACGTTCTCGCACGTGGGACAGGTCCTGCACTTCAGCTACCGGGTGACCAACACGGGCACCGTGACGCTGCGGGACGTCCGGGTCGAGGACGCCCTGCCCGGTCTGTCGGCGGTCCGCTGCCCGACGCGGACGCTCGCGCCGAGGGAGTCGATGACCTGCACCGCCGCGTACCGCGTCCGCGCCGGGGACCTGAGGCGCGGGGCCGTGCGGAACCGCGCGGTCGCCGAGGGGACGCCGCCGGGATCGCGCGTCCCGGTGGCCTCCAGGCCCGCCAGGGTGACCGCCTACGGGCACGTCCCGGTCACCGGCTGACAGGAGGCGCCGTCCGCGCTTCCCGCGTGACGGCATGAAGGCACGGCGGCGAGCTCATCGCCGCCGTGCTTTCGTGTTTCGTACCGGACAGCCTCCGGTCTCGTGTCGGACAGCCTCGGGTCTCGTGTCGGACAGCGTCTGGACCGTCGCCGACCGGTCTCGGGGCGTGTCGCCAGGCGGTTTGTTCTGCATGGATCGCTTCCTCCTGTTTTGCGGGCAGACGGGACCTGAAGATCGCGATTCCCAACGATCTGTGATAGATGCGCCACCTCCCGTATTGATCATGAGCGCGAAGAACGCGTGCGCGGCGGTCGGCTGTCGGCGATCCGCTGCGGGCAGCGGACGCTGCGTCCGGGCGAGAAGCGACGACCTGCACGGCCTTCTAGCGCGTCACCCGGCACGACGTGAAGGCCGGATTCGTCCGGAACATGGCCTACTCCGCGGGCTTCCCGTCCGGGCGGCGGAACCGGTGTGCTCCAGGTGGATGAAGGCCCCCGCCTACGGCCACGTCGCCGTGACCGGATAGCCGCGACCGCGGAGCCGCGACCGCGAAGTTGTGACCGTGGCGCACCTCAGGCCGCGCGGTCAGGCGAGGCGGGACGAGCACGGTGACGGCGTCGGCCGTCACCGTGCTCGCGTGCTTCCGACTCCCAGTCGCGGACCCACGGGACGGTCCGCCTCAGGAGCGCGCCAGATCGTCCGCGAGGCGGGCGGTGATGGCTTGGAGGACCCGGGCGGTGACCGCCAGTTCCTCCGGGGTGGCCGCGCCGTAGGCACGGCTGATGGTCTCGGCCCTCGCGGCCCGGACGGTGCCGACCAGGGCCTGGCCGGTGCCGGTGGCCCGGATGTCGCCGTCCGGGAGAAGCTCCACATATCCGCTGGCCAGCAGCGCGTCGAGGGCCTCCTCGACGGCGGTTTCGGGCCACCGGGTGAGGCCGGCGACGCGCGCGGTGTGGGCCTCGCGGCCGGTCGGGGCGGTGAGCTGGCTGAGGGTGATCCACTGCCGCTCGTCCAGCGTGGTCCCGCGCAGGGCCCGCGCCAGGACCGCGGTGTGGTGCTTCTCGACCTGGCCGATGATCTTCGGGGTCAACGTCGCGTTCATGAGTCCATATTGGCACTCAGTTTCATTTGTGGTCAAGCGTCATCAGAGGCACCGTCCCCTCACTGGCGGGCGAAGAACTCGAGGAGTTCGGGCGCGAGGGCCGCGGCGGAGACGTCGTGGGCCTGGTCCGGGAGCACCCGGTGGACGGCGCCCGGGATGCCCCGGGCCACGGTCGTTCCCGCGGCGCGCATCCACGCGGGACTGTCCCGTCCGTTCAGCACGAGGACGGGCCGGGCGATCGCGGCCGCCGTCCGGGTGGGGAACGCGTTGCCCGGCCCCATCACCACCGCCTCATAGACGAGGGTCCGGGCCAGCGTCTCCATCCACGGCCAGGACGGCCCCGCCCGCAGCGCCGCGACGGCGGCGGGCGGGACCTCGGCGGCCCGCGCCATGAACAGCTCCACCGCGTCACCCCGGGCCCCCGCGTCGACCAGGGCGGCGAGCCGGGCGGCGAAGTCGTCCGGCAGGACGGGCGCGCCGGCGCCCACGTGGTACGGCGGCTCCCACAGGGCCAGCCGGGTGACGGCGGGGAGCCGGGCGGCGGCCTCCAGCGCGAGCGCCGCGCCGGAGGAGCCGCCGAACACCATCGCCGAGCCGCCCGCCGCCGCGATGACGGCGGCGAGGTCGTCGATCTCGCGCCGGAGCGCGTAGGGAGGGGTGTCCCCGCTGTCCCCGCGGCCACGGCGGTCGTAGTTGAACACCGTGAACCACGGGGACAGGATCCGCGCCACCTCGGCGAGCGTCGGATGGGACCGGCCCGTCATCGCGCCGTGGACGAGCACGACCGCCGGTCCCGTGCCGGTGACGTCGTAGGCGATCGGCGTCCCGTCCGCGGACACCACCGTGCCGGTCGAGACGCGGCCGGGGGCCGTCGTCACCTCACTTCTCCGGGGCGGCCAGGCACAGCGCGGACCACTGGTGGCCGTCCGGGTCGGCGAAGCCGCGCTGGTACCGGCCGCCCTCGGTCATGGGCTCGCCGACGGCGGAGGCCCCGGCGGCGAGCGCCTTGTCGACCAGCTCGTCCACCTCCTTGGGGTCGGCCAGGCCGAGCACCAGGATCATCTGGGTGCTCTTGGCGGGGTCGGCGACCTGGTGCTGCGCGTAGCCGGCGAAGGTGGGCTGGGCCAGCAGCATCACCTGGGTGCGCTCGCTGATGATCACGGACGCCATGTCCTCGGTCATGCCGTAGAAGTCGAAGCCGAGCGCGGTGAAGAACTCCTTGGAGCGCTCGAGGTCGCTGACGGGCAGGTTCACGAAGAGCGTGGTGGACATCGAGGTTGCGCCTTTCTTCGGGTGTCTTGTGGCGACAAGTCTTCCGATCAGGGCGTCCCCGGGCTTGGCGATGAGCGCCAGGGGCTTGACGATCCGTGCCACGCCCGGATGCCGCGAGCGATGTCCCAGCCGAGGCCGAGCGGAGGGGGCGGTGCACCGGGCCGGCCGCCTCCGCTGCGTGCGTGTCAGACGCTCGGCATCAGGGCGCTGCGGCGGTACTCGACGGGCGACACCCCGTAGGCCCGCCGGAACAGGCGGCTGAAGTGCGCCGGGTCGGGCATGCCCCAGCGTGCCGCGACGCTGCTCACCGGCTGGTGCGCCATGGCAGGGTCGGCGAGGTCGCGGCGGCAGCGCTCAAGCCGCCGGTGGCGGATCCACGCCGCGACCGTGGTGTGCTCGGTCTCGAACAGCCGGTGCAGGTGGCGCACCGAGACGTGGTGGGCCGCCGCGACCGCCGCCGGGTCGAGGGCCGCGTCGCCGAGGTGCTGTTCGACGAACGCGTGGACGCGGCGCAGCAGCACGCGCTCGCGGGTCTCCGGCGCCAGCGCCGCGACCTTCGCGGACCGCTCGGCGAGGGTCATGTCGAGCAGGTCCGTCACCACGCCGGGCAGCCGGGACGAGCCCGCCGCGCGGTAGGTCTCGGCGTCCTCGGCCACCCGGCGCAGCAGGGGCGCGGCGAGCGCCGCGCTGCCCTCGTCCGGCCCGATGGGGACGGCGGTGAGGTGGCGCACCGAGTCGGCGGGGACGGTGAGCAGCGGGCGGGCGAAGCTGAAGACCGCCAGCTGGACGGCCGAGTCGTAGACCAGCTCGTAGGGGCGGGAGAAGTCGTAGAGCGCCAGGTCCCCGGCGCGCAGCCGCGCGGTCCGGCCGTCCTGGCCGAGCAGGACCGTGCCCGAGACGGCCAGCACGACCCGGTAGTGGTCGGGGTCGTCCCGCCGGATCAGCCCCGGTGTGCGGTGCACGCTGTGCGGGGTCGAGGTCTCGATCCGGCCGACCCCGAGCGGTCCGAGCTGGACCGCCTCGATCTGCCCGTGCAGCGGGGCGTCCCGGTCCATCCGCACGTCCAGCGGGCCGAGCGTCTCGCACACGATGCCCAGCCAGGCGTCCACCCGCTCCGCGGCGGGCACGTCACCGGCACGGATCAGGACGGCCAAGGCCACCTCCCCGAAAGAATCGCCCCATCGTAGGGCCGACCAGGCGGTACCCGGAAGATCATCCAGGGTGCGCGCAGCCCGCCGTTCCGGTCAGTCCGCCAGGGGGAGGAGGTCCGGGCCGTCCCGCTCGGCGGCGAGGGTCACGACGCGCAGCAGGTCCGAGAGCTGGCGGCGCTGCGCCGGGGTGAGGGCCGACAGCAGGACGTGCTCGCCGGACGAGCGGTCCTCGTACACCGACTCCCACACCTCCCGCGCCTTGGCCGTCAGCCGGACGAGCAGGCGGCGGCGGTCGTCCGGATCCGGGATCCGGTCCACGTAGCCGTCGCGTTCGAGGCGTTCGAGGCGGTTGGTGAGGGTGGCCGGGCGGACGTCCAGGACCTCGGCGAGCCAGGTCGGACTCGCCTGGTAGGGGGCTCCGGCGTTGCGCAGCCACCAGATGACCTCGTACTGCCAGTCCTGGAGTCCGTGCCCGGCCAGGGAGCTCTCGCGCTCGTGCCGCAGCCGCCGGACGATCGCCTGCATGCGGGTGACCGCGCCCTCCACGTCCGGGTCGAGGTCGGGCAGCTCACGGGACCAGAACGCGATGTGCCGGTCGATGGAGTCCTGTGCCATGAGGAGATATTACCATTTCAGATATTTCCATTTCGTAGTACTGTCTCGGCCCGTCACCCCCGACGACGAGGAGGACCGCCATGCCACTCTGGCCCGACGACCTGGCCGGACACGTCCACGAGCACACCTTCGACAGCGTCCTGCTGCGCGGCAACCCGCTCGGCGACCCGCACGAACGGCCGCTCTGGGTGTACACGCCGCCCGGTTACGACGACGACCCCGACCGCCGCTACCCGGTCGTGTACATGCTGCTCGGCTTCACCGGCCAAGTGCAGGCGTGGAGCCGCGCCACCTCCGCCTACCGCGATCCGGTGCCGGTCGCCGTGGACCGGCTGTTCGCGCGCGGCGAGGCGCCGCCCGCGATCCTGGTGTTCGTGGACGCGTTCACCACCTACGGCGGCAGCCAGTACGTCGACTCGCCCGGCACCGGCCGCTACCACTCCTACCTGTGCGACGAGGTCGTCCCGTGGGTGGACGCGCACTACCGGACGCTGGCGTCCCGCGACCACCGCGGGATCGCGGGCAAGTCCAGCGGCGGGCTCGGCGCGGCCATCACGTCGATGACGCGGCCCGACCTGTTCGGCGCGTTCGCCACCCACTCGGGCGACTCGCTGTCGGAGGCGCAGTACACGCCGCACTTCTACAAGGCCGTCCGTGACCTGCGCGCCTACGACGGCGACATCTTCACCTGGTGGGAGGACTTCCGGTCGCGCGTCGCGTTCACCAAGGCGGAGGACCTGCGGCTGCTGGAGATCCTCGGCGTCTCGGCATGCTTCTCCCCCGCCGAGGACGGCACGCCCCTGCTCCCCTTCGACCCGGCGACGGGCGCGCTCCGGCCGGACGAATGGGGGCGCTGGCTCGACCGGGACCCGGTCAGAATGGCCCCGGCCCACGCGGAAGCGCTGCGGTCGATGCGCGGCATCTGGATCGACGCCGGGACGCACGACGAGTGGTTCCTCGACCTGGGCGCCACGGCGTTCCGGCGGGCGGTCGCCGACGCCGGCGTGCCCGACGACCGGGTCTACTTCGAGCTGTTCGACGGCGGCCACATCGCGGTCGAGTACCGGCAGCCGCCGGGGGTCGCCTGGCTCTCGCGCGTCCTCAGCGCCCCGGTGGCGGACGACTGACGCACCACCCCGGAACCGACCGGCCGTCGCCGCGGCATCAGCGGCCGGTCGGTTCCGGCCGGTCGGTTCCGGCCGGTCGGTTCCGGCCGGTCGAAGGGCGGTCAGCGGCGGGTGAGTGCGCGGGTGACGCCCGCGGCCACCGTGGACACCAGGATCCAGCCGACCGCGACGAGCACGAACGAGAACCACTGCGCCGCGCCCGCCGGGTTGAAGGCGTACTTCTGCCCCAGCGTCACCAGCGGAAGCATGAGGTCGAGGGTGTAGACGAACGGGTTGAAGTGCGGCGCCTCGTCCTTCTTCAGCGGGGCGGGGTGCTCCATGGAGAAGACCATCGTGCCGACGGTCAGGAAGAACGCCACCCACGCGGCGGCGAGCCACGGCCGGTAGCCGTAGCCGACCGTGACGTCCTGGAGAAGGCTCCACGCGCGCGCCACGGGCGGCCTGAACCGGCGCTGGCCGCGCTCGCGCTCGTAGAGGATGCGCTGCGCCTGGGACTGCCGTCCCAGCTGGACGTACATCGCGGCGAGCTGGTCGCACGCCTGGGGGCGCTGGTCGATCGGCGCGCGCTCCACCCATCGGAGGCGTTCGCGGGCCGTCAGCACCGGTTGCAGCGTCTCGTACACGAAGCCGTCCATGCTCAGCTCCTCCGGCCAGCCCGCGGGGAGGTCGCGCAGGACGGTCAGCCGGGCGCCGTCGAGCACCACCCTGCCCTCGACGGGGGCAGCGGGCAGGAGGGCGAGTTCGGTCGCCCGGACCCCGGAGACGTCCAGGGCGGTGCCGCCGGGGCACCGCAGCTCGCTCTCCCTCATGTCGATGCCGAGACGGAAGCGGCTGTCCACGAGGCGGACCTCGCGGTCGGCCGACAGTCTCACCAGGCGGATGCTGGAGGCGACCTGGTTGCGGGTGAAGCGGAACGCGACCCCGGTGGCGCTGCCGCCCAGCCGCATCCGGGCCGCGAGCACGCTGCCCGCCATGCGGCTGTTGCTGACGCGGATCTCGCCTTCGGCCC
The DNA here is from genome assembly GCF_003428695.1 of Actinomadura logoneensis. Classification (GTDB taxonomy): domain Bacteria; phylum Actinomycetota; class Actinomycetes; order Streptosporangiales; family Streptosporangiaceae; genus Spirillospora; species Spirillospora logoneensis. The sequence continues at coordinate 36,697 of NZ_QURH01000336.1, forward strand.
GCAGCCCGCCCAGCCGCAGGGTGCCGCCGACGTCGCCGTTCTCCATGTCCAGGCAGACGCCGTCCCGGCCGGGGCCGAGGGACGCCTCGACCAGGCTGAGCTCCCCGGCGACGCGCGCGCCGCCGAACCGGATCTCGCCGCCGAGGACGGACAGGCGGGGCGCCTCGAAGTGCCCGACGGCGGCGCGCTCGAGGGTGAGGGCGGCGCGTCCGGCACCGTCCAGGCACGCGTCGGGGAGGTGCACTCCCCCGTCGAAGTGGACGCCGGTCAGGTTCATCTCGCCCTCGATCGTCAGCCCCTTCTCGCACCAGAGCGCGCCGGTGAGGTGGGCGCGGGGGCCGTTCAGCGCGAGGCCGCCGGGGTTGCTGAGCCGGGCGCGGGGCAGCACCATCGGCCCGCGGATCTCGGCGCTGCGCATCCTGACCTCGCCCAGCGTCTCCAGGCGCGTGCCGTCGAACCCCTCGCCGATGTCGGTGTTGTCGATGTCGAGCGCCACCGCCCCCCGGCTGTGGAGGCGGGCGCGGGGAAGGTCGCAGACGCCGGTGATCCGGGCGCCGCGCAGCACGACCGGGCCGTCCGCGGTCAGGTCGGCGCACGCCAGGTCGCCGCGGACCGAGACGCCCTCGGCGTCGATCGCGGTGCCGTGCCCGGACCGTCCGACGGCCGCGCCGTGCAGCCGGATCCCGCCGGTGACCTCGGCCTGGGCGAGCCGGATGCCGCGGTCGACCACGGTGGCGCGCAGGTCCAGCACCCCCTCGACCCGGACGCGCGGCGCGTTGAGCTGGTCCAGGCGGCTGCCCACGAGCCGGACGGTGCGGGTGGCGGCCTCGGCCAGCCGCAGCGGCGCGTCGAAGACGCAGTCCTCGCAGACCAGCGCCACGTCGAGCGCGGCGCCCATCAGGTCGAGCCTCCCGGTGACGGTGGCCCCCCGGAGCCGGACGGCGGCCAGCTCCCCCGGCTCGCGGTCGCGCCCGCCGAGCAGCAGCCGCCGGAGGACCCCGGCGCGGACGGTCCGGTCGGCGGCGGCCGTGAGGTCGGCCCACGCGCCGGTCGGGAACGCGTCCCAGAGAAGACGTTCGGAAGCGGTCAGATCGTCGGGAGCCACGGGGTCATTCTGGGGCGGCGCCGCCGTCCGGGCCAGGCTCGCCGGGGAACAGGACGGGGCTGAGCCGGTAGCGGCGTTCGACCGCGCCGCGCACGCGCCGCTCGTCCGCGACCTCCAGGACTCTCCCGGCGGCGAGCGCGTCCACGTGGCGGTAGACGGTGGCCTTGGAGACGTCCGGGATCAGTTCGGCGAGGCGCGAGGTCGTCAGGACGCGGTCGCCGCGCAGGCCGTGCCCGTGGACGGACTCGTGCTGCTCGCGGCGGACGCCGAGCCCATGCGCCGCGCGGCGGTACGGGTGTCGCGGCATCTGGCGTCGCTCGACCCGGCGTACGCGGACTTCGCGGCGCGGATCGAGCAGCAGGTCGCGGCGCTGGACGCACTGACCCCGGACACGCCGTCCGCCGAGCTGCCGTTCGGCCTGCCCGCGTCCTACTGGGCGGATCTGCTCCCTACGACCCGGTGGCGACCGCGGAGGCGCTCGGCCTGCCGATGTCCGTCGCCCAGGGCGGCCGGGACTCCCAGGTGACCGTCGCCGACGACGTCTCCCGCTGGCGGGCGGCGCTCGACGGCCGGACGGACGTGAAGTGCCGCGTCTACGAGGCCGCCGGACCTCTTCCTGCCCGGCTCGGTACCGTCCGGCCGGGCCGACTACCTGCGTCCGGGGCACGTCGATCCGGCGCTCGTCGCCGACGTCGCCGCGTGGCTCCTCGCGGTGTGACGCGAAAGGGACGGGCCCGGAGCGCGCACTTGTTGAAATTTGAACTAATATGGGCGCATGGTCAGGATGCCCGCGATCTACCTCAGCCACGGCGCGCCCCCGCTCGCCGACGACCCGGTCTGGCCCGGTGAGCTGGCGGCCTGGGCCGCCGGTCTGCCGCGCCCGGAGGCCGTCCTCATGGTCTCGGCCCACTGGGAGGACGCCCCGGTCACGGTCGGCGCGACCGCGCCCGTCCCGCTGGTCTACGACTTCTGGGGCTTCCCGGAGAAGTACTACCAGGTCACCTACCCCGCGCCCGGCGCCCCGGAGCTGGCCGCCAAGGTGCGCGGCCTGCTCGGACCGGCCGTCCACGAGGCGCCCGAGCGCGGCCTCGACCACGGCGCGTACGTCCCGTTGAAGGAGATGTACCCGGAGGCGGACGTCCCGGTGCTGCAGATGTCCATGCCCACCCTGGACCCGGGCGAGCTGTACGAGCTGGGCCGCCGCCTCGCGCCGCTGCGCGACGAGGGCGTGCTGGTCGTCGGCAGCGGCTTCTTCACGCACAACCTGCGCGCGCTCGACCCGTCCGGCGGCGTCGCCGCCGCGACCGCGGAGTTCGACGACTGGGGCCGCCGCGCCCTCGCCGCGCACGACGTGGACGCGCTGCTCGACTTCCGGCACAAGGCGCCCGCCGCCGGCTTCGCCCACCCGCGCACCGAGCACTTCGCGCCGCTGTTCGTGACGCTGGGCGCCGCGTCCGAGCAGGACGCGGACGACACCAGCCAGCCGATCGACGGCTTCTGGCTCGGCATGGCCAAGCGGTCCGTACAGTTCGGCTGACCCGGCCCGCGCGCTCGCCCGACCGGCGCGGCAGGCCGAGGGGTGGCTGACGGCCGACGCGTCTATCGCCGCTGGTCGAGGGCGTAGACGCGGCGGGCGTTGTCCGCGGCGACCATCCCGGCCAGCCGGGACGCGTCCGCGCCCGTCCAGGAGCCCTGGGCGACGCCGCCGTCCAGCACCCGGGCGAGCGCGCGCCGGAACAGCACGGCCGCGAGGTGGAAGAACTCCGCGAGGCCGTAGGCGTCGGACGAGTACAGGACCTTGCCGAAGGGCGCGAGCTCGAGCAGTTCGTTCAGCAGGACCGAGGCCCGGTCGCCGACACCGTGCAGCGCCAGTCCGACGTCCGCGAAAACGTTCGGAAAGACCTGCGCGAGATATCCCGCGTTGCGGTGGAACGGGTAGTTGTGCAGCAGCATCACCGGCGTGCCCGTCGGCGCCAGCCCGCGCAGCAGCCCGGTGAGCAGCAGCGGATCACCGCGCGTGAGGTCGGCCTCGGCGTCCCCGTACCCCACATGGAACTGGACGGGAAGCCGCAGGTCGGCGGCGCACCACACCAAAAAGCCGTGCAGGACGGGGTCGGCGATGCGCAGGTGCTCCGGGCGGCGCCCCTGGGGGTCCCCGCCGGAGCCGCGCAGCAGGCGCTCGACCGCCTTCACCACCTCGCCGTCCGGCGGACGTTCGCCCGGCAGGTCGAGCCCGGCCCGGTACGCGGCGATCGACTTGACGCCGACCGCGTGCCGCGTGCGCTCGACCAGGGCCTCACGGAACCGGTCCGGGAAGGTGTCCGGGCGGTCCAGCTCCGCGGCGACGGACTCGGCGAGCGTTTCCAGCCGCACGATCTCGTGAGGCGTCGCGTCCGCAAGGCCGCCCAGTTCGCGCGGGGTCAGCAGCGCGTCGAAGTCGAAGCCGGTGTCCACGCAGAGGGAGTCCAGTCCCGCGCCCGCGAGAAAGCGGCGGTTGACCTCGGCGAATCCGAGTTCCGCGCGGCGCGCGAGGTACTCCTCGGGTGAGGCGTGCGGCGCCAGGTCGAGGACGGGCGCGCACCACCGCCGGACGGCCAGCCCGACCCGCGAGTCGAAGAGGCTGCCGCCGAGCGGGCCCGGCCCGTCCGCCTCGGTCATCAGCGCCTCGAACCCGGCCCGGTCGAGGTCGCGGCGCACCACCCCGTGGCAGTGGTGGTCGACCAGCGGCGGAATGTCGTCGTGGAGCACCGTGCCTCCCTCGTCATACGGTCAGGACGACCTTACGATGCGTAGTTGCGACCGTGCGGCACCAGGCATCCGCACCACGCCCGGGCGCCGCGCACACGCGCGTGACGACGCGTCCGCACGGGCGGCCAGAGGTGACCGAGGGATGGGAGCAGGGCGTGGAACGGAACGACGGCGGAGCGGCACGGCGGGCCTTCCAGCCCCTGGACGGCGCGGAGCGGGACCGGCTCGCGGCCCGCGCGGCGCGCCTGGCGCCCGAACTGCACGACCTCGCCGGGGTCGTGCTGGGCTGGGTCGACACCAGCGGCATCACCCGGGTCAAGACCGTGCCGGTGGCGCGGCTGGAGCACGCGGCGGCGTGGGGCGTCGGCATGTCCCCGTGCTTCGACGTGTTCCTGCTGGACGACTCGGTCGTGTCCGGGCGCTACTCGGGCGGCCCGGTCGGCGACCTGCGGCTGCACCCCGACCTCGACCGGCTCGTCCGGCTCGCCGCGCTGCCCGGCTGGGCCTGGGCGCCGGTGACCCGGTACACCCAGGAGGGGACCGTCCACCCGCTGGACTTCCGGGCCGTGCTCGCCCGGGAGGCCGAACGGCTGGCGGACCTCGGCTGGTCGGTGCGCGCCGCGTTCGAGATCGAGTGGTGCCTGTCGGACGACGACGGCGACCGGTTCACCCCGGCGTGCAAGGGCCCCGCGTACGGCATGACGCGGCTCACCGAGCTGTCCGGCTACCTGCGCGACCTGCTCGGCGCGCTCGACCGGACGGGCGTCTCGGTCGAGCAGCTCCACCCCGAGTACGCGCCCGGCCAGTACGAGCTGTCGGTCGCCGCCGAGGACCCGGTGGGCGCCGCCGACACCGCCGTCCTCGTCCGCGAGACGATCCGCGCCGTCTCGTCCGACCACGGCCTGGTCGCGTCGTTCTCCCCCAAGGTGCTCGCCGACTCGGTCGGCAACGGCGGGCACGTCCACCTCAGCCTGTGGCGGGACGACCCGGCCGGGGGCCCGGTCAACGCGATGTCGGGCGGGCACGAGCCGTTCGGGCTGACGGCCGAGGGCGAGGCGTTCGCCGCGGGCGTCCTGGACCGGCTGCCCGCGCTGCTCGCGGTCGGCGCGCCGACCGTCGCCAGCTACCTGCGGCTGATCCCGTCGCACTGGGCGGGCGCGTACGGCTGCTGGGGGCTGGAGAACCGGGAGGCCGCGCTGCGCCTGGTCCAGGGCGCGCTCGGCGACCGGAGCCGGGCCGCCAACCTCGAGGTCAAGTGCTTCGACGAGGCCGCGAACCCGTACCTGGCGCTCGCGGCGCTGCTCGCCGCCGGCCGCGCCGGGCTCGCCGCGAAGTCGTCGCTGCCCGAACCGCTCGCCGTGGACCCGGCGACGCTGTCGGACACCGAGCGCATCCGGCTCGGCATCGCCGCGCTCCCCGAGTCGCTGGAGGAGGCCGTCACCGCGTTCGAGCGGGACGAGGTGCTCGGCGACGCCCTCGGCCCCGAGATCATCGACACGGTCGCCGCCGTCCGGCGCGGCGAGATCGAGCTGTTCGCCCAGTCGTCCCCCGAGCAGATCACCGAGGCCACCCGCTGGCGCCACTGACCCGACCGGTCCGGCCCCGGCGACCGCCGTCCGGGCGACCGCCGTCCGGGCGACCGCCGTCCGGGCGCCCCTCCCGGGCGGCGGCGCGAGCGGGTCGTCCAAGCGGACCGGCTCGGCCGAGGGGACGGGATAATCTCGGTGCCAGCCCGAACCGACACCGCGACAGGCAGGTCCGCGAGCCCATGAAGATCACCGGATACCGCAGCCACGGCGTCGCCGCCGCGGTCGCGCTGGTGAACGCCGTCACCGTCCCGGAGGGCGACGCCGGCCCCGACGCGCTGCGCCGCATCCTGCGCGTCAACGGCTTCGTCTGGCAGGACTTCGACCCGGCGACCGCGGACGAGTACCGCGCGTGGGGCCGCGAGCTGCGCCCCTTCTTCGAGGCGCCCGACCTGCCGTCGGCGGTCGCCGTCCTCAACGCGCTGCTCGACCGGACGCCGACCAACCCGCACCTGTCCGACCACGACGGCCTCGGCCTGCACCTGCACCACGCGCCGCCGTCCGCGAAGCTCCCGCTGCGCTTCCGCTCCACGACGCTGATGCACCTGTCCGAGCTTGTCTGCTCCTACGGCATCGGCCGGACCGGGGTCTGCGCGGCCCCCGACTGCCTCCGCGTCTACGCCGACACGTCCCGCGCGGGCCGCCGCCGCTTCTGCTCCGAGACCTGCGCCAACCGCACCAACGTCGCCGCCTACCGCGCCCGCCGCCGCTCCCCCACCCCCTGACCCGGCGACCCGCTGAGCCCCCAGCGCCGCGCCAATGCGTCCGTCGCGGGGGCGGCGAAGGCGTACTCCGGCTGCTACCGTGACCGGAAATTCTGGTGGGGAGTACTCACTGAACGAATCATCGTCGCGGGCGGACGCCCGGCACGCGATCGACAAGCCCTCCTGGCCCACCGCGCGGGCGAACCGTCCACAGGTCGGATTCGCGTACGCCCAAGGGTGACTCCGATGCGTTCGATCATCGTTCTGGCCGCCGGGGCGCTGCTCCTCGCGGGCGCTTTCGCCGCGGTCGCGTGGTCGCCGGAAGAGCGCCACCCGGCGGCACCGCCGCCACCTGGGGTGACCTTCAGCGGGGATGACAACGCCAGCTTGCGGAAGCGCGTTGCGGCCGTCATCGTGCGGTTGCGTCAGCGCGACGCCGCCGGACTCGCCGACTTCGATGTGGATCCGACGACCCATGAACGGTCGGAGAGCGGTGTGAACGGAGCGGGATGGCTCATCACCCATTTCGCCACCCCTCTCCAAGGGCCCGCGCACGTCGAGATCCGCGAGGACGACAACAACGGGATCAACTGGTTCGCCTGCCTCTCCTACGGCCGCGACCGGAGAAAGCTCCGCCTCACCTTCGTCACGTACGGGAAGAAGGGCGTATGGCCGGACCCCAGCGGAGGGGATGAGTACGCGTTCCCCGTGCACGTCTACGCGGAACTAGCGGGAAGGCCCCCGCGAACACAGAAGGCCGTAGCCGGACTTTTCTGCAACGACGGCGAGGTACTTCCGCCCGCCCGATGGTGACGCCCCGCGGATGACGGCCCGTGGGTCGGCCTTCCCGACCGGACGGACCTGCGCTCCGCTCTCGAAACCGCCGACACCACTCCCATCAGCGATGAGTGTTGAGCCCCCTGCTCTTCAGCTGTGCCGGGAACCGGCAGGGGCCCTTGAGGGGTGGGCGGGTCAGGTGGGGCTGGTGAGGCGGTGGGCGAGGGCGGTGTGGCGGCGGCCTGAGGACGTGGTGCGGACGGCGGCGGCCAGGGCCCGGCGGGAGCCGGTGAGGACGACGAGTTTCTTGGCCCGGGTGATGGCCGTGTAGAGCAGGTTGCGCTGGAGCATCATCCAGGAACTGGTGGTGAGCGGGATGACGACGGCGGGGTACTCGCTGCCCTGGCTGCGGTGGATGGTGATGGCGTAGGCGTGGGCGAGCTCGTCCAGCTCGTCGAAGGAGTAGTCGATGTCCTCGTCCTCGTCGGTGCGGACGGTGAGGGAGTGGTCCTCCGGGGAGACGGCGGTGACGACGCCGACGGTGCCGTTGAAGACCCCCGCCTCGCCCTTGTCGTAGTTGTTGCGCAGCTGGGTGACCTTGTCGCCCGGACGGAAGACGCGACCGCCGTAGCGGCGTTCGGGGAGGGTCTCCCGGTGCGGGGTGAGCGCGTCCTGGAGGAGGGCGTTGAGCGAGCCCGCCCCGGCCGGGCCGCGGTGCATCGGGGTGAGGACCTGGACGTCGCGCCGGGCGTCCAGGCCGAACTTGGCGGGGATGCGGTTGACGACGACGTCCACGGTGAGGGCGGCGGTCTCCTCGGACTCCTCGCAGGGGAACAGGAAGAAGTCGGGGTAGCCGCGGGTGTGCGGATGGTCGCCGGCGTTGACGCGGTGCGCGTTGACGACGATGCCGGACTGCTGCGCCTGGCGGAAGATCTTGGTGAGCCGGACGCGCGGGACGGCCGTCTCGGCGGCGAGCAGGTCGGCGAGCACCTCGCCCGCGCCGACGGACGGGAGCTGGTCGACGTCGCCGACCAGCAGCAGGTGCGCCCCCGGCGGGACGGCCTTGACCAGCTTGTTCGCGAGGATGAGGTCGACCATCGAGCACTCGTCGACCACCACCAGGTCGGTGTCGAGGGGGTTGTCCTGGTCGAACTTGGCGTCGCCGCCGGGTTGGAGCTGGAGCAGGCGGTGGATGGTGGCGGCCTCGTGGCCGGTGAGCTCCGCCAGGCGCTTGGCGGCTCGGCCGGTCGGCGCCACCAGGGTGATCTTGGCCTTCTTGGCGGCGGCGAGCTCGACGACCGAGCGGACGGTGAAGCTCTTGCCGCAGCCCGGGCCGCCGGTGAGGACGGCGACCTTCTCGGTGAGGGCGAGCCGGACGGCCTGCTCCTGCTCCGGGGCGAGCTCGGTGCCGGTGCGCCCGCGCAGCCAGGCCAGGGCCTTGGCCCAGTCGACGTCGGCGAAGGCGGCGAGGCGGTCGCGGGGAACGTTGAGGAGGGTCTGGAGGCCGCGGGCGAGGGACCGTTCGGCGCGGTGGAAGGGCACCAGGTAGACGGCGGGGACGTCGTTCACGCGTTCGCGGACGACGCCCTCCTCGGCGGCGAGCTCGTCCAGCGCGGGGACGATGAGCTCGCGGGCGACGCCGAGGATCTTCTCGGCGGCGGTGACGAGGTTGGGTTCGGGCAGGTAGCAGTGGCCCTGGTCGGCGGCCTCGGACAGGGTGTACTGGAGCCCGGCCTTGATGCGCTCCGGGCTGTCGTGCGGGATGCCGACGGCCTGGGCGATGGTGTCGGCGGTCTTGAAGCCGATGCCCCACACGTCGGCGGCGAGCCGGTACGGCTCGCGGCGCACGGTGCCGATGGACGCGTCGCCGTACTGCTTGTAGATGCGGACGGCCAGCGACGTGGAGACGCCCACGCCCTGCAGGAAGACCATCACCTCCTTGATGGCCTTCTGCTCCTCCCAGGCGGCGGCGATGCGCGCCGTGCGGCGCCTGCCGAGGCCGCGCACCTCGACCAGGCGCTCGGGCTCCTCCTCGATGACGCGCAGGATGTCGGTGCCGAAGTGGGAGACCATGCGGTCGGCCATCACCGGGCCGATGCCCTTGATCATGCCTGAGCCGAGGTAGCGGCGGATGCCCTGGACGGTCGCCGGGAGCACCGTGCTGTAGGAGTCGGCCTCGAACTGGCGGCCGTACCTGGGGTGGGAGCGCCACCGGCCGGTCATCCGGATGCTCTCGCCCACCTGCGCGCCGAGCAGCGCGCCGACGACGGTGAGCAGGTCGCCGCCGGACTTCTCGGTGGCGACGCGCGCGACCGTGTACCCGGTGTCCTCGTTGGCGTAGGTGATCCGTTCGAGCACCGCCTCGAGGACCACCGGTTTCGGTGGGACCGCCGCCTGGTTCGTCATGGATCTCATCCTCGCGGACGGTCCGCCGCCATCGAAACCGAGCCCGGTTCTGTGGATGACGCCGCGGGCCGCCGTGGCCGCTTCCGGCGAGCGCGCTGGATCTTCCGGGGCGCGCGACGTACGGTCCGGGCGCACCCGTACCACGAGTACCGGAGGTATCGCAGGTGTTCCGCTCCCGAACCCTGGCTCTCGCGCTGGGCCTGTTCACCGCCGTCCCGCTCGTCGCCGCCGCCCCGGCCGCGGGCCGCTCCCCCGCCCCCGTCCCCGGATTCACCGCCAGGTCGTCGGCCTGGCAGCGCGCGTACGAGAGGGCGTTCAGCGCGATCCCGTCCGCCGCCGAGGCCCGCCGGCTCGACGCCGAACTCGCGCGCGAACCCGCGCTCGCCGGGACGACCGGCGACTGGCACCGGGTCCAGCGCATCGTCCGTGAGCTGCGTTCCTACGGGCTGAAGCCCGAGGTGAAGACGTACTACACGTACGTGTCGCGGCCCAAGCGCGTGAGCGTGGAGATGACCGCGCCGCAGCGACGCGTCCTGCCGGTCAAGGAGAAGAAGCAGCCCTGGCAGAAGTACTACGACGACGTCATCCCCGGCTACAACGGCCTGTCTCCGTCCGGGAACGTCGAAGGCGAGGTCGTCTACGCCAACTACGGGCGTCCCGAGGACTTCGCCCTGCTCGCGAAGAACGGGATCTCCCTCAAGGGGAAGATCGCGCTCGTCCGCTACGGGCAGGTGTTCCGCGGTGTGAAACCGCGCCAGGCCGCCAAGGCGGGCGCCAAGGCCGTCATCATCTATTCCGACCCCGCCAACGACGGGTTCACCCGGGGGCCGGTCTACCCGCAGGGGCCCTGGCGCGCGTCCGACGGCATCCAGCGCGGCAGCGTGGGCCAGATGATGTACGCCGCGGGCGACCCGCTCACACCGGGATGGCCTTCGACGCGTAACGCGCCCAGGCTGAAGCCGTCCCAGGCACCGGAACTCCAGGGGCTCGTCCCGACGACACCGATCTCCTACGGCGCGGCCGAGCCGCTCCTGCGCGCGCTCAACGGAGCCCAGGTTCCCAAGGAGTGGCAGGGCGGGTTGCCCTTCCCCTACCGGTTCGGGCCCGGCGGCACGCGCGTCCACCTGGATCTGCAAAGCACCTATGTCACCACGCCAATCTGGGACGTGACCGTGCGCATCCCCGGCGCGAAGCGTCCCGACCAGCAGGTCGTCCTGGGCGGCCACCACGACGCGTGGGCGTACGGGTCACTGGACAACATGTCCGGCACCGAGAACGTGCTGCAGGTGGGCCGCGCCCTCGGACGGCTGCTGAAGCGCGGCTGGCGCCCCGACCGGACGATCGTCCTCGCCACCTGGGACGGCGAGGAGTACGGCATCTACGGCAGCACCGAGTACGCCGAAGCGCACGAGAGGCAACTGCGCGGCACGGTCGCCTACGTGAACATGGACATCGCCGCCGGATCGCGGTTCGGCCCGTCGGCGACGCCCGCGCTCGACCAGAGCGTCATCGACGCGTCCAAGGAGGTCCGCTGGCCGGGCACCGGCGGAACGCTCTACGACGCCTGGAAGAAGCAGAACAACGGCAGGACCCCGATCGACCGCATCGGCGGCGGCTCCGACTTCCAGCCGTTCTTCCAGCGGTACGGCGTCCCGGCCATGGACCTCGGCGCGAGCAGTCCCGGGGCGTCCGGCAACTACCACTGCACCTGCGACGACTTCTACTCCACCGAGCGCTTCGGCGACCCCACCTGGGAGTACCACGCGGCCATGTCCCGGCTCGCAGGCATCGCGACCCTGCGCCTGGCCAACGCCGACGTCATCGCCATGCGGTACCAGCCCTACGCCGCCGAGACCGTGGGCTACCTCAACGACTTCACCTCCGAGCAGCGCCAGAAGCTCGGCCAGGTCAAGGTCGATGTCTCGCGTGACGTCGAGCAGGCGCGGGCGTGGGAGCAGGCGGCCGGGTCGCTCCAGGCCAGGGCCGACGCGGCGTTGGCCAAGGGCGACACCAGGACGTTCCGCTCCCTCAACGACCGCCTCATGCGCACGGAACGGGACCTTCTCACCAACGCCGGGCTTCCGGCGCGGCCCTGGTACCGCCACCAGATCTACGCGCCCGGCCTGGACACCGGATACGCCACCCAGCGGCTCCCCGCCCTGCACGATGCGCTGTTCCTGCAGAACGACCCGGCCACCGCGCGCGCGTACGAGGCACGCCTCTACGCCGCCCTCCGAGCCGCGACCAGAACCCTGAGCCTGTGAGAACCCGAACCCTGAGCATGTGAGGACGACCATGAAGTCTTTGCACGCAGCCGGAAACGCCGTCCTGCTGGCCGCCGCCGCCCTTCTCGTGGCCGCGCCCGCCGACGCCGCGCAGGGGCCGTCCATCGGCAAGGAGTCCTTCGGCAAGCTCGCCGACGGCACCCGGGTGGACCGGTACACCCTGCGCAACGCGCACGGGATGCGCGTACGCATCCTCACCTACGGCGGCATCATCCAGATGCTGGACGTCCCCGACCGCAAAGGGCGCGAGGCCAACGTCGCCTTGGGCTTCGCCACCCTGAAGGACTACGTCGACAAGAACGGCGGCCCGTACTTCGGCGCTCTCATCGGACGCTATGCCAACCGCATAGCCAAGGGACGCTTCACCCTGGACGGGAAGACCTACCGGCTGCCCGTCAACAACGGCCCCAACAGCCTGCACGGCGGCATCAAGGGGTTCAACACGAAGGTCTGGAAGGCCACGGTCGTCAGGGGCAGGGGCACGGTCGGCCTGCGGCTCACCTATGTCAGCAAGGCCGGCGAAGAGGGCTACCCCGGGACGCTCACCACGTCCGTGACGTACACGCTCGGAACCGCCAACCGGCTCCGCCTGGACTACCGGGCCACGACCGACAAGGCCACCATCGTCAACCTGACGAACCACTCCTACTTCAACCTGGCCGGGGAGGGCACGGGCGACGCCTACGGGCATCTGCTCCAGGTCAACGCCTCCCGGTACACCCCCACCGACAGCACCCAGATCCCCACCGGGAAGCTGGCGCCGGTCAAGGGCACGCCGTTCGACTTCACCCGTCCCCACACCATCGGCGAGCGCATCCGCGCCAACGATCCGCAGCTCCTGGTCGGGCACGGCTACGACCACAACTTCGTGCTGAACCAGCGCCGGCCCGGCGAACCGGTGCTCGCCGCCACGGTGACCGAGCCGCGCTCCGGCCGCGTCCTGCGACTCAGCACCACGCAGCCGGGCGTCCAGCTCTACACCGGCAACTACCTGGACGGCTCCCTGATCGGGACGAGCGGCCACGCTTATCGCCAGGGCGACGCCTTCGCGCTCGAAACGCAGCATTTCCCCGACTCCCCCAACCACCCGAACTTCCCCTCGACCGTTCTGCGCCCCGGCCAGGTGTTCACCTCGACGACCACCTACGCCTTCTCGACCACCCGCTGATCCTTACATAACGGGAGGGAATGCGCCCAAGTGGCTCATTCCCTCCCGTTCTTCGTTTGTTCGGGCGTGCTCGGGCTCAGCTCGACCCCGATGAGGCAGCCCACGAGTGCGCTGACCAGCCGAGACGTCTACTGATGAACGACCCGAAAACGCAAGCGGGAAGCCTTCACTGAGATCGCACAAAACGCCACCGAACGGTCATCGGCCACTTCCGCCCATCTCCACAACAGGTCCGATGGACTGGACCGCGACACCGTTCGCGTTTATCGTTTTGGTCATTCTCTCCGCGCCCTCCCTTGATGGAATCGAGGGCTCGACAGCGGCTTGCCGTGAGGCGCGGTTTGTGTTCGGAATTTCATGTAATCCCGCATACTGCCCCTTTTGTTTGACGGCGCCCGGCTCACCACGCGCCCCGATCCGTGACGGCGGTGCCACTTGTCCTCCGAGAAGCCCTCCTTCGACTCGCTCGACGTCCCGCCGGAGACGTCCCGGCGGCAGGACGCGGCGCAGCGGGCCAGAGACCCGTTCACCACCCTCTGGGCCGACGAGCCCGAGCCGGAGCCGGAGCCGGGGAGCTTCTTCGCGACGACCTCCCCGCCGCCCGAGCAGACCTCCTTCTGGGAGGCCGACCTCCCGTCGCTGCCCCGGACCGCCCCCTCCATCCGGCGGCGCTCCCGCGGTCTGGTGCTCACCGTCGTCGGCGCCGTGGCGGCCACCGCCGGCGGCACGCTGGCCTGGGCGCTGGTCAGCCAGGACTCCCGCCCGTCGCCCGCTCCGCAGGCCCCGCCTCCGAGCACCGCCCCCGCCGACCAGCCGTCCGCGGTCGCCCCGCCGCCGCCCGACGCCGTACCGCCGACCGCTCCCGTCCCGCCGACCGGCGCCGCGCCGTCCAAGGGCGTCGCCTCGCCCACGGAACGGCCGTCCGCGCAGGCCAGTCCCACGCACTCCGGCGCTCACGCACCCCATGCGCCGTCGGCACCGGCCAGGGGCGGCGGAGGGACGGCCCCCTCCTCGCACCACCAGAACCCGCCGCCGCGTCGCCACGTCCCGCCGCCTCGGGTGACCCATCCCAAGCCCCAGCCGAAGCCCAGGACGCATCCCGGGCCGAAGCTGTGCCCGGTCTACGACAACGGCGTGCTCGTGGCCTACCGCCCGTGCTGATCGACCCGCCGACCCAGCCCATCACCTACCCCGCCCAGGACGGACTTCGATGACCAAAGCCCAAGCAGTGCTCGCCCCTGCCGCCGCTGCGGCGATCACCGTCGCGCTCGCCTGCCCCGCCACCGCGCGGACCGCCACGCGTGCCAAGCACGCCCGCGCCGAGCACGCGCGTGCCGGGCACGGGCGCGCCGCC
>NZ_QURH01000333.1 GCF_003428695.1 Actinomadura logoneensis
CCCGCGCGGTCCCGGCCGCCGCGCAACCGGGCGCCGCCGTCCCGACGGCCGCCGCCGAGCCCGCCGCTCCCGACGCCGCACAACCGTGATGAGGGGACCGATGTACGAAGTACTTGCCGAGGTCGTCCGCAACGACTTCGTCGAGAGCCGCCACTACGGCAGCGTCGTCGGGGTCGCCCCCGACGGGAGCGTCGCCTACGCGCGCGGGGCGGTGGACGAGACCGTCCTGCCGCGCTCGACGACCAAGCCCTTCCAGGCGGTGGCGTGCCTGTCGGCGGGCGCGCCGCTCGCCGGCGAGCGGCTGGCGATCGCCGCGGGCAGCCACACCGGCGAGGACTTCCACCTCGCGGCGGTCGAGGCGATCCTCGCCGGCGCCGGGCTCGGCGTGGAGGCGCTGCGCTGCCCGCCGTCCTGGCCGGAGGACGAGCCGACCAAGGCCGCGCTGATCCGCGCCGGGCAGGGCGAGAGCCGCGAGCGGATGAACTGCTCCGGCAAGCACGCCGCGATGCTCGCCGCCTGCGCCGCCAACGGCTGGCCCACCGAGAGCTACCTCGACCCGGACCACCCGCTGCAGCGGGAGGTCGCCCGGATCATGGGCGAGGCCGCGGGCGAGGAGCCCTCGCCCGTCGCGGTGGACGGCTGCGGCGCGCCCCTGTTCGGCCTCACCCTGACCGGCCTGGCCCGCGCGATGGCCACCCTCGTCCGCGCGGACGGCCCGTACCGCGCGGTCGCCGACGCCATGCGCGCCCACCCCGAGTACGTCGGCGGCACCGGCCACGCCAACACCGAGTTCATGCGGCTGCTCCCCGGCTGCGTGGCCAAGGGCGGCGCCGAGGGCGTGCTCGTCGCCGCGACCGCCGACGGGTCCGCCGTCGCGGTGAAGGTCATCGACGGCAGCCCCCGCGCCACCACCGCCATCGCGCTGCGCGCGCTCGCCGCGCTCGGCGTCGACACCACTCCCGCCGCGCCGCTCGGCGCCGTCCCCGTCCTCGGCGGCGGACGCCCCGTCGGCGAGATCCGCACCACCCCGGAAGGACACCAGTGAGCCTCACCCACGAGATCTGCATCGACAGCGTCGAGGGCGCCATCGCGGCCGAGAGGGCGGGCGCCGACCGCGTGGAGCTGTGCGCGGCGCTGTTCGACGGCGGGCTCACCCCCACGCTCGGCACCGTCCGCGCCGCGCTCGCCGCGGTGTCGTCGATCCGGGTGCACGTCATCATCCGCCCGCGCGGCGGCGACTTCATCTTCGACGAGCACGAGATCGCCGCGATGGAGCACGACGTCGTCGCGGCCCGCGAGGCCGGCGCGCACGGCGTGGTGATCGGCGCGCTCACCCCCGAGGGCGAGATCGACCGCCCGGTCACCGAGCGGCTGATGAAGGCCGCCGGCGGGCTCTCGGTCACCTTCCACCGGGCCTTCGACATGGCCGCCGACCCGTTCGCCGCCCTGGACACCCTCATCGACCTCGGCGTGGACCGCGTCCTGACCTCCGGGCAGGACAGCAGCGCGCTGGAGGGCGCCCCGCTGATCGCCGAGCTGGTCCGGCGCGCGGGCGACCGCATCGTCGTGATGCCGGGCGGCGGCATCACGCCCCGCAACGTCGCCCGCGTCGTCGCCGAGACCGGCGCCCGGGAGATCCACTTCGCGGCGCTCACCCCGGAGCCGAGCCCCGCCGTCCACCGCAACCCGTACCCGTTCATGGGCGGCGAGCTGCGCCGTCCCGAGTACGAGCGGCTGGTCACCAGCGGCGCGGACATCTCCGCCGTCATGCGCGCGGCCGGCTGACCGGACGCGTCCCCTCGGGGGAAAGAGCCGAAGACCTCCGGCGGACGGGGCCTCACCTCAGGTGCCTCGTCCCGCCCGGAGGTCTTCTCCTTCCGACGGGTCAGGCGGCGGTCGCCGCCGCGAGGGCCGTGACGAGCCGAGGACGCGCAGGCGTGCTCAGCGGTCCGGCCACAGGGTCTCGCCCGGACGGATCCGGCCCGGATGCGTGTAGACGTCCATCAGGCGCATCCGCGTGGCCTGGAGCCGGTCGAGCATCACCTCGGCGAACCGGCGGGTCAGCTCGTGCCCCAACTCCGGATCGTCCGCGCACAGCGTCCGGACCAGCCTGGCGTCGAACTCCACGGCGCGGACCGGCGCGAGGGCGCGCGCGCCGAACCGCCACTGGAACGGCGGGAACAGCCACGACCAGCCCAGCACCGCGTCGCGGCCGAGCGTCTCGACCACCACCAGGCCGCGCCCGGGGACGTGCGCGTCCACCCCGACCCGGCCGGTCTCGACCAGCCAGAAGCGGTCGGCGCGTCCGCCCTCGTCGAAGAAGCGGTGCCGGTCGGGGGCCGTGACCCGGTGGGCGGCCGTCGCCAGCCGCTCCAGGTGGTGACCGCGCAGGCCGCGCAGGAACGGATGGCGCGCCAGCGAGGACGCGGGGACGGGGGGCGTCTCATCCACACGGTTCTCCATGCCCTGAGTCTCGGCCCGTCCGCCGGTCCCCGGCAGGGTCGGGAGTCGGCGGACGACGGGACCTTCGACTTACGCCGTCCGGGTTTCCGGGCGGGCGCCGGAGGGAACCGCGGCCGGGCGCGGACGGCGACCGGCGCGCGGTCACGCGGTGGCGGGGACGACCGCCACCGGGCAGGCGGCGTGCCGGACGGTGCCGTGCCCGACCGAGCCGAGCGCCCGCCAGACCGGTCCGGGACGGTGCCGGCGGCCCACGACCACCAGGTCGGCCGTCCGGGACGCGTCGACCATCGCGGTCACCGGGTCGTCCCAGACGACGCTCTCGGTGACGGGGACGTCGGGGAACCGCTTGCGCAGCGGCGCGTGCGCCTCGAGCAGCGCCCAGAGCAGCCGCTCCTCGTCGGCGTTCTGGCGCATCGCGTCCACCGCCAGCCGCGGCCCGAGCGCGGCGTGCACGGTCCGGACGGACGCGCCGCGCGCGGCGGCCTCGGCGAACGCGAACTCCAGCGCGGCGTCGTCGCCGTCCAGGGCGAGCCCGACCGCGACCTCGCCGTCCCCGCTCCGGCCGGAGGAACGGCCCTCGCCGCCGCGCACCACGACCACCGGGGACTCGGACCCCTCGGCGACGCCCAGGCCCACCGAACCGAGCAGCATCTCCGCGAACCCGCCCCGGCCCCGGTGCCCGACCACGGTCTCCAGCACGCCCGCCGACCGGTCGCACAGGGCGTGCACGGCGTGCGCCTCCACCAGCTTCGCGGTGACCTCGACGTCCGGGGCCTGGGCGCGGGCGGCGCGCTCGGCGTCGGCCAGGACCCGCATCGCGCCCTCGCGCAGCGAGTCGGCGACGCCGGGGGCGCCCAGCAGCGGCAGGTCGTAGGGCGGGATCTCCAGCGCGTGCAGGATGTGCAGCCGGCGGCCCCGCCGCTCGGCGTCGGCCACCGCCCAGGCCAGGGCGCGTCCGGCGGACGGCGAACCGTCCACGCCCACCAGGATGGGCCGGGTCTCATGGGTGTTCATCGCAGGATGCCTCTCCGTCGTCGGCTGCTGACATCCAGTGTCCTCACGGTCCGGCGTTCCACCACGGACCAAAGTCCCGCACCCGGCGGCATCGGTCCGCTCACCCCCGGGCCATCCGGCGCGCCGTCCGTCCCCGGCTGCCGTCCGGACCGCCGGACCCGGGACCTTCGGGCCCTTCGGCCCACCCCGGGCCGTCCACCTCGGGGACCTTCGGCACGTGAAACCCGGGCGCGCGACGGACAGGCTGGTAACAGGAACCGGATCCGGTGGACCGGGGAGCCGCCCACCGGGGCGGGGCCGGCCGGAACGGTCGAGGAGGTCGTCATGGGACACCCGGCGAAGACACTGGTCGAGGACGTCATGACGCGGCGCGTGGTCGCGGTGGCGCTCGACACGCCGTTCAAGACGGTGCTGCTGACCATGCGCGAGAACCACATCAACGCGATGCCGGTGGTGGACGCCGCCGGGGCGGTCCGCGGCATCGTGTCGTCGGCCGACCTGGTGCTCAAGGAGATTCCCGGCCTGCGCGAGCGGCGGGTCGGCGGCCTCGGCCGCCAGGGCCGCGAGCACCGGCGGGCGCTGGGCGCGACCGCGGCCGAGCTGATGAGCAGCCCGGCGCGCACGGTCACGGTCGGCCGGACGGTCGCCGAGGCGGCCGAGCTCATGCACCACCACGGGGTGAACCAGCTGCCGGTGGTGCGCGCGGGGGACGGCCGCATGGTCGGGATCGTCACCCGCTCGGACCTGCTGCGCGTGTTCAACCGCGCCGACACCGACGTGCACCACGAGATCGTGCGCGAGGTGCTGGCCGACGTGCCGGACGTGCGGCTGCGGGTGGACCAGGGGGTGGTGACGCTGCACGGCACGGTGCCGTCGCGGCTGGAGGTCGAGCGGCTGGTCCGCGAGATCGAGGAGGTCGAGGGAGTGGTCCGCGTCGACACCCGGGGGCTGGGCAGGAGCGACGGCCGGTACCCGGCCGCGCCCCTCAACTGGTGAAGGAGGCAAAGCGATGGGAACGCTCACTGCTCTGGCGCTGTCCGACCCGGACGGCCCGTGGGGGCACATGGGGCACGGCTCCGGCGGGACGTGGGGCTGGATGGCACTGATGATGATGGGGCTCTGGACGCTGGTGATCGGCGCGGCCGTCTGGATCGTGCTGCGGGCCGGGTTCGGCCGGCGGCGCGACGGCGGCCCGGCCGCCGGGGACTCCCCGCGGGACCGCGCCACGGACGAGGGCGGCGGGGCCCGCGCGATCCTCGCCGAGCGCTACGCGCGCGGCGAGATCGACACCGAAGAGTACGAGGAGCGCCTCGCCCGGTTGGGCTGAGGCCGGACGTGCGGAGCCGGGGACATGCTGGTGGACGAGGGACGTGACGTGCTGGGGCGGGCCGAGTGCCTGGAGCTGATGCGGTCGGTCCGCCTCGGCCGGGTGGTCTTCACCTGGCGGGCGCTGCCGGCGGTGTGGCCGACCGCGTTCGTCCTGGACGGGCGGAGCGTGGTGTTCCGCGTCGCGGCCGGGTCTCCGGTGGAGGCGGCCCTGCGGGACGAGACGGTCGTCGCCTTCCAGACCGACGCGATCGAGCCCGGCGGCGAGCGGGGATGGTCGGTCACCACCGTGGGCCGCGTCCGGGCCGTCCGCGATCCGGCCGAGACCGCCCGGCTGGACGCGCTGTTCCCGCCGCGCTCGCCGGACGCCGCGTCCGAGCGGTACCTGCGCCTGGACTGCGACCGGCTCACCGGCACGCGGTTCTCCGCCTCGCCCCGCGCCACGGCCACCCCCGCGCCGCTGGCCCCCTGACCCTGCACGCCGTCGACTCGGGGAGCGGAGGCCGGAAACACCAGGGACTTTGGTCCCGACTTCCGGTCGCGGCCGTACCTACGCCGCACACCGCGCCCTGGGTTACGGTGGTCGGCGTCTGACCGAGGCCGAACCCCGAGGAGCGTCGATGGCCGGTACGGAGCGGAGTCCGCGCACGATCCGCGTGTTCCTGGTGGACGACCACGAGGTGGTGCGCCGGGGTGTGGCGGCGCTGCTGTCGGCCGAGCCGGACATCGAGATCGTCGGCGAGGCCGGCACCGCCGAGTCCGCCGTCGCGCGCATCCCGGCCGTCCGTCCGGACGTGGCGGTGCTGGACGTCCGGCTGCCCGACGGCGACGGCATCTCCATCTGCCGCGAGGTCCGGTCCCGCACGCCGGGGCTGTCCTGCCTGATGCTGACCTCCTTCGACGACGACCAGGCGCTCATGGACGCGGTGATGGCGGGGGCCGCCGGGTACGTGCTCAAGCAGATCCACGGCTCGGACCTGGTCGGGGCCGTCCGCACGGTCGCGTCCGGGCAGTCCCTGCTCGACCCGCAGAGCACCGCCCGGATGCTCGCCCGCATCCGCCGCCGGCAGGAGCGCCGCGACCCGCTCGCCGGCCTGACCGACCAGGAGCGGCAGATCCTCGACCTCATCGGCGAGGGTCTGACGAACCGGCAGATCGGCGAGCGGATGCACCTGGCGGAGAAGACCGTGAAGAACTACGTCTCCAACCTGTTCGGCAAGCTCGGGATGAGCCGCCGCACGCAGGCCGCCGCGCTCTCCGTCCAGCTCAAGTCGGCCGACGCCGACCACCGCGACGACTTCTGAGCCCGGTCACCTTCTGAGCCCGGTCACAGCGGGACGCGCCAGACCAGGACCGTGCCGCCGCCGGGCGCGTCGCCGGCCTCCATGGTGCCGCCGAGGTCCTCGGCGCGGCCCGCCATGTTGCGCAGGCCGCCCCGGTGGCCGCCGGGCCTGAGGCCGCCGCCGTTGTCGGCCACCCGCAGCACCAGCTCGTCCCCGCCGACGTCCACCGACATCTCCGCGCGCGTGGCGTGCGCGTGCCGGGCGACGTTCGACAGCGCCTCGCGCGCCACCGCGACCAGGTGGTCGGCGACGTCGTCGGGGACGACGGTGTCGAGCAGGCCGTCCAGGCGCACCGACGGCGCGTAGCCCAGCTGCTCGGTGGCGTTGTCGACCAGGGCGTGGATCCGGCCGCGCAGGCTCTCCTCGTCGGACCGGGTCTGCAGCGCGAAGATGGTCGAGCGGATCTGCCGGACGGTGTCGTCCAGGTCGTCCACGGCGCGCTGCACCCGGACGGCGACCTCCCGCTTCTCGGTGATCTTGATGGCGGCCATCAGCGTCATCGCGGTCGCGAACAGCCGCTGGATCACCGTGTCGTGCAGGTCGCGGCCGATGCGGTCGCGGTCCTCCAGCAGCGCGACGCGCTCGGCGTCGCGCCGCCGCCCGGCCAGCTCCAGCGCCACCGCCGCCTGCCCGGCGAACGTCTCCAGCAGCCGCTGCGTCCCGTCGTCGAACGCCGCACCCTGCGGCTCGCGCGCCACCACGATGACGCCGCGGGCCGCCGTCCCGGTGCCGAGCGGCACCACCAGCAGCGGCCCCGCCTCCAGGCCGTGGAAGGCGGCCGTCGCGGCGAGCCCGGCCGCCCCGTCCTCCAGGCGGAGGGAGCGTCCCTCCCGGAACACCTCGCCGAGCACGCCGCCGGCGGGGAACCGCGCGCCGGTGAGCCTCCCGGCGTCCGCGCCGTCGGCCGACACGACCGAGAACTCCGCGCCGTCCGGTCCGGCCAGCGCCACCGCCGCGAACGCCCCGTCGGCGACCTCCCGCACGCGCCGCGCGACCAGCTCGATCACCCGGCCGGCCGGGTCGCCCGACAGCAGGCCGGTGGAGATCTCCGCGGACGCCTCCAGCCACCGCTCGCGCCGCCGCGCCAGGTCGTACAGCCGCGCGTTCTCGATCGCCACGCCCGCCGCCGTCGCGAGCGCCGACACGACGACCTCGTCCTCCTCCTCGAACGGGCGGCCGTCGCGCTTCTCGGTCAGGTACAGGTTGCCGAACACCTCGTCCCGGACCCGGATCGGGACGCCCAGGAACCCGCGCATCGGCGGGTGGTTCGGCGGGAAGCCGTACGACTCGGGGTGGGCGCCGAGGTCCGGCAGCCGCAGCGTCCGCGGGTCCTTGATGAGCAGGCCGAGGATGCCCTGCCCCTCCGGCCAGTGGCCGATGCCGGCGATCTGCTCCTCGGTCACCCCGACGGTGATGAACTGCACCAGCCGCTCGCGGTCCTCCCCGATCACCCCGAGGGCGCCGTAGCGCGCGTCCGCGAGCGTGGTGGCCGCCTCGACCAGGCGCCGCAGCACGGTCTCCAGATCCAGGTCGCTGCCGATGGAGACCACGGCCTCCAGCAGCGCGTGGACGCGGTCGCGGGTCGCCCGCGCCGCCTCCAGCCGTGCCTGTAGTTCGCTCAGCAGATCGTCCAGCCGCAGCTGCGGCAGGTTCATCCGCGTGCCCGCCTCACGGGTCGGATCTCTGTCTCCCACGCGGACAGTATCCACCGCGAACGGCGGGACGTCCCGTCCGGAACGTCCCGCCGTGGGGCGGATCTCGTCATCGAGCCGATCACTTCCGTCCTGCGCGGCCGATCACTTGAGCACGGGGAGCTTCCGCACCAGGGCGGTGCCGCCCCACCAGCGGCCGAGTCCGACGGTGTCGCCCGCCGAGACCAGGGCCAGGCCGACCAGGACCAGGGCGTAGACCAGGTGGTCGTCCATGAAGACGTTGTTGGCGGGCGGCAGGACCACCGTCCACATCATGACCAGCAGCAGCGCTCCGGCGGACGCGGCGATCCGCATCCCGATGCCCAGCACCAGCGCGGCGCCGATCGCGCCGAGCCCGAACATGAACAGCCAGTCGGCCCAGGCCGCGCCGGCGATGTGGTGGTAGAAGTCCTTGAACGGGCCCTTGGCGCCGAACGTCAGGAATCCCTTGGTGGGGCTCCCGCCGTGGATCCACGCCTGCGCGTTCTTGGTGTCGTGGCCCAGGCCGAAGGTCTTGTCCAGGAAGGCCCAGAGGAAGACCCAGCCGAGGGCGAGCCGGGCGAGCGCCCAGACGTACCGGGCGGGGGCGGACTCGACCAGCGGGTGCGGGGCCGGGTGGGGCAGGTGGACGCGGTGGGTGCGGGGGGCGTGGCCCTTTTCGGAGACCGTCATCGCGCTCTCACTTCCTCGTGCCGTCGTTTTCTCTGACGCCTCCATTCACTCGCGGAGAGGCATGCGGCGATAAGTCGCTTTCGCCCCATGTTCGGCGGGACGTTCGTCCCCGCGTCCGCACCGCACGAAGTGCCCAAGGTCCGTGCGGCCCGGGCCACTCGGCCCTGGGCCGCGCGCGCGTCCCCTCCCTACGGTGGAACCGACGATGAGACGCACCGCAGGACGACCAGGACGACGGGGCGCGCCCCAGCACGAGGAGCCGACGATGAGCCGCTCGCACCGCCCCGGATCGCCGCCGCGGACCGCCGCCCTCCGCCGCCGCCTCGGGTGGGACGCCAACCCGCTGCGCCGCGACGTGGACCGCCGCCAGCGGCTCGTCGGCCTCGCGCTGCTGGTCCTCTTCCTGCTCGTCGCGCCGGTCACCGGCCTGCGCGTCGGCGCCGCCGCCTACGACCGGGGCGTGCGCACCGAGCTCGCGGAGGCGGCGACGTGGCAGCCGGTGTCGGCGGTCGTCACCGGCCTGGCCGACCGCAAGCACGGGGACCGCGTGGACGTCGTCGGCACCGCCGCCGACGGCCACCGCTTCGTCGGCTCCTACACCACCGCGCGCGTCGTCGCCGTCGGCGACCACGTCAAGCTCTGGGCGACCCCGGTCCGGCTCACCGACAACCCGCCCCGGCGGCATGTCAGGACGGTCACCGACACCGTTCTCACCGTGGCGGTCTCCCTGCTCGCCGTGGCCGCGGGACCCGTCCTCGTCCACGTGCTGTTCCGCCGCCGCTGCGACCGCGTGCGCTCCCGGCTCTGGGACACCGCGTGGGTCCGCCTCGACCACCGCACCAACCACTGACCCGGCAGCCCGACCCACCACCGAACCCCCCTCACGGACAGGACACCCCATGACCGGATCCGACCTTCCCGACGTCCTCGACCGCACCGCCTGCCTGCGACTGCTGGAGACCGCCGCGGTCGGACGCGTCGCCTGGACCGGCGCCGGCGGACGCACCGTCGTTCTCCCGGTGAACTTCTTCCTGGACGGCGACGCCATCGTGTTCCGCTCGGCCCCCGGCGACAAGCTCGACGCGGTCCGGACGGGCCGCGAACTGGCCTTCGAGGCCGACGACACCGAACCCGCGCTGCGCACCGGCTGGAGCGTCCTGGTGCACGGGGTCGCCACGGTCGTGGACGACCCGGCCGACGCGGCGCGGCTCGCGGACCGCTCGCCCGCCGCGTGGTTCGAGCTGCCGGAGGCGTCCTTCGTCCGGGTCGTCCCGGAGGAGATCACCGGACGGCGGCTGCCGCTGCACCTGGGCGAGGTCTCCCTCGTCCGCCAGGGGCCCTGGAGCCGGCCCGACGCCTGACCCTCCCGCCTGTCCGCCCGCCGGTCAGTCCGCCTGCCCGCGCCCGCTCGGTGACCCGACCGTCATCCGAGCGGGCGTGCTTTCATGGGGCGAATGCGTGTCGGCGGGGGAGATGTCCGCTCGGCGTCCAGGTGGCCGGAGCCGTCGCCGCGGGGCCGCCGCCGGCACGCCGACCGGGTCGGACGGATGGGAGTGGCGCCGGATGCACGCCGCGGGTTCATGGTGGTCGGTGGACTGGATCGGATGGACGCCGCTCGCGGCGGCCGTCCTGGTCGCCGTGGTCGACGCGCTCGTGCGCGCCCGCGACCGGCGGCTGTGGGACACGCTTCCGGGCCTCGTGCGCGCCCGCGACCGGCGGCTGTGGGACACGCTTCCGGGCACCCCGCCCAACCGCGACCTCGGCCCCGTCCAGGTGCAGTGGCTGCGCCGGACGTTCGTCCACGACCTGCCCGCGGTGGTCACGTTGGAGCTGGCCGTCCGGGGCCACCTGCGCATCCACGATCCGGGCGGGCCCGGCGAGCCCGTGGTCATCCGGCGCGTCCCCGACAGCGACCCCGACGACCTGCGGCCGTACGAGGCGGAGTTCCTGGCGGAGCTCGGGGACGAGGCGGTGCCGACCGAGGAGTTCGGCGTCCGGCTCCACGGCATCGTCCACCGCGCGACCAAGGAGCAGGTGTGGGACCTGCCCTGGGTGCGGACGTACCAGCGCCCGATGTGGCCCGTGTCCGACCACCGGGACGCGGTCGAGGTCAACGTGATCGCCATGGTCCTCTGCGGGCTCGCGGGCATCGCCCTCCTGGTCGTCGACCTGTTCTTCCGGAGCACGTTCGGGGATCTCGCGATGGGCGGCACGGCGGCGCTGGTGCTCGGTGTCGTGGCGCTCCTTCGCCTGCGGAACCTGGACGATCTGCTCCACCGGTCGCTCGAACGGGTCATCGGGAACTACACCGGAAACTTCGGGTACTCGGCCGCCGTCGCCGCCCGGCCGCACGAGAACCTGCCGTACGCGTTCTCCCTCAACCAGTACACGTGGCTGGAGCGGTACGCCGCCGAGCACCTCGCGGACGCCGACTGGTACTCCTACGACGGCACGGCCAAGGACCAGCAGAAACGCTTCGTCGCGCTGGGCGGCATGTTCCGGGGCGGGTACCCGCGCCCCGCCGACGTCCGGTCCTCGTCCCCCAGCCGTCCCTCCCGCGTCCGGACGGGCTGGAGCGGCGGCGGAGGCGGCGGCGAGGGCATCGGCCTGGACGGCGGCGGCGGTCACGGCCACGACCACGGCGGAGTGGGCGGCGGCGACGGCGGCGGCCACGGCGGGTCCTGGTAGGAGCCTCCCGTCGGGACCTCCGACGAGGGTGCGCGGGCCTATGAAGACTCTCTGAATCCTTCCTGCAAGGTTCCCCGGTGATCTCCGGACGGCTTCACTGCTGGATGTCACCGACTCGAAGGATCAACCATGCCCACCACTCTCTGGGGACTGCCCGTCCATCCGCTGGTCGTCCACCTCGTCGTCTTCCTCATCCCGCTGGTCGTGCTCGCCGCCCTGGTGGTCGCGGTCTGGCCCAGGGCGCGGAAGGTCGCCGCGCCCTGGGTGCTGGGCCTGGCGACGCTCGGCGTCGTGTCGGTCCCGATGGCCACCTCCAGCGGTGAGGGCCTGGAGAAGAAGGTGCCGCACACGGCGCTGGTGGAGCACCACGCGGAACTCGCCGACGGCCTGCTGCCGCTCGTCGCGGGCCTGTGGCTGACGCTGGCCGTCATCGTGGCGGTCGCCTGGTACTCGCGCCGCGCCGCCGCCGCTCCCCGCTGGGCCGCCGCGGTCACCGTCGTCGCGGCCGTCCTCACCGTCGGAGCCTCGGTGGGCACGGCCGTCCAGGTCGTCCGCATCGGCCACAGCGGGGCCAAGGCCGTCTGGCACGACGTCGGCACGGAGCGCGCGACGGGCCGCTGAGGCACGCGGCATGCCGGCGCCTCGTCCGCCGAGAGGAGACCGGCCATGACCGAACGACCGGCGGCGGCCGTGGTCGGCGGCGGCATCGCCGGGCGCGGTCGATCTCTGCGTGGCCGCCGACGGAGCCCGCAGCACCGTCCGGACTTCCGCCATCCGACGGCGCCGAGTCCCCTGGACCCCGCCCGAACCCCGGTGAGCCCGGACGGAGGAGGCCGGTCGTTCGACGGCCTGACCCCAGCCCTCGGACGGGCAGGTCAGGTCTCGACAAGGCCCGCATTCCCCCGAGTGGGGGAGCGGGTTACTCCGAGCGGGTGATCCCTCGGGCGCCGGCCGGGCGGAAGAGTCGTGGCCGTGTTCCTCACCCGCGTCCTTCGCCTCGTCGTCCACACCGCACCGGCCACCAGCGACACCGCACGGCCGGTTCCCCGCTGGATCCTCCGGCTCGCGTACGCGCTGCCGGTGATCCTGCTTCCCTCCTGCCTGTGGCGGCTGCCGTTCGCCCTCCACTTCGACATGGGCCAGAGACACGACGGTCCCGGTATGCCGGGCTACTGGATCAGCATCCCGTATGTCGTCGGGCTCAGCGTGGTCTCGGAGCTGATCGCCTTCCTCTGCATCGGCCTCGTGCGCGGCTGGGGCGAGGTCACGCCCGGCTGGCTCCCGCTGATCGGAGGCAGGCGCGTCCGGCCGCTCGCCGCGGTCGTCCCCGCGGTGCTCGGCGGGCTGATCCTCACCCTGCTGTTCACGTCCGTCCCGCTCGGCGGCGGGCAGGCCCTCACGTTCTCCGGGGTCGTCGACGTCCAGCCGTACGACAACGGCTGGTGGAAGGCGCTCGCGGCGGTCTGCACGGGTCCGGTCGAGCTGTGGGGCCCGATCGTCCTCGTCCTGGCGATCGCCTACTACGTGCGTCGCCGCGGAGAGACCGCCCCTGAGACCGTCGCAGGGACCGAGCAGGAACCCGGCGGCCGGACGATCCCCACCGCCGTCGGCTGAGGACGCTCCGGCACGGCCGGCCGGCACCCGTCGCCGCCGGAAGCGGGGGCCCGTGTCAGCGGCGGCGCGTGCGGCGGCGGCCCTTCGGGGGAGCGGACCGCTTCTGCGGCGTCTTCTTCCGCTCGGCCGGCTGCTGCGGCGCCGCCCGTCCGCGCGAGCTGTTGACCGTCCGGCCCCGGACGATCCCGATCAGCTCCTCCATGAGGTCGGACGTCTCCACATCGAGCCACGCCAGCCCGATCTGCGACTGCGGGGCGTCGGTCACCGGACGGTACGTCAGGTCCTTGCGGTGGTGGAGGCGGGCCAGCGACTGCGGGACGAGCAGGACCCCGGCGCCCGAGGCGACCAGCTCGACCGCCTCCGCCGTGGTCGCGGGACGGGTGAAGGCGGGCTCGCCCGGACGCTCGTCCCAGACCAGGACCTCGTCCAGCGGCTCGAGCACGTCCTCGTCGGCGAGATCGGCGACCTCCACCTCCTCGACCGCCGCCACCGCGTGGTCCTTCGGCACGACCACCACGGTCGTCTCCACGTACAGCGGGATCACGTGCAGGCCCTCGCGGTCGAGCGGCAGGCGCACGAACGCCGCGTCCGCGCCGCCGTCCCGCACCAGGGCGACGGCCTCGGCGGCGGGCACCTGGGAGAGCTCCAGGGGCACGTCCCGCACCCGCTCGGCCCACACCCCGGCCCATTTGCCGGGGGTCACCCCCGGCGCGTAGGCCACCCGGAACTCACCCTTGGTCATCGTCCCAGCCTAGTCGCGTCCGGAGGGCTCCCTTCCCCTGGCTACCCTTGGTGCCATGAGCACGTCCAAGGCGAAGACGCCGCAGACCATGAAGCCGGCGACCGCGGCCAGGAAGCTGGGGATCCTGCTGTCGGCGGCGCCCGCCGAGTTCCAGGAGGGCGTCGTCTCCCGGGACGAGCTGAACGCGCTCCAGGCCGACCCGCCCGCGTGGCTCTCCGACCTGCGCCGCGAGGGTCCCCACCCCCGCCAGGTCGCCGCCGCCAAGCTCCGCGTCTCCGCCTCGGGCCTCGCCCGCGCCGGGATCACCGGCCCCCTGACCACCGCCGAGATCGAGGCCCTCAAGGTCGAGCGGCCCGAGTGGCTGGAGCGCGAGCAGGCCACGTTCGCCCAGGTCCGGCAGGAGGAGCAGCGCCTGAAGGAGGAGCGCGCCAAGGAGCAGCGCGCTCCCGAGCCGCGCGCCAAGGAGCCGCGTGGCAAGGAGCAGCGCGCCAACGGGCCGCGTGGCAAGGGGCAGCGTGGCAACGGTCAGCGCGGCAACGGTCAGCGTGGCAACGGTCAGCGTGGCAACGGTCAGCGCGGCAAGGGACAGCGCGCCCGGGCGTGACCCGGGACGACGGGCCGTCGCCAGGCAGGTGATGAGCGGGCAGAGCGCAGACCCGGCAGCGGCGGCGCATCCCTCGGGACGACGACGGATGTGGCCGCTGTACGCGGCCGGGTTCACCACCGCCTTCGGGGCCCACGGCATCGCCGCCAACCTCGGCGCGGGAGACCGCGACCTGGTGCGCTCGGTGCTGTACCTGGGCGTCCTGCTCGCCCTGTACGACGGCGCGGAGGTCGTCCTCAAGCCGGTGTTCGGCGCTCTCGCCGACCGCGTCGGGCCTCGTTCCGTCCTGATCGGCGGCCTGGTCGCGTTCGCCGTCGCCTCCGCCCTGTACGTCGCGGTCCGGGACCCGGCGTGGTTGTGGGCCGCCCGGCTGGGGCAGGGAGCCTCCGCCTCCGCCTTCTCCCCGGCGGCCTCGGCGCTGGTGGCCCGGTTGAATCCCCGGGCCAGGCACGGTCGCGCGTTCGGTTCCTACGGCTTCTTCAAGAGCATCGGCTACACGGCCGGTCCGCTGCTCGGCGGCGTGCTGGTCTGGGCGGGCGGGTTGTCCCTGCTGTTCGCCGTCCTGACGGTGCTCGCCGCGGGCGTCGCCGTCTGGGCGGCCCTGGCCGTCCCGGTCGTCCCGCCGCTGCCCAAGACCCGGCAGACCCTCCTGGACCTCGGCCGCCGCCTCGCGGACCCCGCCTTCCTGCGTCCGGTCACGGCCCTGGCCGCCGCCACCGCGGCCCTGGCGGTCGGCGTGGGATTCCTGCCGCTGTCGGGTTCGGCGGCCGGGCTCGGGCCGGTGGCCACCGGCGCCGCCGTCTCCCTGCTGGCGGCCTGCGCGGGCCTCGTCCAGCCGTGGGCCGGACGCGCCCTGGACGACGGACGGCTGACCGTCCCCGCCGGCCTGGCCAGCGGCCTCGCGCTGACGGCGTGCGGTCTCGCCGCCGCCGTCGTCCCCGGTCTGGCGGGGCTGCTGGCCGCGGCGGTCCTCATCGGCGCGGGGACGGGCCTGGTCACGCCGATAGGCTTCGCCGCCCTGGCCGCGGCCACCCCGGCGGAGCGGATGGGGCAGACGATGGGAGCGGCCGAGCTCGGCCGTGAACTCGGCGACGCGGGCGGCCCGCTGCTCGTCGGCGCGGTGGCCGCCACCGCCGCCCTCGGCTGGGGATACGCCGCCCTCGCCGCGGCGGTCGTCCTCGTCCCCCTGACGGTGGCCGCCGCCCGCCGCCGTCCCTAGAGCGTCACCCCACGGCGGTCCCTTCGAGCTCGACCATCAGGTCCGGCAGTGCCAGCCGGGCCACCCCGAGCATCGTGGTGGACGGCGCGACACCGGCGGCGCCCAGCCGCGCCGCCAGCACGCCGTAGTGCTCGAAGCACCGGTCGACGTCGGTGGTGTAGACGTTCAGCCGGACGAGGTCCGCGAGCCCCATCCCGGCCTCGCCCAGCACGGCCTCCAGGTTGTCCAGGCTCGACGCCAGCTGTGCCGCCATGTCCCCGGCGTGCCGGGGTGTGCCGTCCGGGCCCATCGCGGCCTGTCCCGCGCAGTACAGCGTCCGGGTGTGTCCGGAGACGAGTTCGCCCTGGTTGTAGCCCAGCTCCACCGACCACGGCCACGGGTTGACCGCCGTCCGCTCCATCGCCACACCAGCTCCCTTCGGTCCGTCGGCACGCGTGACGAGCGGTTCCCGGCCCCGGTGGCCGCGCTCCCTGCCGACGCATCGGTAGCCTTCCGGCGAATCACGACATCCTCTGTCGTGTATTCCGGCAGAATCTCCGGCATGCGCGCCGACCGGCTGGTCTCCCTGGTGCTGTTGCTGCGCCGGCACGGCCGGATGTCCGCGCCCGCGCTGGCCCGCGAGCTGGAGGTCTCCACCCGGACGGTGCTCCGCGACATCGAGGCGCTCTCGGCCGCGGGCGTCCCGGTCTACGCCGAGCGCGGCCGGCACGGCGGGTTCGCGCTGCTCCCCGGATTCCGGACCGATCTCACCGGCCTGAACCACGACGAGGCGCTCGCCCTGCTGATCGCCGGGTCGCGGCGCGGCGCCCAGGCGTTCGGCCTGGGCTCGGCGCTCGCCTCGGCCATGCTCAAGGTGGTCGACGCCCTCCCCGAGAGCCACCGGGAGAACGCGGCCGACGCCGCCCGGCGGCTGCTCGTCGATCCCGACACCGACCTGCTGTCCCGGCGGCAGGCGCCCGACGACGTGCCGGACACCGTCATGGCCGAGGTCAGGCGCGCCGTCCTCGGCGGTCGCCGGCTGCGCATCCGGTACGAGGCGTGGAACGAGCCCGCGAGGTGGCGCACGGTGGACCCGGTCGGTCTGGTGACCGTCCGCGGTTTGGGCTACCTGCTGGCCGCGCGGTCCGGCGCGGACCGCACCTACCGGCTGTCCCGCATCCTGGCCGCCGAGGAACTGCCCGAACCCGCCCAGCGTCCGGCCCACGTCGATCTGAGCCGGGCCTGGCAGGAGCGGAGCACCCGGTTCCGCACCGGTGGCGATCAGGTCACCGTCCTCCTGCGGCTGGACCCGGCCCGTCGCGCGGACCTGGTGGAGACCGCGCTGGCCGTCCTGACCGAAGAATCCGACCCGGACGGCTGGCTGCGCTTGGAGGCGACGTTCCAGGACCCGAGGCATGCCGAATGGGCCCTGTGGCAACTCGCCGCGAACGCCGAGGCCCTGGCCCCGAACTGGCTCCGCGAGTCCCTGCACGCACGCGCCACGGAAATGGCCGAACGCTACAAAACGTCCTGACCGTCGCGCCGCGGCGAGCGCGCTTCTCGCAGCGGAGTTCAGCATGCCCGGAGCGGCCGTGCGCAAGGCGTCCCGCGGGCCTCGGCGAGGTCCCGGAGTGCTTCCTTGATCGACAAGCGGCGGGGTACGCTTCCCGGCGATGGCGACCTTTGCACCGGCTCGCGGTACTTTGACCCTCGGCATCCTTGCCGCGAGTCAGGTCATCCTGCTGCTGGACGCGACGATCGCCAACATCGCCCTCCCCAGCATCCAGCGCGAGCTGCACGCCTCCGCGGCCGAGCTCTCCTGGGTCGTCAACGCCTACACGCTGGCGTTCGGCGGACTGCTGTTACTCGGGGGACGGGCGGGCGACATCCTCGGCCACCGGCGCGTCTTCACCGCCGGGATCGCGCTGTTCACCCTCGCCTCGCTCGTCGGCGGGCTCGCGTTCGACACCGGGACGCTCCTGGCCGCGCGGGCCGCGCAGGGGACGGGCGCCGCGCTCGCCGGGCCCGGTTCGCTGGCGCTGATCGCCACTGGCTTCCCCGACGACGCCGCCCGCAACCGCGCCTACGCCGTGACGACCAGCGCCGGCAGCCTCGGCATGATGTTCGGCCTGGTGCTCGGCGGCCTCCTGATCGAGTGGGGGACGTGGCGCTGGACGTTCTTCCTCAACGTCCCCGTCGGGATCGTCGTCGTGGCGCTCTCCCGGTGGTGCCTGCACGAGTCACCCCGGATCCGGGGACGCTTCGACGCCGCCGGGGCGTTCACGGCGACCACCGGCATGACGCTCCTGGTCTACGGCGTCGTCCGCGCCGCCGACTCCGGCTGGCGGGACGGCCTCGTCGTCCTCGCGCTCACCGGCGCGCTGCTCCTCCTGGCGCTGTTCGTCGCCGTCGAGTCGCGGGCAGAGCAGCCGATCATGTCGCTGGGGCTGCTGCTCGACCGGAACCGCGCGGGCGCCTGCCTCATGCGGCTGCTCCTCACCGCCGCGATGAGCGGGATGATGTTCTTCCTCACCCTCTACGTCCAGGGCGTCCTCCACTATGGGCCGCTGGAGACGGGGCTCGCCTTCCTGCCCACCACGGCCACCGTGATCGCCGCGAACCGGGCCGTGCCGTGGCTGCTGCCGCGCGCCGGGCCGATGAAGGTCATGGTGGCCGGGTCGTCGCTCACCATCGCCGGCATGGTCTGGCTGACGCAGATCTCGGCGACGAGCACGTTCGTGTCGGTGATCCTCGGCCCGGTGCTGCTGTTCGGGGCGGGCCACGGGCTGGTGTCGGTGGCGGCGACGGCCGTGGCGATGACCGGCCTGCCTGCCGGCGAGCACGGCAGCGCGTCCGGACTCATCCAGACGACGCAGGTCGGCGGGCCGCTCGGGGTCGCCGTCCTGGTCGCCGTCTACGAGCGGGTGGACGGGCCGCTCGTCCGGGCGCTCGCCGGGGCGTTCACCGGCGCGCTGGTCCTCGCCCTGCTGATGCTCGCGACGGCCCTGACCGTCTTCCGCCGGACGCCCGCCGCCGTCCGGACGGCCGGACCGGCGGGAACGAGCTGACCACGCCCCACTCGGAGACGACGCCCCACTCGGAGACCACGCCCCACTCGGAGACCACGCCCCACTCGGAGGAGAGCATGCACATCACGCACATCGTCCATCGGGCCCTGCAGCTCGCCCCGGACGAACCGGTCACGGCCTACGGCGACCGGTTCCGCACGGCGCGCGAGCAGGCCGACCGGGTGGCGCGCCTGGCCGGGGCCCTGCGGGAGTACGGCGTGGGGGACGGTGAGCACGTGGGGATGCTCGCCCTCGGCTCGGACCGCTACATCGAGTTCTTCCTGGCGGTGGCGTGGGCGAACGGGGTGTTCCATCCGGTCAACCCCGCGTGGAGCACGCCCGAGATGGTCTACGCGCTGGCCGAGTCCCGAACCGAGATCCTGTTCGTAGACGACGCGTTCCTCGACCGCCTGCCGGAGATCCGGGAAACCTGTCCCGACCTGCGCCAGGTCGTCCATGTGGGGGACGGCCCGCCGCCGCCGGGCATGCCCGGGTTCGAGGAGCTGATCGCGTCCTCGGAGCCGGTCGAGGACGCCCGCCGGAACGGCGAGGCCCCCGCCGGCGTCGTCTACACCAGCGGGACGACCGGGCAGGCCAAGGGCGTCGTGGTCAGCCACGCCGCTCTGGTGCACCAGGCGCTGATCCTGCCGGCGAGGGTCCCGTGCCACGGCGTCCCCGGCGGACGCATCCTCATCACGTCGAACTTCTCCTCGATCTCCATGCTGGTGACCTGGCTGATCCAGGGGATCTGGGGCGGGCTCACGGTCATCCCCCGCACGACCGACGTCGAAGGGCTCGTGGACGCCATCCAACGCCACCGGGTCACGCACGCGCCGTTCGCGCCGGGCACCATGCAGCAGATCGTCGACCATCCGGACATCGGCGCCTGGGACCTGTCCAGCATGCGGAGCATCGCCTACGGCGCGGCGCCCATCACCGAGGCGCTCCTGACCAGGGTGATGAAGGCGTTCCCGAACGCCGCGTTCCACCAGTGGTACGGGATGAACGAGTTCGGCCTGGCCACGCTGCTGCCGCCGGAGGACCACGTCGCCGGCCGGAAGCTGCGTTCGGCCGGACGGCCCGCGCTCGGCGCCGAGGTGCGGATCGTGGACGAGGACGGCGCGGAGGTGCCGCGCGGCGAGGTGGGCGAGATCGTCGTCCGCACCGGCGCGATGATGCTCGGCTACCTGAACAAGCCCGAGGAGACCGCGCGGACGGTCCGGGACGGATGGGTCCACACCGGCGACGGCGGCTACCTGGACGAGGACGGCTACCTGCACATCGTCGACCGCTTCAAGGACGTGATCAACGTCGACGGCTGGAACGTCTACTCGACCGAGGTGGAGCAGGCGATCGCGGCGCACCCGGCCGTGGCCGCCGTCGCGGTGATCGGTGTCCCGGACGACAAGCCGGGGGAGAGGGTGCACGCCGTCATCGTGCTCAAGCACGGCCGGACGGCGAGCGCCGAGGACATCCGGCGGCACTGCGAGCCGCTGATCGCCTGGAAGACGCCCACCGGCTACGAGTTCGTCGACGCCCTGCCGCTGTCGAACAGCGGAAAGGTCCTCAAACGCGAGTTGCGCAAGCCCTACTGGGCGGGACGGGACCGCCAGGTCAACTGAACCATGACCTGCTCCGGTCGTGGAATGCGAGCGGCGGAAGATCGCCGCGGTTGCAAGATGATAACGAACGCCTTCGCGGGGGCGGAGGCGCGTTCGCGGGTCGTATCTTCAAGATCACCAGGCTTCGGAATGGCGTCGGCCTCGGAACGGCGTTGCTGCTCCCCGCACCGGAGGTTTGATGTGTGGACCGAGAAATGCGTCCGCGAATTCGCTCACATCGAAGAGGTGGCCCGGGCCGGCGGGCGGGTGGTGACGCTCTTCAGCGGCGGGCTGGACAGCTTCTACCTGCTGTGGCGGCTCAGCCGACATCCTGACCTGGAGGTTCACGCGCTGTCGGTGGGGCTGGGCGGCGACGCCGAGTACGACGACAGCGCCGGCGGCCTGGCGCGGCTCGGCGTCCGGCACGTCCTGGCCGACCGCGCGGCGGTCTTCGCCGACGAGTTCGTGGCCCCCGCCATCGCCGCCCAGGCGGTTTATCTCGGAATGCATCCGGTGAGCTCCTCCTTGAGTCGTCCGCTGCTCGCCCGCGTGGCGGTGGAACTCGCCGAAGAAGTCGGCGCGCAATTGGTGCTGCACACCGCCAACAGGTCGCAGAACAGCCTGCGGAGGCTGAACACCTCCATTGCCGCCCTCGGTTTCGACGGGTATTTCGGAAGCCCGTACGAACTCGACGCGATCGGCCGTGACGAAAAGCAGGCGGCATTGAAGAAGGCCGGTTTTCCGGATTTCGCCAACCGTTCGCACAGCGGGGACTCCAACCTGTGGTGCCGGGAGTTCGAGTCCGGCCTGCTGGACGACCCCGAGTGGTTCCCCGTCCCCGAGGACCTCTACACCTGGACGGCCGCCGTCCCGCCCGACCGCCCGGACAGGATCGCCATCGACTTCGAGGCCGGACGTCCGGTGGCCGTGGACGGCGAACCCCTGGAGCTGCCCGCGCTGATCGGCGCCCTCAACGTCCGCGCCGGCCGCTTCGGCCTCGGCCGCTACTCGGGCCTGGAGCACATCGACGGCGGCGAGAAGGTCCTCGAGGTGCGGGAGATGCCCGCCGCCTGCCTGCTCCTGCACGCCTACCGGCAGCTGGAGGGCGCCACCGTGCCCGCCGAGACCATGCGGGAGAAGCTGTCCGTCGAACAGCTCTGGACGCGGGAGGCGCTGGAGGGACGCTGGTTCGGCTCGCTCCGCCGGGCCGCGCAGGCGTTCGTCGCGACCGTCGCCGAGCGCGTGACCGGCCGGATCACCTACCGCCTGGACCGGACCGGCATGGCGGTGCTCGCCGTCGAGGCCCGCAACGCCCTCTACCTCCGCGACCGCGACGCGTGGGAACGTGCCACGGCCCGGTCGTCCGTCCACTTCGCCACCGACTGACCGGCCGCGCGCCCCGGCGGTGGCGGCACTACGCGGAACACAGCGCGGGGACGCGCAGAGGAGCCGAACGACTGACCACGGGTCCGGAGCACCATCGTCTCCGGACGGACGAGGAGGCGCGGATGTCCGACGAATACCGCCGGCGCGGCTGGTGGCGGGACGAGACCTTCCTGGACGACCTGCGGCGGCACATCCGCGAACAGCCCGGCAAACCCGCCGTCATCGCCCGCCGGATCGGGTCGGGGGCGACCCGCACGCTCGACTACGCCGAACTCGGCCTGCTGACCGACCGCTGCGCCGCCGCCCTGGTCGAGCTCGGCGTCCGTCCCGGAGACACCGTCGCCGTCCAGCTCACCAACGGCTGGGAGCTGACCGTCCTCGCCCTGGGGTGCCTGCGCGCGGGCGCCCGGATCTGCCCGCTCCTCCCGGTCTACCGGGAGCGTGAGCTGCGGGCCTACCTCGGCCTGACCGAGGCCAGAGTGTTCGTCACCCTCGCCGAGTTCGAGGGCGAGGCGCGCGGTGAGCTCGGCCTCCGCCTCGCCGCCGAACTGCCGTCCCTGGAACACGTCGTGGTCTCGGGCGGGACGAGACCCGCCGGCGCCCTCGACCTCCACGCGTTCTTCTTCGAGACGCCCCGGGACACGCCCCTCCCCGAGCACGGACTCGGACCGGACGAGCCGTACCTGACCCTCTTCACCTCCGGCACCACCGGCGAGCCGAAAGGCGTGCTGCACAGCCAGAACACCCTCTACGCGCCGATCCGCGGCGAGGCCGGGGTGTTCGACCTGGGCGCCGAGGACGTCGTGACGATGATCGCCGCGTACACGCACTACACGGGCTTCGTGCGCGGAATGCTCCTGCCGCTCGTCCTCGGCGCGACCGCCGTCTTCCAGGACTCCACCGACGGCGCGGCCATGGCGGACCTCCTGGCCGAGCACCGCGTCACCTACCTCTACACCCCGCCGCACTTCCTGCGCCCCCTCGTGGACGCCCAGCGCGCCGAGCCGCGCGACCTCACCGCCCTGCGCTGGGTGGTCAGCGGTTCCGCCGCGATCCCGACCCGGCTCGTCCACGAGGTCGGCGAAGTGCTCGGCCGCCGCCTGTTCTCCCTGTGGGGCATGTCCGAGAACGGCGCGGTGACCATCACCCGTCCGGACGACCCGGTGGACTGGGCCGCGCACAGCGACGGCAGCCCGATCGCCGACATGGAGTTCCGCATCGACCCGCGTCCCGGGCAGCCGGAGGAGGCCGGCGTCCTCTGGGTGCGCGGCCCCACCCAGTGCCTCGGCTACCTGCGCCAGGACGAGCTGTACGCGTCCTTCTGCGACGGCGACGGCTGGTTCGACACCGGCGACCTGGCCCGCCACGACGGCAGGGGCGGCATCCGCATCACCGGCCGCGCCAAGGACACCGTCTTCCGCAACGGCTTCTTCGTCCCGACCACCGAGATGGAGGAGATCCTCACGGCGCACCCCGCCGTCGAGGAGGCGGCGGTGATCGGCCTCCCGGTGCTGGGCGGCGCCGACCAGATGATCTGCGCGGTGGTCCGTCCCGCGCCCGGCGCCGCCGTCACCCTGGACGAGGTGCGGGCGCTTCTCCGGGACGCGGGAATGTCGGCCTTCTTCTGGCCGGAGCGGCTGGAGCCGGTCGACGTCCTTCCCCGAGCCCCCGCCACCGGCAAGGTCCGCAAGGTGGAACTCCAAGCCCGCTTCACCTGACATGA
This sequence comes from Actinomadura logoneensis, assembly GCF_003428695.1. Taxonomy (GTDB): domain Bacteria; phylum Actinomycetota; class Actinomycetes; order Streptosporangiales; family Streptosporangiaceae; genus Spirillospora; species Spirillospora logoneensis. Next base: position 23,134 of record NZ_QURH01000333.1, read on the forward strand.
ATCGGCTCCTGAGAAGCGATTCTCAGAAGCCGTTCGGAACGACTCTCAGGCGTGCTGGGGCACCTCGTCCTTCAGCGTCCCGCGAATCTGCTCACGCAGTTCCGGGCTGTCGGTGTGCCCGTGCACGGACGCCGCGTGTTCGGCGGCGGCCCGCACTACTTCGTCTTCTTCGCCTGAGATGGCCAACGTGCAGTTGGTCTCGCTCGGGAAGTCCCTGCAATCCGCTACCTTGCGCATGTCTCCCTTCCCTCTCCATCGGCAGGCCGACGGTGTCGGTACCGCGCCGACCCCGGTGCGGGAAGGTCCGGCCGCTCCGCCGGATCGTCTCCCCGGGGCCGGTCACACCTCCCAGACTAAAACTGCTGCTCAGAGGGGTCAAGAGAGACATCGCCAGGCGCGTTCCGGCCACTTTGGGGAGTCGTTCGATCGCACTCGGTAAGGCTTCGTGAGTGGGCTTTCGTCGGAGCCTCCGAGGCGTCATCGACCATGTCTGAAAAGGCTCCGCGTGTCTAGACTCGGAAAAATGACGCCACCGCCGCAGCAGCCCCCGCTGCCCGAGGAAAAGCCGTCCGACTCCGGCCCTTACGGCGGCCGGCAGGTCCCACCCCCGAGTCGGGACGCTTCCCAAGGCCAAGGCGCCTATGGGCAGAACGGATGGGGTCAGCCTCCCGGAGCGCCATACCTGCAGGGCCGACAGCAGCAGCCCCAGCCGCCGAATATGTACGGTCCGCAGGTGCCCTACGGCCCCTATGGCGGGCCGCCCGTTGCGGCTCGCAGTACGCCGAACGGAATGGCGATCGTCGCGCTCCTCGCCGGTGGCTTCGGGCTTTTCTGCTGCTTCGCGGCGGTCGTCCTCAGCATCATCGGCTTCATGGGGATATTCGGCCTCATCTCCGCGCTGTCGGCGATCGTGTTCGGGCATCTCGCGCTGCACCGCGTCAAGCGGACCGGCGAGCCCGGACGCGGCATGAGCATCGGCGGCCTCGTCATGGGCTACATCGGCACGGTCGCCTGGGTCGGGATGCTGATCATCATCATCGTGCTCGTCAGCCGCCACTCCGGGGCCTGACGCCCCACCGGCATGACCGGACGTGTGAGGAGCGCGGTGGGGTACCGCAGTGCCGCGCCCCGCACACCCGGGCCGGCGGCGTGGGTGTCGCTCACGCTGACGCTGACGGGCGCATACCGCCTCCTCGGCGGACGGCTCGGAGAGCTGGACGGTCCCGTGCTCAGGCTGCCCGACGTGTTCGGCCCCTCGGCGGCGGTGCTCGCCGAACGCGTCGGCGAGGCCCCGGACCCGCGCGTCCGCGTCGGCAGGAACGCCAGGCGTTTCCGGAACTTCCTCCTCATACCGCTCGTCATCTTCTGCAGGAGGGATGCCCTTCGACTGCGCTTGGCGGCCACTCGTCAGCGGTGGTCCCAGTCCCGTGCGGGACGCGCGAACGGAGGAATCGATGATCGTTGGTCTCATGACCGCCCTGTCCGCGTCGGCCTGCTACGGGGTCGGGTCGGTCCTGCAGGCCATGGGATCCCGCCGGGCGAGCCGCGCCGAGGCCGCAGCCGGGTCCACGACCGCCACCACCCTGCACGGCGGCCCCAGCCTCTCCTCCACCGCGAAGGCCGCCGTTACCTGGGAGTTCATGGTGGGCACCGTGCTCGACTTCGTCGGGTTCGGGCTCGGGGCGCTGGCCGCGAGGCTGCTGCCGCTGTTCCTCTCGCAGACCGTGATCAGCGCCAACCTGGTGATCACCGCGGTGCTGGGCATCAGGCTGCTGGGCGTGCGGCTCGGCCGGGCGGAGTGGTCCTCGATCGCCGTGGTCTGCGCGGCCCTGGTGCTGCTGGCCGGCGCCGCGGGTCCCGAGGGCGGCGGCGACACCCCGCTGTCCACCCACTGGTGGCTGCTGGCGGCTTCGGTGCTGCTGATCGGCGGCGGCACCCTGGCGGTGCGCTGGATGGGAGGGAAGGCCGCGATCCTGGCCGGTCTGCTGTCCGGCCTGGGATTCGGCGTGGTGGGCATCGGCGTGCGGGTGCTGAACGGCGCGGACCCGCTCGCCCCCGGCGCGCTGCTGACCGACCCCGCCCTCTACGCCATCCTGGTCGGCGGCATCGGCGGAATGTACCTCCACACCGTCGCCCTGCAGATCGGTTCGATCAACGGCGCCACGGCGGCGCTGGTCGTGGGGGAGACCGTGGTCCCCGGCGCCCTCGGCGTCGTCTGGCTGGGCGACGCCTCACGTCCGGGCTACGCCTGGGTGGCGGTCATCGGCTTCCTGCTGGCGGTGGTGGGCGCCGTCGCGGTCGCGTGGTACGGCGAGCCGCCCGAGGGCGCCCACGCCACCGAGCGCCACGCGGAGGAACTCCCCGCCTCCGGCTGACCACGCCCACGCGCAACCTCGAATGGCAACGGGACCCCAGCGGATGAAACAAAAACCGCTGGACCTCTGCACGCGCTGAAACGCCCTTCCCCATTGGCCTGGACGGGACTCGCGGCCACCTGCCGCCCCTGACTTGGACACGCGGTGATGTTTGGGACGCCTGGTGAGCGGTAGCCCAACATCGCCCTTCAAGCCTGGGAGCACGCACCGGCTGCCCGTTCGCACATTGGAGGCAGAGCCATTCTCGCCGCGATCCTCATCCCACCGGCAGGTCTCGTTCTTCTCATCGGCATGCAGTGGTTGGAAACGGCCCTCCTGCCGACCTCGCGCCCCGGTCTTTCCGGTTCCCGCGCCGATCCCTCCGTGGCCTCGATCGCCGACAGGCGCCAGGCCGACCAAGCCGGCCAGGCCGTTCGGGCCGACCGGGAAGATCGGGCCGACCAGGGCGACCGTCCGGCCCGCTCCGGCTCCGGCGGCAGGACGGCCGTGCCGGTGCGACGCGAGGTCCTGGTCCTCGCCGGAAGCGGCCGCACCGCGGGCGGTCGGACGGCCAAGGACCGGGTGGGCCCGCGCAGCGCCGCCGCCTGACCACGGCCTTGCCAAACCCGGGGACTGGAGCCGTTTAGCCCGGTGGTGGGGGGAACGGATTCCGAAAGTACGGCCTGACCCGGTTGGAAACCGGACGAGGGGGAGGTGACGGGGTCATGGACACGACACGAACGTCGGGTTCGGAACCATCGGTGGGAGAACTCGTCAAGCAGGCGAGTCAGCAGATTCCGGAGCTCGTCCGCGCGGAAATGCGCCTGGCCGTGGCGGAGATGAAGGAGAAGGGCCGCCACGCCGGACGCGGCGCGGGACTGTTCGGCGGCGCCGGACTGGTGGCGCTCTACGGGGTGGGGGCACTGCTCGCGGCGGTCATCGCGGCGCTGGCGCTGGTGCTGCCCGTGTGGGCCTCGGCCCTGATCGTCGGGGCGGTCCTGCTGGCCGCGGCGGCGGCGCTGGCGCTGGTGGGTCGCTCCCAGGTCGGGCAGGCGGAGCCGCCGCTGCCCGAGCAGGCGATCGAGTCCACCCGCCAGGACATCAACGAGATCAAGACGAGGGCGCACCGATGACCATCGACCCGACCGGCACCGAGAACACGACCGACAAGACCGCCGCGCACACCGGCGACGTCGCCGAGCTGCGCGAGCAGGTCGAGCACCAGCGCGAGAAGGTGGGCGAGACGGTCGAGGCCCTGGCGGCGAAGACCGATGTCACCACCCGGGCGAAGCAGACCGCCGAACAGCTCCGGGACAAGGCGGTCGCCTCGGCGCACGACGCCGCCCACGTCGCGAAGGACAAGGCCGGGCACGCCGGACGGCAGGTCCAGGACAGGACCCGCCACATCGCCGAGCGGGCCAGGCAGAGCAGCGGCGAGCCGCAGGCGCAGCCGGGAGCGCGGCGCCGCACCGGGGCCATCGTGGCCGCCGGGGCCGCGGGCGGGCTCGCGCTGTGGCTCTGGCGCCGCCGCCGGAACGCTCAGCCGCCGACCCGGCGGCAGAAACTGGCCGCCGCGCAGCAGACC
>NZ_QURH01000335.1 GCF_003428695.1 Actinomadura logoneensis
GGTCAACGAAGGTCAGCCACCGCCTCGAACCGGACGGCCGCCCGTCTGCCCGCCCGGACGGCCGCCCGCCCGCCCGTCGGGCAGGCCGCCGGCTCCGGCTCGGATGCGGTCAGCCGAGGAGGTGGGAGTCGGCGAGCAGTTCGCCGATCTCGGTCTCGTTCAGCTTGCCCATCAGGCGCTTGCGGAGCACGTCCGGCAGCGGGAGCCGCAGCTCCTCGCCGTCCCGCAGCCGGCTGGTCGCGGCCAGCAGCGTGCGGACGTCGTAGGTGGAGGCGAACACCTCCGGGACGCCGCGCTCGATGTCGAGCAGCCGGTAGACCGCCTCCATCGGGGTCCGCACCGAGTACTCGGTCGTGAAGATGCAGTCCCGGGAGGACTCGGCGAACTGGCCGATGAACGCGAAGTTCACCGATCCCTCGGGCACGACGTCCGGCCGGTCGCCCGCCCGGCGCGGCATGAAGAACGACGTCACGTACGGCATCATCACCGGCACGGCCTTCGCGCCCGTGGCGGCCAGCTCGGGGATCTCCTCCTCCGGGACGCCGAGGTGGTACAGCCACTCCTGGACGATCTCCTCGCCCGTGCACTCCTGCATCGGCTTCTTGACGTAGTCGCCCGGGACGTCCACGAACAGCGAGTACAGCCACGCGACCACCTGGTCCTTGGGCTGCTGCTTGAAGTGCGGCTGGCGGTTGACCGTCCAGCTCAGCAGCCAGGACGAGTCCCGGACGGTGACGATGCCGCCGGTGACGACGCGTCCGCTGAACGGGTCGCGCTTGCAGATCCTCCGGATGTACTCGGGGATGCGCTCGTCCAGCGTGGTGACGGTCGCCGACTCCCACTTGGTCTGGGGGATGTGCGACCCGAACACGTCCGGACGGCCGAACGCCGGGTCCTTGGAGGCGATGCGCCGCCACAGGTCCCAGGCCGGGGCCGGGCCCTCCTTCAGCTTCGCGGGCGTGTGGTGGTCGCCGTTGTGGGAGTTCTCGGTCAGCGAGCCGATCGTCATGAACAGCAGGTCGTCCGGGCCGAGCTCGGTGCCGCCCTCGACGCCGTCGCGGATCCACCGGACGCCGGTCGCCTGCTTGCGGCCGGGCGCGCCCCCGGCGCCGGGCGCGAGGACGAAGTCGACGTCCACGACCTCGGTGCCGAACTCGAAGTTCACACCTTGGTCCAGCAGCCACTTGTAAAGCGGCAGTACCAGCGACTCGTACTGGTTGTACCGGGTGAACTTCAGGGCGGAGAAGTCGGGGAGCCCGCCGATGTGGTGGATGAAGCGGTGCAGGTAGAGCTTCATCTCCAGCGCGCCGTGCCATTCCTCGAAGGCGAACATGGTGCGCCAGTAGAGCCAGAAGTTGCTCTCCAGGAAATCCTTCCCGAAGACCTCGTCGATGCGCTTGCCCTCCATCTCCTCACGCGTGGCGAGGAAGACCTTGACCAGGTCCTTCTGCGCCCGGTCGCTGAGGGTGAACAGGCCGTCGGTGCGGGCGTCCCGGCCGCGCTTCTCGGTGACGCGCTGCAGGGAGTAGTTCGGGTCGTCCTTGTTGAGCCAGTAGAACTCGTCGAGGACGCTGGCGCCCTCCACCTCGATGGACGGGATGGAGCGGAACAGGTCCCAGAGGCACTCGAAATGGTCCTCCATCTCGCGCCCGCCCCGGACGACGAACCCCTTCTCGGGCTCCTTGATGCCGTCCAGCGCGCCGCCCGGCAGCCGCAGCCGCTCGAGGACGGTGATCCTGTCCCCGGCCATGTGGCCGTCCCGGATCAGGAACGCCGCGCCGGCCAGCGACGCGAGCCCGGCGCCCACGAACAGGGCGGTCTTGCCGTCCACGCCCGCCGGCTTGCGCGGCCGGGCGAACGCCTCGTAGTTCCCGCTGCTGTAGTACATGCTCTCCCCCGAAACGCGAAGTGTGACAATCCGAGTCCTACCCGTCGGTAACCTCGCGCGACACCAAGAAACCGCAGGTGTGGGCGACCTCTCAGTCCGCGGACGGCCGACCCGAGGGCTCCCGTGGCGGTCGCCGCCATCCGGGCGCATCGCCTGCCACCGCCGCCCGAACATGATCGGCCAGTGCCGGCGTCTCGGTAGGTTTCTGCCATGACTGCTGTGGTGATGAGCGAGGACGAGGCGGCCGACCTGGCCGGTGCGCTGTGCGGGATCGTCAGCGACTACCCCATGGACGACCCGAGGCGGACGCTCCAGGACTGCGCCGACCGGCTCGCCGCCGATCCGGGCGGCCCCGGCCGGGCGGGGCTCGTCGTGATCCTCAACGCCACGTCCCCGTACGCCGTCGCGCGGATCGAGTCGTCCGAGCTCCTCGCGGACATGGCCGCCGCGCTGCGCGCCGCCCTGCGGACCCTCGACGCCGACGCCTGCGACGGCGGCCACCCGCACGCCGAGAGCGCCCACTGGGACGCCGAGGAGGCCGTGACCGCCGGGGCCCGCCTGCTCACCGAGGAACACCGGGCGTACCTCGACCCCGACGAGTACGACGAGGAGTACGACCTCCCGCTGGAGGCGTGGACCTGCCCGAAGGCGCTGCACGCGATCGCCGCCGAGGGCGTGGAGGCGCTGGAGGAGGGGCTGCGCAGGCTGCGCGGCGAGGGGATCACCGACGGCCTCGACGAGCGGTACCTCGGCCCCGACGGACGCGTGGACGTGCGCCGGCTCGTCCAGGCCGGGCGCGCGTGGTGGCTCGGCATCGAGGCGTCGGCCGCCGGGCTGTGGACCGCGCGGCGGATCGTCTCCGGCGAGGCGGCCACCCCGCGCGACCGCCTCGCCCTCCTGCTCGCCCTCGGCGTGTGCGTCTCGGCCTGGCAGGAGGGCCTGGGCGACCCGTACCTGCCCGCGATGGAGGCCGCCATCGGGACCGTCGACCTCGCGGCAGGCGAGTCCCCGTGCCCGCACGGCGACGCCCCCCACCCGTGGGCCGCCACCGACCGCGGGGACCGTCCGTCCCTCGTCACCGCCCTCTTCACCCCGAACGATCCGTCCGCCGAGACCTTCGCCCTCTGGGCCTGCCCCCGCAACCTCGCCGACCTGGCCCGGGAATGCCTCGCGGACTTCGAATCCTGGCGCGCCATGCGCACGCACGAATGAAGGGACCAGCCCTGACGACAGAGGTCCCTTCGGCGACTGATCACGCGGACCTGGAACGTTCCCCCTTCTCCCGCGCGGGCTGCTAGCGTCACGCCCTTCCGACGGACAGGGAGATGGGCAAATCGTGGTGATCAGTCCGGAAGCCGGGGACGCGCTCCGGCGGCTCGACCGGCCGATGCGCTTGATCGTGACCGGTGGCGGCACCGGCGGGCACACCTACCCCGCGCTGACCGCGGTCCGCACGCTCCAGGCCGAGCTGGCGGCCTTCGGGGCGCCGCCCGCGCAGGTGCTGTGGGTGGGGCAGGCCGACAGCCTGGAGGCCCGCGTCGCGGCCGGTGACGGTATCGAGTTCGCCGCGGTGGCCACGGGGAAGATCCGCCGGAGCGCCAACCCGCTGCGGATGCTGTCGGCGGAGAACATCCGGGACATGTTCCGGGTTCCGCTCGGCGTGGTGCAGGCGTGGTCGGTCGTCGGACGGTTCCGGCCGGACGTCGTGCTCGCCACGGGCGGGTACGTGGCCGTGCCGGTGGGGCTCGCGGCGTGGATGCGGCGGCGTCCGCTCGTCGTGCACGAGCAGACCGTCCGGCTGGGGCTGACGAACCGCGCGCTCGCCCGGGTGGTGACGCGCATGGCGGTGTCGTCGGATTCGACGCTGCCGCTGCTGCCCGGTTCGGCCCGCGAGAACGCCGTGGTGACGGGCAACCCCGTCCGGCCGGAGGTCCTGGCGGGGCACCCGGGGAAGGGCGCGGCGGTGCTCGGCGTGGACGCGCGCGTGCCCACGGTGTACGTGACGGGCGGCGCGCAGGGGTCGCAGCAGCTCAACACGCTGGTCCTGGAGGTCCTGCCGTGGCTGCTGGAGCACGCCAACGTGGTGCACCAGTGCGGTCCGGCGAACGAGGACGCGCTCCGGCAGGCGACGGCGAACCTGCCGACCGCGCTCGCCGCCCGCTACCGCCTGGCCGGGTACGTCGGGCCGGAGCTGCCGGACATCCTGGCGCTCGCCGACGTCGTCGTCTCGCGCAGCGGCGCGGGCACCATCGCCGAGCTCACCGCGCTCGGGAAGGCGTCGGTGCTGATCCCGCTGGCCAGTTCGGCGGGCGGTGAGCAGGCGCACAACGCGCAGCACCTGGAGCGGTCCGGCGCGGCGGTGGCGCTCGTCGGCGAGGTCACGCCGCGCCACCTCGCCGACGCCGTCGGCCCCCTGCTGTACGACGCGGGCCGCCGCGCCGACATGGCCCACCGGGCGCGGGCCCTCGGCCGTCCCGACGCCGCCGCCCGCCTGGCCGACGTCGTCCTGGCGACGGCGCTGACCTGATCCGACCGCTCCGTTTCCGCCGCCGTTCCGGGCGTCGCCGACGCCTGGAACGGCGGTGCAGGAGAAAGACCCCGAACCCGCTTGTCCGCGGCCGAAGACTGCTCAAAACTTCCCAGAACCGAGATGACGGTCATGGGAAGGATGAGGGATTTGGCGAATGCATGGGCGACGAGCCTGTGGATCGACGTCGGTGCCGAGGAGGTGCACCGCGTGGGGTTCTCGTTCGACAAGCGGTCGGGCAGTCTGGTCATCACGGTCGACGGCGTTCCGGTCCGGCACCAGGTCGTCATGCTCTCGCTGCGGCTCACCCGCCGCTACGTCTTCCCCGTCGGCGTGCGCGAACGGCACCTGGTGAGGATCGAGAAGAAGCGGAAGCTCCTGCTCGCGGCGTTGCGTCCGCAGGAGATCCGGGTCTTCGTCGACGACAGGCTGGTCAGGACGGCGAACGTCTGACCCGCGCGTCCGGCGCCGGCCGGTGGGGCCGGGCTTCGGCGAGCCCGGCTCAGGCACCGCGTACGGTCGGCCCGTGACCGACCGGTGGTGCTCCGCCCCGCTCCCGCGGGGGAGTGCCGCGGGGGCGCCGCCAGCCGCAGCGCGACGGACTCGGCCGTGGGGTCGGCCAGGACTTGTGCACGTCCGTCAGGGTGACGATCCCGCGGTCGCCCGCCGTGTCGGCGGGCGCCCGGTCGGGGGACGGCACTGAGGTACTTCGGTTCCAGAACAAGCTTCCGCCTTCTCGGTGGCCAGGGGGACGGGGCACATGGCCCCGCCGACAGAAGCTAGGCCGTCCGCCGTCCCCGCGCCTCCGGGACGGACCCTGAGATCGTCCCTGACGCGCCCCCGACCCCACCCCTCACGGTTCGAGACCGGCCGGGAGGTTCCGCCGCACGAGGTCGAGCCGCGTCTGGAGAACGTCCCAGGGGAAGGAGCCCTCGCTCGCGCCGGGGGAGTCGGGGGCGGGAAGGCGTGCCGGGTCGAGGATGACGTGGACGCCCCAGGCGCGGAGTTCGGCCACGTTGCGCTCGAAGACGGGGTGGCGGGCGAGGGCGGCGTTGGGCCAGGGCACGGCGACGATCGGACGGCCGAGCCCGACGGCCTCGTTGAGCAGGCCCAGGGCGAGGGTGTCGCTGATGCCCTGCGCCCACTTGTTGACCGTGTTGAAGGTGGCCGGGACGACGGCGAACGCGTCGGCGGGCGGGAGCACGTCGGGCTCCTCGGGCCGCTTGTAGTCGTTCCGGACCGGGAAGCCGGTGAGTTCGCGCAGCTCGTCGCGCGGGATGAACTTCGTGCCGGACGGAGTGGCGACGACGCACACCGTCCATCCGTCCGCCTGGAGGCGGGGGACGAGGCCCGCCAGGTCGGCGGCGGGCCGTCCGCCACACGCGATCAGGTACAGCACCGGTCCGTCGGGCACGGGTCCTCCGCTCGTCGCCATGGGCAAGGCGACCAGCCTGCCACCCGCGCGGTTCACCTCACGGGCCGCCCCGCTCGGACCAGTGGGATCATCGAGCGTGGTCAGCACCGTCGAGCAGCTTCGCAAACTGCTCGCCCCCTTGGACGCCGACGAGTCCGCGCGGAACTTCCGCCGCGTCTCGGTGGACGCCGCACCCTCCGACCCCGCCGCGTCTTTCGACCTCGCCGTGCCCCTGCACGCGCTCATCGCCGCCGGTGGGATCGCCGCGCGTCCCCCTTCGTTCCCGAGGAGGAAGGCGAGCGTTCCCAGCTCCTCCGTCCGAGGTCTCGCCTCCGAACTCGACCCCGTCGAGCTGCCCGCCGACGTGCTCCTGTCGGTGCTGGTCAGCACCTGCAGGGTGTCCCTGGCCTATGGCTTTTTGCTTGGGCCGTGGACTCGGGAGGCGGCGCGTTCGCGCCTCGGCAGGGTGCTCAAGCTGCTGGGCCCGGAGGCCCGCTGGTGGAGCAACGTCGCCTTCGACGACCCCGGCGAATGGCGGTCTCTGCGCCGTCCCCGATGCTATTCCTGGCGTCCGGTGACCGGCCACACCTTCGATCACGTGCTCATCGGCGCGGGCGCGGGAGCCCAGGTGACCGTCCTGGCCTTCGCCGACGACTGACCGGGAAGAGGCGGCGCGGCGACGTGACCAGGACGGCGGCCAGAGGTCAGTGCGCCATGCCGGGGATGCCGTCGGCGTAGGCGGAGCCGTAGGCGCGGGTGGCCATGCGCTCGGCGGTCTCGAACCAGGCGCGGATGCCTTCAACGGACGGACGGGGCATCGCCGCGTGGCCCTCCTGGATGCGGTCCAGGGCGGCGTTCGCGCGGACGCGGAGGGCGTCCAGGTCGTGCCCGACGAGCTTGCCGTGCCGCTTGCGGACCTCGCCGTCCACCAGCACGGTGTCGACGTCGGCGGCGGTGGACTGCAGCACCACCGAACCCACGGGGTTGCTGGAGCGGACGAGGTCCATCCGCGGCCGGACGACGATCAGGTCGGCCTTCTTCCCGGGCGTGAGCGAACCGATCCGGTCGCCGAGTCCGAGGGTGGCGGCGCCGTCGCGGGTGCCCCAGGCGAGGGCGTCGCGGACGGTCAGGTCGATCGTCCAGGGCATGGTGCCGGTGCGGTGCGCGCGGTCGTTGTCGAGCATCCGCTGCGTCTGGAGGCCGAGGCGCATCTGGGAGAACAGGTCGCCGGAGCCGACCGCGACGATGTCGGTGCTGACGCCGGGCGCGATCCCGGCGTCCATGGCCGCCCGGAAGGGCGGGAAGCCCATGCCCATCTGCATCTCGGTCTCGGGCGCGATGGTGACGCGCGCTCCGGTGTCGGCGAGCAGGCGCCACTCCTGCGGGTCGAGCGCCGGGCAGTGGATGTGCACGTGGCCGGGGCGCAGCAGGCCGTGGTCGTTCAGCTCGCGCAGGCCCTTGAGCAGGATGGACCCGGTCGCGGCGGCGGTGTGGGAGGCGACCAGGACGTCCAGGTCGGCGGCGGCGCGGATCTCGGCGGCGGTGTGCTCGAACGGCAGCGTCCCGAAGTCGCTGAGCAGGACGCCCGCGGTGACGGTCGCGGAGTCGTCGGCGAGGACGCCGCGGACGCGGGCGAGGTCGGCGAGCCGGTCGGCGTGCCCGGTGAACGGGGTGGGGGAGTAGTCGTAGCGCTGCATCCCGTAGGCGTAGACGGCGCGGATCCCGGCCTCGCGCAGCGAGGCGATCGCGGCGTCGGCGTGCTCGGGGGTGTTCACGCAGTCCGCGCAGTCCATGATCGTGGTGACGCCGGCGTCCAGCGCCTCCAGCGCCCCGACCAGCGCGGCCGTGCCGAGGTCGGCGGCGGTGAGGAACGACCCGGTGCCGTAGAAGGTGGTGGCCAGGAACTCCGGCAGCGACTGGTCGGCGGAGAGCGCCCGCATCAGCGACATCCAGGTGTGCCGGTGCGAGTCGACCATCCCCGGCAGGACCAGGCCGCCGCGCGCGTCGATGACCTCGGCGTCCACGCCCGCGAACTCGGCGGCGTCCCGGGCGACGGCGGCGATCCGGTCGCCCTCGATGAGCACGGCGCCGTTCTCGTGGTCACCGAGCTGCTCGTCCATGGTGATGACGTGGCCGCCGGTGACGACGGTACGGGCGTTGCTCATGGGCGCTACCTCCGGTGACGGGGATTCGGCGGAACGGGTTCGCCCATGCTGCGCCGGTCGGACCGGCCGCGCCAATGCCATTACGGGCCGGGGGTATGGCCGTCCGGCCATACCCCTATGCGTGGGGGCCGTGCCGAGCACGCCATAGCCGTTCGGTTATGCCTGCTCAGAGGATCGGTATTTGCCGGTGATGCCCCAGGCCACAAGGCTGATACCGAGGAGGGGTACATATGAAGACCATGCGCCTGAACGGTCACGACATCGACTTCGACGTCACCGGAGAGGCCCCGGAGCATCCGACCCTGCTGCTGCTCAGCGGCTGGTGCCAGGACCACCGGCTGTTCGACCGCGTGCTGCCGGTTCTCGCCGCCGAGCGCCGGGTGGTCCGGATGGACTGGCGGGGCCACGGGGCGCAGCGCACCGTGGCGGGCGACTTCGGCCCGGACGAGATGGCGGACGACGCCGTCGCGCTGCTCCGCGAACTGGGCGAGACCAGCGTCGTCCCGGTCTCCACCTCGCACGGCGGCTGGGCCAACCTGGAGATGGCCGACCGGCTCGGCGCCGCCGCCGCGCCGCGCGTCGTCGTGGTGGACTGGCTCGTACGCCGTCCCGCCCCGGAGTTCCTGCGCGACCTGCGCGCCGGATACCACCCCGACACCTGGCGGCAGGGACGGCAGGCGCTGTTCGACACCTGGCTCGACCAGGCCGACAGCCCCGAGGTCGTGCACCACCTGAACGAGGAGATGGCCGGTTTCGACGCCGAGATGTGGACCCGCTCGTGCCGCGTCATCGAGGCCGCCTACCAGCGGTGGGGCTCGCCGCTGGAGCGGATGCTCGCCCTGGCCGAGCCGCGCCCCGTCGCGCACCTGTACTCGCAGCCGTCCACCCCGGAGCACCACCGGGAGCAGCGCGAGTTCAGCGCCGGGAACCCCTGGTTCCAGCCGCGCTGGCTGGGCGGCCCCACCCATTTCCCGACGCTGGACTCGCCCGAGGTGATCTCCGAGGCGATCCTCGCGTTCGCCGCCGGGGCGCGCCGCTGAGCCCGCCGTCCCGGACACGCTGAAGGCGGGCGGCACCATGTGCCGCCCGCCTTTCGCATGGGGGTCAGAACCAGTCGCCGGGACGTGCCCAGGTGAGGAACTCCTCCTGGAATCCGGTCGGGACCGGCTCGGCCTCGGTGACGGTGTAGCCGCCCCGGTAGAACAGCAGCGGACGGCCGGCGGTCCCGGTGCCGAGGGCCGTCACCCGCCCGACGACGATGTCGTGGTCACCGCCCTCGTGGACGGTCTCCAGCGTGCAGTCCAGCCACGCCAGCGCGGAGTCCAGCAGCGGAGCCCCGCCCGCCGACCGCCGCCATCCGGTCGTTGCGAACTTGTCCGGGCCGCTCCGTCCGAACACCGCGCACACCTCCCGCTGGGCCTCGGTGAGGACGTTCACCGCGAACCGGCCCGCCCGCCGGATCACCGGCCAGGTCCGGGACGTCCGCGCGGGGCAGAACAGGATCAGCGGCGGGTCCAGCGACAACGCGGAGAACGACTGGCAGGCGAACCCGGCGGGGACGTCGCTGTCCATCGCCGTGATGATCACCACCCCGGTGCAGAAGTGCCCGAGGACCTGGCGGAACGTCGAGGCGTCGGTCGGATCAGGGGTCGGCTCGGCGGTCGGATCGGCGGTCGGCACGATGGCGCGAGGCGCGTTCGCGGCGGCGGACGGGTGGCTCATGACGGCCTCCTGGGGTGAGCGGGGTCAGAGCATTCCGGCGGTGATCTGCTCGCCGAACTCGCCGTCGCCGAACAGCTTCAGCGCGGCCTCCGGGTCGTTCGCCACGTGCACGCGGGCGGCGTGCGCGTCCCGCCAGAACCGCTGGATCGGGGTGCCCTCGGCCAGCGCGGACGCGCCGGAGCTCTCGAACAGCCGGTCCACGGCGGCGATCGCGCGCTCGCCCGCCCGCACCTGGTCGCGGCGCAGCCGCAGCCGCAGCGAGGTCGGGACGGGACGGCCCGCCTTCGCGGTGTCGAGGACCGCGGTGATGTTGTGGGTGAGCTGGAGCCACGCCGCGTCGATCTCGCTGCCCGCCTCGGCGACCCGGACCTTGGCGAACGGGTCGTCCTTGGCCTTCGCGCCGCCGAACGCGCGCACCCGCGACCGCTGGTGCTCGACGTGCGCGTGGTAGGCCCCGGCCGCCATCCCGACCAGCGGCGTCGTGATGGTGGTCGTCATCATCGAGTAGAGCGGCACCTTGTAGAGCGGCGCGGTGTTGACCTCCTGGCCGGGGCATTCGCAGGCGTAGGAGTCGGCGAACGACAGCACCCGGTGGGCGGGGACGAACACGTCCTCCATGACGATGTCGTTGCTGCCCGTCCCGCGCAGCCCGACCGTCCGCCAGACGTCGTTGACCTGGTAGTCCGAGGCCGGGACCAGGAACGCCACCCAGTCGGTGGGCTTGCCGTCAGCGTCCATGACGAGCCCGCCGACGATCGCCGCGCCGGCGTGGTCGACGCCCGAGGAGAAGTTCCACGTGCCCGACAGGCGGTACCCGCCGTCCACCCGTGTCGCCCGCCCGATCGGCGCGTAGGCGGACGAGACGAGGGTCCCCGGGTCGTCGCCCCAGATGTCGTCCTGCGCCTGCTCGGGGAAGGTCGCGACGTGCCAGGCGTGCGCGCCGAGCACGGAGGCGACCCAGCCCGTCGAGCCGCAGGCGCTCGCGATCGTCTTCACGGCCGTGTAGAAGGGCACGAGGTCGGACTCGTACCCGCCGTAGCGCTTCGGCTGGAGCAGCCGGAAGAACCCCGTCTCGCGGAGCAGCCGGATGGTGTCGTCCGGCACCCGGCGCGCGTCCTCGGTCTCCTGGGCGCGTTCGCGCAGCGTCGGCACCAGTTCGCGGACGGCTTCCAGAACCTGATCGCTCATGGGTGGGGTTCCCCTCTCGTCGGCACACGGGACCGGACCACGTCCTGGTCGCGGCGGGTGCCCCGATGGTGGGATACCGGCAGGAGGTAGGGGTAATGCCGCTTTCAGCGGGCGGTATACCCGCCGACGCATAGGAGCCAGCTCAGGCTATGTCCGCCGCCGTCTCATCCGCCCGTCCACCGACGAGAAGAACGCCCCTCGCCCCACCGGCCGGTGGGGCGAGGGGCGTTCTTTCGGTCTCAGAGGTTCTTGAGGATCCGGGTGAGGTTTTCGAGGCTCTTGCGCGTTCTTGAGGATCCGGGTGAGGTTTTCGAGGCTCTTGCGCGGCAGGGTCAGGCAGGAAGCGTCAGGGGCCTTGCTGTCCCGCACACCGATGAGGGACGCGAGCGCCCCGAGTTCGATGCAGTCTCCGCCGTTCTCGCCGCTACGGCTGCTCTTTCTCCACTGCGGACGGTGTTGGCTCATCCCTACTGGCCTTCCTCATAACTCGTTCGGCAAGCAACAAATTGTCGGTACCCGAGTTTCCGCCCCTCTAGTCGCCGCAGCACACAGGGGCGCACGGCAACGGTGAGCGAGGGGCGCGCGGATGTCAGAGGTGCTTGATGACCTCGGTGAGGGCTGCGAGGTTGTCGCGAGTCATGGTCAGGCGGGGACCGTCGGGGTCCTTGCTGTCACGGACGCCGACGGAAGGCGTGAGGTCAGCGATTTCGATGCAGGCCCCGCCATTGTCTCCGCTGTAGCTGCTCTTGCGCCACATGAGCATCTCGGCCTTCATAGTGCCTCAATCTCTTTCTGGATCACGTCGAGTGACTGGTTTTCCGGGAGTGCCTTGGACTGAAGCTTCCTAAGTGCCTCCGACAGGCTGCTGAGGTCGTCACGGGCGTCGGTCGTAATGCCTCGGACCGTAGTTTCCAAATATGCTACCTGGGAGCGATCCGGCAAGGTGGCCAGACCAAACGCTCCTCCGATCGCGACCGGGCGGCCGAAGTACGTCACGACCTGCAGTGAGATGTTCGGGCGCTCCGCCAGCGCGACGAGGTGTTGCAGTTGCTCCTGCATGGTCGCGCGAGTGCCGACAGGGTAGGTGAGCGCTGCCCGGGTCAGCAGCACGGTGAGGGGGATCGGTGGTGGGTCATCTCGCGTCAGGATCTCTTGGCGTTCGAGTCGGCTCTTGACGGCTGTCTCGCTCGTAAGGAACTCCCGCGCGTACGACTCGGTCTGGAGGAGTCCGGGGATGATCATCGGTTCCCACCAGACGAGGGATTCCGCTTCGCCCTCGATCGCGGACCAGTCCGCGAACCAGCCCGGGACGGGACTGCCGTCTTTGTAGAGGTCTTCCCACAGCTCCAGGAGCGCCCCGTTCGCTCCGGTCATCTGGTCGGCGATCATCGCGAAATCGCGCTTGCACGCCTTCTTGCCGTTTTCCACCTGTGAGACGAAAGATGCGCTTACGTGCGTGCGCCCGGCTATGGCATCTTGTGTGATGCTTGCCCGATTTCTGTGGCGCTTCATCTGGCTGCCGAACGCCTTGAGGGCGGGCTCTGACGTGGGGCGTTGCCGTCGAGGGGACATGATCACACTCCCTTAACCCAGGTAACCAGATTTGTTTTGTGCTTCACACTTCTGCACTCTTCGAGCTGGTTCATTGCGAGTGTAACCGGTCAGGGATTATCAACGGGAGGACACGCGAAAATTCCTTGGAGAGGAAGGGTGACCGGCATGCCTGTGCAGATCACGCCGTGCAGCCCGACGCCTCAGTTGGCGATCGACCGAGACGATCAGGAAGGGGTCAAAGGTGCGCGGGATTTCCTGAGTGATCTGCTGCAGGCGCTCGGCGTCGGCGATGTGGAGGTGATCTACATCGGCAAGACGATCGCGACGGAACTGATCACCAATGCCGTGCGGCACACGGCGACCGCCAGCGTCCTCATGCGCGTGTACGTCGGGGAGGACGGGCGTCCGGTGATCGAGGTCGAGGACGACAGCGACGCGCGGCCGAGGGCCAGGCCCCTCACCCTGGACGAGTCGTCGGGGCGCGGCCTCGCTCTCGTCGAGGGGCTGGCCGCGTGCTGGGGGTGGGCGCTCCGCGAGGGCGGCGGCAAGATCGTCTGGGCCGTCCTGGACGTGGTGGTCCCGTGACCGCGACGAGCGGCACCACGTCGAGCGGCACCACATCGACCGGCACCACATCGACCGGCACCGCGTCGTCCGCGTCGGCGCGCGCCCTCGTCCTCGTCATGCTCCGGCAGATGTTCCCCGCGTGGGACATCCGCCTGTGCGACCGGGGCATCTGGCGCGCCGAAGGGCCGATCCTCATCTCGGCCAGCTCGTGCGACGGGCTGGTCCAGGCCCTCGGCGACGCCGACCCCGAGGCTCTCGCGGCGGTGCTGGAGGAGCTGCGTCCGCCCATCTAGACAGGGAGGCCGGCGAGGGTCCGCACCCGCCCGCGTCGACCCCGTCGGCCTCCCGCCATGCCGTCCGGCTCCCTCATACGCGCACGTCACCCGCATGACCGGGGACGTGCGCCGGGGGAGCGGTCGCGGTTACCAGGGGTGGGGGCCGTCGTCGGAGAAGAAGGCTCCGGTCGGGCCGTCCTCGCCGAGCGTCGCCGCCCAGACGGCGGGGGCCGCGCCCTGGGCGGCGGTGCGGACACCCTGGTGGCCGTTCATGTCGGTGGCGCAGTAGCCCGGGTTGACGGCGTTCACTTTGATCCCGGTGTCCGCCAGCTCCTTGGCGTAGCAGACGGTGATCATGTTCACGGCCGCCTTGGACGAGTTGTACGCGAGGAGGTTGACCTCGCGGAACGGCGATGCGGGGTCGGTGTTCAGCGCGAGCGAGCCCAGTTCGCTCGACACGTTGACGACGCGTCCGGCAGGGGACCTCCGCAGCAGCGGCAGCATCGCGTTGGTGACCGTGACGACGCCGAAGACGTTCGGCTCGTACGTCCGGCGCAGCAACTCCGCGGACGTGTCGCTCGGGGCGGCGCGCGTCAGGGAGACGCCCGCGTTGTTGACGAGCGCGTCCAGACGGCCGTACTCGCCGTCGATCCAGGCGGCGGCCGACCTGACGCTCGTCTCGTCGGTCACGTCGATCCGGACGAACCGCGCCTCCACGCCCTCGTCGCGGAGCGCGCGCTCGGCGGCGCGTCCGCGCTCCTCGTCGCGCGCGCCGACCAGCACGGTCCCGCCGATGCGGCGGGCGGTCTCGAAGCCGATGCCCTTGTTCGCACCGGTGATGAGTGAGATTCGCATGGTGGGACTGTGCCGTCGTCCGCCCGGCGCGCGGGAGGGACCGGCCGAGGCTGGTACCGGCGGTCCCTCCTTGCGCTCTCGCGACCCGGCCCCGGCATACGGAATCCTTGGACGCGTGGACAGGCGGGGATTGGCGGTGTTCCTCCGTGACCGGCGCGCGAAGGTGCGGCCGGAGGACGCCGGGCTGCCGGAGGGGACGCGCCGGCGCACCCCCGGCCTGCGCCGCGCGGAGGTCGCCCACCTCGCGGGCATCTCGGTGGACTACTACATCCGGTTGGAGCAGGCGCGCGGCCCGCGTCCGTCCCGGCAGGTCCTGGGCGCGCTGGCGAGGGCGCTGCGCCTGGCCGACGACGAGCGGACGTACCTGTACCACCTGGCGGACGAGCGGCCCGACCTGCCCGCAGGCCCTCCGCAGGAGGTGCCGCAGGGCGTGCTGCGGATGCTCGACCGCCTCGACGGGACGCCCGCCTACGTCATGGACGCCAAGTACGACGTCCTGGCCTGGAACGACCTGGCCGCCGCGCTCATCCGGGACTTCGCCGCGCAGTCCCCGCGCGACCGCAACATCATCCGGCGCATCTGCCGCGACGGCGGCCACGACGAGCGGTTCGTGCGCGACTGCCTCGCCGACCTGAGGGCCACGGCCGCGAAGTACCCGTCCGACCCGGGCGTCCGGGAACTCGTCGCCGAGGTGAACGCCGTCCCCGGACTCGCGGCGATGTGGGACGAGCGGGAGGTCCGCGTCCGCCGCAGCTCCCGCAAGCGGATCGACCACCCCCTCGTGGGCACGGTCGAGCTGGACGTGGACTACCTCGTCGTCCCCGAGTGCGACCAGCGGGTCGTCCTCTACACGGCCGCCCCGGACACTCCGTCCCACGAGGCGTTGCGGCGGCTCAGGACGGTCGGCGCCCGCCGCTGACCGGGTCAGAAACCGATCGCCTCGCGGAGCAGCAGGACCGTGCCGCGCCCGGGGACGTACTCGCCGTTGAGGATGAGCAGGCGGTTGACGGCGCTGGGCTGCCCGTAGACCTTCATCGCGCGGACGTTCTCCAGCGGAAGGCAGTGCTCCTCGACGCGGCGCAGCGCGGTGGCCAGATCGGGGACGATCTTCTGCCCGCCGACGACCCAGATCGCGCGGGCGGCGCCGCCCGCGTAACCGGGGAGCTGGCTCCCGCTGCCCGAAGCGATCACGAGGGAGCCGGTCTCGGTGACCGCGTGGACGCTGCCCACGGTGACGTCCGGGCTCGCGTACACGCGGCGGATCTCGTCCCCCTGGGAGGCGCGGTCCATGGCCAGGCCGCGCGGCTTGACGGCGTCGTACCGCCCGCTCACGTTGATGTCCTTCTCGATCCCCGACAGCCGAAGGGTCTCGCTGGCCCCGGTGAACACGCTCGCGCCCTCGGGGATCAGCTCCGCGATCCGGACGCGCGCGGCGGCGACGTCGTCGAGGACCTCCACGGTGAAGCCGTTGGCGGTCAGCGCGGTGGCCGCCCGCTCCAGGCGCTGCGCGGTCGCCGGGGTGGAGAAGGGGGTTGCCTGCTGTGCGGTGGTCATGATGCTCCTGTTCGCTGGATGATGTGCCGTCTCGGCGGGTCCGACCGGACGGCGGCGCGGATTGTCAGGTCCGGCGCCGAACCTGACGTTCCGGCGGGCCGTCCGGTCGTACCGGGTGAAGACCGTGCGAACGAAGGAGCCGTCGGCGCCATGACCCACCCCTCCACGCCAGACCAGCCCGACACCAGCCTGGACGCGGTCATGCGCGAGCGCCGCCGGCTCATCAACGTCGCCTACCGGCTGCTGGGCTCCCTGGCCGAGGCCGAGGACGCAGTCCAGGAGACCTACACCCGCTGGTACACCATGTCCCGGGAGCAGCAGGACGCCATCAAGACGCCCGGCGCATGGCTCACCACGGTCGTCAGTCGAATCTGCCTCACCCAGCTCGGCTCGGCCCGCGCCCGCCGCGAGACCTACGTCGGCGAGTGGATCCCCGAGCCGCTGCCCGAGAGGGAGGACGGCACCGCCGACCCGGCCGACCGCATCACCCTGGACGAGTCGGTCAGCCTGGCCTTCCTGGTCGTCCTGGAGGAGATGACCCCGGCCGAGCGCGTCGCGTTCGTCCTGCACGACGTCTTCTGCCATTCCTTCGCCGAAGTGGCGGAGATCGTCGGCCGCAGCCCGGGGGCATGCCGCCAGCTCGCCTTCTCGGCCCGCCGCCGCGTCCAGGCCGCGCGGCCCTCCGGCACCCCGTCCGCCCGGCGCCGCGAGATCGTCCGCGAGTTCAGGCGAGCGTGGGACGCCCAGGACATCAACGCCCTCATCGGCCTGCTCGACCCCGACGCCAGGGCGGTCGCCGACGGCGGCGGACTCGCCGTCACCTTCCTGGAGCCGATCGAGGGCGCCGAGCGCATCGCCCACGCCTGGGCCGAACTCGCCGGCCGCAGGCCGCAGGACATGACGTTCCTGGAGCGCACCGTCAACGGCCACCCCGGCCTGGTGGCCCAGCAGAACGGCGTCACCGTCACGGTCTTCGCCTTCGACATCGCCGACGACCGCATCAAGAACATCTGGGTGGTCCGCAACCCCGAGAAACTCCGCCCCTGGACCCCCGCCTGACCACCCGACGCAACTCTTGATCACTTCAAGGGTTGTCGGTATAAAGAGATCGTGCGGGACGAGACGGACGAGGACCGGTTCTTCCGGGAGATGGGCGGGGCGTGGGCCGAGGTGCGGCAGGCGTTCGCGCGGCACGTCGGGCTGAGCGCGCACCGCGTGCGGTTGCTCGTTCGGCTGCGACGGCAGGGCGAGACCAGCCACAGCGACCTGCGGCAGGCGCTCGGCATCGACGGCGCGTCCGTCACCCGGCTGGTCAAGGAGCTGGAGGGGGAGGGGCTGGCCCGGCGCCGCCTCGACCCGTACGACAACCGCTACACCCTGGCCGCCCTGACTCCCGAGGGGGAGCGGGCCGCCGCCGACCTGGAACGAGCCCACCAGGCGTACCAGGAACGTCTGCTGGAGGGCGTCTCCCCGGACGAGCGGGAGGTCGTGCTGCGGGTGCTGCGGCGCGTCCGGACCAACATCACCGAGCAGGGGGAACGATGAACGACGACGCGCGGGCCGTGGCCGAGGCCATGTACACGGCCTTCAACACGCACGACCACCAAGCCGCCCACGACATCTTCACACCGGACTTCTACAGCCATCCGATGGACGCGACCGGGCCGGAGAGCGTCGCCCGGCGCTGGCGGCAGATGCACGAGGCGTTCCCCGACCTCAGCGTCACCGTCGAGGACATGGTGGTCGAGGGCGACACCGTCGCCGTCCGCACGAGCGTGCGGGGCGTGCCGGGGCAGTCGCCCACGATGATGGAGATCTTCCGGGTCCGGGACGGGCGCATCGCAGAGCTGTGGGGGCTCTCCTCGATGAGCCGCTGACCGGCCCCGGCGGACCGGGGCCGGTCGGCGAGCGGGCGTCAGAGCCAGGCGGCCAGGCGGTCCAGGAAGGTCGCCGCCACCGGCGGGCGCGGCTCGGCGAGGACGCCCAGGTGGAAGACGTGCGGCATGCCGTCGTAGACGTCCAGGGTGACCTCGACGCCCGCCTCGGCCGCCGCCTCGGCGTAACGGCGGGAGTCGTCCAGCAGCGCCTCGTTGCCGCCCGCCACGAGCAGCATCCGCGGCAGGCCGGTCAGGTCGCCGTGCAGCGGCGACTGGGGCGCCCGGTCGTTCGGCAGTCCGCCCAGGTACTGGCCGACGATGTGCTCCATCACCTCCCGCGTGACGGCGTCCCGGCCCGCCGGGGCGTCGATCGACGGGCTCGTGACCGTGAAGTCGGTGGGCGCGGAGACCGCGACCACCCCGCCCGGCAGGGGCACGCCCTCGTCCCGGAGCGTGGGCAGCGCCTCCAGGATGAGCGTCGCGCCGGCCGACTCGCCGAAGAGGACCGTCCGCTCGGCCGGGACGCCCTCGGCGAGCAGCGCGCGGTAGGCGGAGACCAGCTCGTCGTGCGCGACGGGGAAGGTGTGCTCCGGCGCGAGCGAGTAGTCCAGGCCGAACGCGGGACGGTCCGCCGTCTTCGACAGGTGGTAGGCCAGCGGGCGCTCGAAGTCGGGCATCCGCATCTCGAAGCCGCCGCCGTGCACGTACAGCACGACGCCCGCCTCCCGAGCCGGACGGTGCGACGCGTCCACCCAGTGGCCCGGCACGGGCAGCGTGAACGGCGCGGTCGTCCCGGCGTCGGACGGCAGCGGCGGAGGGGAGGCGAACACCCCGGACAGCGCGGCGAACAGGGTGTCGTAGGTGTCGGGGCCGGTGACGCGGGCGCACGTCGGGCGGCCCTTCTTCTCCCGCAGGGTGTCCCAGAACGGGCGGAGCCCGCGTTCGTCCAGGTGGGCGGGCAGATCATCGGCGGGCAGGTGCACGCCGGTCGTCCGGACGGGGTGCAGCGCGACGACCGGGATGATCCGGGACGTCTTGCGCTGGTATTCGGCCCAGCCGGGGTCGGACGCGACGGCGCGGGCCCAGACCGCGTCCCGTTCGTCGCCCTGGAGGACGACCGCGTCGGCCTCCAGCGTGAACGGGCCGGTCTCGACGGTGACGCGCGGTTCGGCCGCCAGGTTGTGGAACCAGGCCGGATGCCGGTCGGCGCCGCCCGCCGAGGCGATCACCAGCAGGCGGTCCGGGTCGGCGAGGAAGGCGACGGGGGTGGTGTGCGGACGGCCGGTGCGCGCGCCGGTCGTGGTGAGCAGGACCAGGCGGGCCCCCTCGAACATGCCGCCCACGCGTCCGTGGTTGGCGCGGAACTCGTCGATGACCTGCTTCTGGAAATCGGCGAACGGTGTGGTCAAAACACTCCTCGTGCATGGAGAGAAAGAAACGGGGTCGGGTGGGCGCGCAGGCTCCGAGCCGCCCGGACGCGCGGGGACCGCCGAGGCGCATGAGCACGTCAGGGCGGGGAAAGCGCGCGAAATGGGCGGAGCGCAAGGCGGAAGCCCGGTACGGCGGGACGGAAAGCCCGGCGCCGGACGGGGCGGGCCGGAGCGCGGAAGGGTGGAGCACAGCGCGCGGCCGAGGCGCGTAGGCGTCGGCTGGACCGACGCGAGCGGCGTCGGCGCGAGACGGCTAGGTGCGTTCCATGCGGTAGACGGCCACCTGCATCATCCCCTTCGGGGTCTCCCGGTGCTCGCCCACTCGTGCGCGGCCTGGCCCGACGTCCTTCCGGGGCTCCTCTGCGCACGCCACGCGGCACCGGCGTCCATTCAACGCAAGATCGCCGGGGCGCGTCAAGCAGGGCGGCCCGGAACGTCCATGATCACTCCCTTGGTACCCCCGGGGGTATATGTGCTACGTTGGGGGCGTTCGGATACCCCCAGGGGTAAATGACGACCGCAAGGAGGCGGGATCGTGTTCTTCGTCGAGACCCTTGAACTCGAGGGCCTGGGCAACCGCAGCTATCTGGCCGGCGGCCCCCGCGCGGCGGTGGTCGTCGACCCGCCCCGCGACATCGACCAGGTGATCGCCGCCGCGGCGCGCCGCGGCGTCCGCGTCGCCTACGTCGCCGAGACGCACGTCCACAACGACTACGTCACCGGCGGCCTCGACCTGGCCCGGATCACCGGCGCCGGGTACCTCGTGCCCGCCGCCGCGGACGTCGCCTACGCGCGGCTCCCGGTCGCGGACGGCGACGAGATCGAACTGGACGAGGGGCTGGTGCTGCGCGCGGTCGCCACCCCCGGCCACACCCCGCACCACACCTCCTACGTCCTGGAGGAGGACGGACGGGCCGTGGCCGCCTTCACCGGCGGCTCCCTGCTGATCGGCTCGGTCGGACGGCCCGACCTGGTCGAGCCGCGCCTGACCGAGCGGCTGGCGCGGGCGCAGCACGCGTCGGTCCGGCGGCTGGCCGCCGAGCTCCCCGACGAGGTCCGGGTGCTGCCCACGCACGGCTTCGGCAGCTTCTGCTCGTCCACGCAGGCCGAGGGCGACTCCACGACCATCGGCGCCGAGCGCGCCCGCAACGCGGCGCTGACCAAGGACGTCGACACCTTCGTCGCCGAACTGCTCGCCGGCCTGGACGACGTCCCCGCCTACTACGCGCACATGGGCCCGCTGAACACCGCCGGCCCCGCGCCCGTGGACCTCACGCCGGTGCGCCGCGCCGACGCCGCCGAGATCGCCGCCCGGCTGGACGCGGGGGAGTGGGTCGTCGACCTGCGCAGCCGCGTCGCCTTCGCCGCCGGCCACGTCGCCGGATCGTTCAACTTCGAGGGCGACGGCAAGCTCGCCACCTACCTGCCCTGGCTGATCCCGTGGGGGCGGCCCGTCACGC
Organism: Actinomadura logoneensis; assembly: GCF_003428695.1. GTDB lineage: Bacteria > Actinomycetota > Actinomycetes > Streptosporangiales > Streptosporangiaceae > Spirillospora > Spirillospora logoneensis. Next base: position 20,477 of record NZ_QURH01000335.1, read on the forward strand.
TGCTCGCCGAGAACGCCGAGCAGATCGCGGACGCGCAGCGCGAGCTGGCACGGGTCGGCATCGACCGTCCGGCCGCCGCCGCGACCGGCGGCCCCGCCGACTGGCTGCCGGAGGGGGAGAAGCCGCGCTCCTTCCCGCGCGCCACGTTCGCCGAGCTCGCCGCCGTCCTGCGCGAGGGCGGGGAGCGGCCGGTCGTGCTGGACGTCCGCCGCGACTCCGAGCGGGAGCTCGGCCACGTCGAGGGCTCCGTCCACATCCCCATCCACGAGCTGCGGGGACGCATGGGCGAGCTCCCGGCGGGCCGCCCGGTGTGGGTGCACTGCGCGGGCGGGCTGCGCGCCGCGACGGCCGCGTCCCTGCTGGACGCCGCGGGCCGCGAGGTCGTGGCCGTGGACGACGGCTTCGAGTCCGCCGTGGACGCCGGACTCACCGTCACCGGCCCCGAGACCGAGCACTGACCTGGAACAGGAGGACATGGACATGATCTTCGAGAGGCTCTTCGGCTCCTCCGGCGGGAACCGGATCTCCCCCGAGCAGGCGCGTCGGCGCGTCGCGGACGGCGAGGCCGTCCTCCTCGACGTCCGCGAGGGGACCGAGTGGAAGGCCGGGCACGCGCCCGAGGCCGTCCACCTCCCGCTCAGCCGCCTGGCGTCCGGGGCCAAGCTGCCCGCCGCCGCGCGGAACAAGCCGGTCGTGGTGATCTGCCGCTCCGGCGGCCGGTCCCGGCAGGCCGCCCAGATCCTCGCGGGCCGCGGCGTGGACGCCGTGGACGTCGCGGGCGGCATGTCCGCCTGGGCGCGCGCGGGCCTTCCCGTGACCGGCCCCGGCGGCCGGCCCGGCACGGTGGCATGACGACGCTGATCCTGGCCCTCGGCTGCGGAGCCGCGGCGGGGCTGGTGCTGGGCGCGCTCGGCGCGGGGGGCAGCATGCTCACCGTGCCCGCGCTGGTCTACCTGCTGGGGTTCACCCCGGCGGACGCCACCACCGCCAGCCTCGTCATCGTCGCCGTGACCTCGCTCACCGCCCTGTACACGCACGCCCGCGCGGGCAACGTGCGCTGGAAGGCGGGGACGCTGTTCGCGGTGGCCGGGATCGTCCCCGCCGCGGTGGCCGGGCTCGCGGCGGGACACCTGCCGCAGCCCGTCCTCACCGCCGTCTTCGCCCTGGTCGCCGGCTTCGCGGCCGTCCGCATGATCCGCGCCACCACCGCCGCCAAGCCCGCGGACGAGACCGCTGGTGACACGGCGCCGGCCCCGGACGGGACCGAGACGGCCGAGGACGGGACCGCGACGGCCCCGGACGAGGCCGTGGCGAGCCCGGGGAAGGCCGCCGCGACGGGCGCCGGGCTCGGCGCGCTGACCGGTCTGCTCGGCGTCGGCGGGGGTTTCCTCGCCGTCCCGGCGCTGGTCGACCGGCTCGCCTTCCCCATGCGGGCGGCGATCGGCACGAGCCTCCTGGTCATCGCCGTGAACGCGCTGGCCTCGCTCGTGATGCGCGGCGCCGCCGCGTCCGCGCTCGACTGGGCGACGATCGTTCCGTTCACCGCCGCCGCGATCCTCGCCGCGCGGGACGGACGGCGCGTCGCCGGCAGGCTCTCCGGACGCCTGCTGCAGCGCGGCTTCGCCGTCACGCTGCTGGCCGTCGCGGCCCTGATGCTCGTGGACGCCCTGACCTGACGACCTTCGTGCCGCCGCCCGGGCGTCCGGCGGTCGCACGTGACACCCCCCTTGTCGGAATACCCCTGCCCGTATCCTACGGTGGGTCCGACACCCCGGAACGGAAAGAGATCACCACACATGGCCATCAACGCCATCACTCCCGAGCAGGCCCAGTCCCGCCTCGCCGAGCTGACCGTCGTCGACGTCCGCACCCCGGGCGAGTTCGCCTCCGGCCACCTCCCCGGCGCCTACAACGTCCCCCTGGACAGCCTCGACCGGGCCGTCGACGCCCTCCAGGCCGCCGCCGCGCGCGGTCCGCTGCTCGTGGTCTGCGCGTCCGGGGCCCGCTCCGGCCAGGCGTGCGAACGGCTCTCCGCGCTCGGCATCGAAGTGGCCACCCTGTCCGGCGGCACCCAGGCGTGGGCGCAGGGCGGGCGCGACGTCCACAAGCCCGGCGGTGGCCGCGCGGTCTGGGCGATGGACCGCCAGGTCCGGTTCACGGCCGGCTCCCTCGTGCTGGCCGGGGCCGTCGCCGGGGCGTTCTGGAAGCCCGCGCTGATCCTGTCCGGCGGCGTCGCCGCGGGGCTCGTCTACTCGGCGGTCACCAACACCTGCGCCATGGCCGCGATGCTCTCCAAGCTCCCGCACAACCGCCCCCGCACGGGCGACCTCGACGCCACCCTCGCCGCCCTCAAGGGCTGACGAACGGCCCGGGAACGAGAACGGGCGGCGGTGCGGGGCGTCCACCACGGGGCCCCGCACCGC
>NZ_QURH01000332.1 GCF_003428695.1 Actinomadura logoneensis
CGGCGCCGGGCCGTCCGCCGGCGGCGGGAGGGGGCGGGGCCGCGCCGGCGGGGGGCGTGGCGGCGTCGGGATCGGGGATCTGGCCGTGGTCGCGCGGGTCCGTGGTTCCCACCCCTTCGAGCGTCGTCTCGGGCGTCGTCGTCGATCCGCGGGTGTCGATCTGCGGGCACCGTACAGCCAACGTGCCCACCGGGCACCGCTGAAACCCGGGAAGCGGCGGGAAAGACGCTGAACGTCGGCTGAACCCATGCCGAACGCGGCCACCGCCTCGCGGGGAGGGTGACGGGGCGGCGACGATGTGTCGTCCCGCCGCAGGTGGGAGGTGTGTGGCCGGACGGTCACCGTGCGGCACATGGGCGACATGCGGCGGATGTGGTCGGGGTAGTCCCGATCATCTGCTGCAATTGAGGGTCGTGTCAGCAGCCTCGTACCGTCTCGTGCGTCGCGCGGGTCCCGCGCGTACCGCCGCGCCCGCTCTGGACGAGCGGCAGCGCGCGGTCGTCGAGCATGCGGGCGGACCGCTGCTGGTGCTGGCGGGGCCGGGCACGGGCAAGACCACCACGATCGTCGAGGCGGTCGTCGACCGGATCGAGAACCGGGGCGTCGACCCCGAGCGGGTGCTCGTGCTCACCTTCAGCCGCAAGGCCGCCGGGGAACTGCGCGAGCGGATCACCGGACGGCTGCGCCGCACCACCCGCACGCCGCTCGCGCTGACCTTCCACAGCTACGCCTACGCGCTGCTGCGCCGCGACGCCGTGCTGAACGACGTGCCCCCGCCGCGCCTGCTGACCGGCCCCGAGCAGCTCCTGGAGGTCCGGCGGCTGCTCCAGGGCGAGCTGATGGACGGCGCGCCCGGCTGGCCGCAGCGGCTGCACGAGACCCTCGCCACCCGCGGGTTCGCCGAGGAGCTGCGCGACTTCATGCTGCGCGCGGGCGAGCGCGGCGTCACGCCCGAGGAGCTGGCGGCCCTCGGCAGGCTGCGCGGGCGCGACGACTGGCCCGCGATCGCCGGGTTCATCGACCGGTACGGCGACCGGTTCGCGCTCGACCCGACGCCGACCTTCGACTACGGCGAGCTGATCCACATCGCGGCGGCGACGCTCGCCGACGAGGAGGTCCGCGTCCGCGAGCGGGACGCCTACGACGCGGTGTTCGTGGACGAGTACCAGGACACCGACCCGGCCCAGGAGGCGCTGCTCCACCACCTGGCGGGCGACGGCCGCGACCTCGTCGTCGTCGGCGACCCGGACCAGTCGATCTACGGGTTCCGGGGCGCGGACGTGCGCGGCATCCTGGAGTTCCCGCGGCGCTTCCGCACCCTGACCGGGGCGCCCGCGCCGGTCGTGGCGCTGCGCACCTGCCGCCGCATGGCCCCCGAGCTGCTGGCCGCGTCCCGCCGGATCGCGCGCCGCCTGCCCGCCGGGACGGCCCTCGCCGCCGAGCACCGCGCCCTCCGCCACCCCTCCGAACTCCCGTCCGCCGAGACCGCCGCCGAGAACCGGCACGACCCCGACGAGGACCGGCACGACCCCGCCGAGGCTGCGCACGACCCCGCCGCCCCGGCCGGGCGGGGGGAGGCGGACGAGGGGATCGCGGGGGAGGTCCGGGCCGTCATCGCCGACTCGGAGTCGCAGGAGGCGGCGCTCGTCGCCGACGAGCTGCGCCGCGCCCACCTGCTGGACGGCGTGCCCTGGTCGCGGATGGCGGTGCTGGTCCGCAGCGCGGTGCGGCAGGTGCCGACGCTGCGCCGCGCGCTGGCGCAGTCGGGCGTCCCGGTCGTCGTCGCGGGCGACGAGGTGCCGCTGGTCGGGGAGCCCGCCGTCCGGCCGTTCCTGGTGCTGCTGCGCGCCGCGCTGAAAAAGGACTACCTGGACGAGGTCGTCGCCGAGGACCTGCTGACCAGCACGCTCGGCGGCGCGGACGCCCTGGCGATGCGGCGGCTCAAGCGGGCGCTGCGCGACCTGGAGGAGATCTCCGGCGGACGCCGCGACCTGGCCGAACTGCTCGTCGCGGCCGTGGACGACCCGCGCGAGCTGGTGCTCGTCCACGAGAAGGTGCGCGCGCCCGCCGAGCGGATCGCGCGGCTGATCGAGGTGGCGCGCCGCACCGCGGCCGAGGGCGGCAGCGCCGAGGACGTGCTGTGGGAGGTGTGGCAGGAGTCCGGGCAGGCGGAGGTCCTGCTGGAGCAGAGCGTGCGGGGCGGCGCGCGCGGCGCGTCCGCCGACCGCGACCTGGACGCCGTCGTCGCGCTGTTCGACGCCGCCGCGCGGTTCGTCGACCGGCTGCCGCAGGCGGGGCCGGAGCTGTTCGTCGACACGGTCTCCGCGCAGGAGATCGCCGGGGACACCCTCGCCGAGCGCGCCCCCGACGGCGAGGCCGTCCGCATCCTCACCGCGCACCGGGCCAAGGGCCTGGAGTGGGACGTGGTGGTCGTCGCGGGCGTCCAGGAGGGCGTCTGGCCGGACGTCCGGCTGCGCGGTTCGCTGCTCGGCGTCGAGGAGCTGGTGGAGCACGCCGCCGGGTCGCAGGTGCCGGAGGAGGGCGCGGCGGCCGGCGCGTCCCTGTCGGCGAAGATGCTGGACGAGGAGCGGCGCCTGTTCTACGTCGCCGTCACCCGCGCGCGCAGGCGCCTGGTCGTGACGGCCGTCGGCGGCGACGACACCGAGGAGCGGCCGTCCCGGTTCCTCAACGAGCTGCTGCCGGGGGCGATCGAGCGGTCCCGGCTGGACGAGCGGACGCGCTGGCTGTCGCTGGCGGCGCTGGTCGCCGACCTGCGCTCGGTGGTCGCCGACCCGGGCCGTCCGGAGCCGATGCGGCGGGCGGCGGCCGGGCACCTGGCGCGGCTCGCGCGCGCGGGTGTCCGGGGCGCGCGGCCGGAGAACTGGTACGCGATCACCGCGCTGTCGGACGCGGGCCCGGCGTTCGGCGCGGACGAGCAGATCACGATCTCGCCGTCCCAGGTCGAGGCGTTCACGACCTGCGGCCTGCGCTGGCTGCTGACCTCGGCCGTCGGCGCGCAGCAGGGCGGCCCGAACGAGTACTCGACCATGGGCAAGGTCGTGCACGCGGTCGCCGAGCTGGCGGGCGCGGACGAGAACGTCACCGAGGTGGACGTCGCGCGCCGCCTGGACGAGATCTGGAACGACCTCGACTTCCGCTCCGCCTGGTACTCGGAGAAGCAGCGCGAGCAGGCCGCCGCGATGGTCGACCGGTTCCTCGCCTGGAACCGGGAGAACCCGAACGAGGTCGTCGCGCTGGAGGAGTCCTTCAAGGTCGACCTCGGCCGCGTCGTCATCAAGGGGCGCATCGACCGCGCCGAGCGGGACGCCGAGGGACGCGCGGTCATCATCGACATCAAGACCTCCACGACGGCCGTCCCCAAGGACGACCTGGCCCGGCACCCGCAGCTCGGCGTGTACCAGTACGCGGTGATGCTCGGCGCGTTCCAGCGGCACGGGCTGGTCGAGCCGGGCGGCGCGAAGCTGGTCCAGGTGGGCAGGGCGGCGTTCGCGAACCGCGTCCGCGAGCAGGAGCAGCCGCCGCCCTCGGACGACCCCGACCCCGAGTGGCCGAAGAGGCTCGTCGAGATCGTCGCGACCGGGATGGCCGGGGAGGTCTTCCAGGCGCGGGCCAACGAGAAGTGTCGGACCTGCCCGGTACGGTCCTGCTGCCCGGTGCACGAGGAGGGGGGACAGGTCGGTCCATGATCACTCCGGCGGAGCTGGCACGGCTGCTCGGGGTGCCGGAGCCGACCGAGGAGCAGGCGCGGGTCATCGAGGCCCCGCTCGCGCCGATGGCGGTGATCGCGGGCGCCGGGTCCGGCAAGAGCGAGACGATGGCGGCGCGGGTCGTCTGGCTGGTCGCGAACGGATTCGTCCGGCCCGAGCGCGTCCTCGGGCTGACCTTCACCCGCAAGGCCGCGGCAGAGCTCGGCGCGCGCGTCCGCAAGCGCCTCGACACGCTGCGCGAGCAGCTTCCCGCGCACGAGCTGGAACGGCTCGGCGGCGAGCAGATCTTCGACGGCGAGCCGATGGTCTCGACCTACCACGCGTACGCGGCGCGGCTGTTCGGCGACCACGCGCTGCGCGAGGCGCTGGAGCCGACGATGCGGCTGATCTCCCCGGCGGTCGCCTGGCAGATGTGCTCGCGCGTGGTGGACGCCTACGCCGGCCCGATGGACCGGATCGACTGGTCGCCGGACACGGTCACCAAGGCCGTCATGGAACTCGGCGGCGACCTCTCCGAGCACCTGCGCACCCCGGACGACGTCCGCCGCATCGGGGAGCGGCTGGAGGCGATGTTCGCCGCGCTGCGCAAGCCGCTCAAGGCGCAGCGGGACATCCTCGCCAAGCAGGAGGTCCGGGAGCAGCTGATGCCGCTGGTCGAGCGGTACCAGCAGGCCAAGCGCGCGCGCGAGGTCATCGACCACGGCGACCAGATGGCCCTCGCCGCGCGGATCGCCCGCAACCACCCCGAGGTCGGGATGATCGAGCGGTCCCGGTTCCCGGTCGTCCTGCTGGACGAGTACCAGGACACCAGCCAGGCCCAGCTCGTCCTGCTGACCTCGCTGTTCGGCGGCGGGCACGCGGTGACGGCGGTCGGCGACCCGTGCCAGTCGATCTACGGGTGGCGCGGCGCGAGCGCGGGCAACCTGCTGCGGTTCGCCCACGACTTCCCGCGCCGTCCGGCGGCCGGGTCCGTCCCGGCGGAGCCCGCGCCGGTCAACAAGCTGAGCCGCAGCTTCCGCAACGGCGAGCGCATCCTGGACGCCGCCGCGCGCGTCCAGGCCGAGCTGCGCGCGGACGCCCGCGACGTGCCGGTGCTGGTCCCCGGCGCGGGCCGGGAGGGGCGCGGCCGGGTCGAGTGCGCGCTGTTCGCCACGGTCGAGGACGAGGCCGACCGGATCGCCGAGCGGATCGTCCAGCTGATGGGCCCGACCGAGTACGCCCCGGACGGCGGCCCCGCCGGGGCCGAGCCGCTGAAGTGGTCCGACATCGCCGTCCTGGCCCGCAAGCGGTCCCAGTTCCCGCTGCTGCGCCGGGCCCTGGAGTTGCGGGACGTGCCGGTCGAGGTGGTCGGGCTCGGCGGCCTGCTGACCGTCCCGGAGGTGCAGGACGTCGTCGCGACGCTGCGCGTCATGCACGACCCGACCGCCGGGGCGTCCCTCGCGCGGCTGCTCACCGGCCCGCGCTGGCGGCTCGGCCCGCGCGACCTGGTCGCCCTCGGCCGCCGCGCCCGCGCCCTCGCCAACGAGCAGGCCCGCGACGTCACCCCGCCGGAACCGTCGCCCGAGCAGCCGCCCGAGCCTTCGTCGGAGCCCTCGGCGGCCGACGCGTCCGGGACGCCCGCCGCGGACGGCGCGGACGGCTCAGGGAACGACCCGCTGCGGCAGCTCGTGTCGGAGCTGAACCAGGAGACCGGCAGCCTGGTGGACGCCCTGGACGACCTCGGCGACCCGGCCGCGTACTCGCCGGAGGGCTTCGGGCGGCTGCGCCGGCTGCGCGACGAGCTGCGGCACCTGCGGTCCCAGGTGGGGCTGCCGCTGCCCGACCTGGTCGCCGAGGTGGAGCGGGCGCTCGGCCTGGACATCGAGGTCGCCGCGCGGTCCGGGCTCGACCCGGTCACCGCCCGCGCCGACCTGGACGCCTTCGTCGGCGCCGCCGCCGACTTCGCCGGGGACGCCGAGGACCCGACGCTCGGCGCGTTCCTGGCCTACCTGACCGCCGCCGAGTCCGAGGAGTTCGGCTTGGAGGCCGGGCGGGTCGGCGAGACCGACAGCGTGAAGCTGCTGACCGTGCACGCGTCCAAGGGGCTGGAGTGGCCGGTCGTCATCGTCCCGGGGCTGTCGTCGGTGCCGCAGAAGAACGGCGCCCCGGCCAAGGGCTCGATCTTCCCCTCGCCGCCGCAGAACACCACCCGCTGGACGGCCAACGCGCGCGTCCTGCCGTTCCCGCTCCGCGGCGACTACGCCGACCTGCCGAAGCTGAACGGGCTGGAGAAGGACGACCTCGCCCGGTTCGACGAGGAGTCGATCCGGCGCGACCTGCTGGAGGAGCGCCGCCTCGCCTACGTCGCGCTGACCCGCGCGTCCGCGCTGCTGATCGCGACCGGGTACTGGTGGGGGTCGTCGAGCCGCCCGGTCGGGCCGTCCCCGTACCTGGAGGAGGTCCGCGAGGTGTGCGTGGCGGGCGCGGGCACCGTCGCCGTCTGGACCGACCCGCCCGGCGAGGACGAGACCAACCCGCTGCTCACCGAGCAGCGGGAGGCCGAGTGGCCGGTCGCGCCCGGCGACCTCGGCGCGTCCGACGCGTCCGCGCGGGCCCGCTACGAGGCGATCGTCGAGGCGGCCGGGATGGTCCGGGACGCGATGCGCGGCAGCACCGGGCTGTGGGCGGGCACCGGCGGCCTGTCCGACGACGACCGGGGCCGCATGACCGCGTGGGCGCGCGACGTGGAGCTGCTGCTCGCCGAGCGCGACCGGGGCCGGTGCGGGGACGGCCTGCTGGTCGAGCTGCCCGCGAACCTGACCGTGTCGTCGCTGGTCACGCTCGCGAGCGACCCGGCGGCGCTGGCCCGGCAGATCCGCCGGCCGATGCCGCGCCGCCCCGCGCCGTACGCGCGCCGGGGCACCGCCTTCCACGCCTGGCTGGAGAGCCGCTGGGGCCAGCAGCGCCTGATGGACATGGGCGAACTGCCCGGCTCGGCCGACGAGGGCGCCGCCGACGACGCGCAGCTCGGCCGGCTCCAGGAGATGTTCGAGCGGTCGGAGTGGGCGGACCGCGAGCCGCTGGACGTCGAGGTCCCGTTCGAGACGATCGTCGGCGACCGGCTCGTCCGGGGCCGGATGGACGCGGTGTTCCGCAACGCCGACGGCACCTACGAGGTCGTGGACTGGAAGACCGGCGTCCCGCCGGACGGCCCCGCCGCCGATGCCGCCGCCGTCCAGCTCGCCGCCTACCGCGTCGCGTGGGCCGAGCTCGCGGGCGTCCCGCTGGACCGGGTCAGCGCCGCTTTCCACTACGTGAAGGCGAACCACACCATCCGTCCGGCCGACCTGCTCGACGGTGCGGGCCTCGCCGCGCTGCTGGACGGCATCCCCGCCGCCTGACCGGATATGTCCCCCCGGAGCGCCGTTCAGAGCGGGCGGAAACGGGGGAAGATCCCGGGAAACCGAGGAGGCGGCGTGGCGGTGTCCCCTGTCGAGAGGTCTTCTGTCGAGAGTCACGGCGACAGGATCGTGCGCGAGTTCACCAGGCAGGCGGAGGGCTTCGCCGATCCGCGCCGCAACTCCGCGCTCACGGCGCAGCTCGGGCGGCTCGTCCGGTTCCTGGAGCCCGAGCTCGACCCCGAGGACGTCATGCTGGAGGTCGCCGCCGGGACGGCGCTGGTCTCGCGGGCCGTCGCGGGCCGCGTCCGGCACGCGACCGCGCTCGACCTGACCCCGGCGATGCTCGCCGAGGGCAAGCGCGCCGCCGACGCGTCCGGCGTCACCAACCTGACGTTCACCAGGGGCGACGCCACCGACCTGCCCTACCTGGACCGCTCGTTCACGCTCGTCGTCACCCGGTTCTCCCTGCACCAGGTGGAGGCCCCGGACGCGGTCGTGCGCGAGATGGTGCGGGTGGCCCGGCCGGGCGCCGCGATCGTCGTCGCCGACCTGGTCCGCCCGGACGGCCTGGGCGGCGACCCGGACCGCATCGAGCGGCTGCGCGACCCGTCCCACGGGACGCTGCGCACCGAGGCCGCGATCGCCGCGATGCTGACCACCGCGGGCGCCGAGGTGCGCCGCGCGGAGCGCTTCGACGTCGTCCGCCCGCTGGAACCGTGGCTGGAGTTCACCGGCACGCCGCCCGAGACGGCCGCCGCCGTCCGCAAGGAGATGGAGGCCGAGGTCGCGGGCGGCGCCCAGACCGGCATGCGGCCCCTCATGGTGGACGGCGCGCTGCACTTCACCCACACGCACGCCTTCGTGCAGGCGACGGCGGGCTGAACTGCGTCCAGGCGACGGCGGGATGAACCGGACGGGTTTCTCGACCAAACGTTCGACGTTCTTCGCTCAGGTGTTCTATGTTGTCCGCCATGGGTTCCAGCACCGCTCTTCCCCTGGAGCGCGAACCGGCCGCGCTCGCGATGCGGATCGGGATCGTCGCCGCCGAGGCCGCGCTCGCCACGTTCGCGCGCAACCTCGACCTCGACGACCTCGCGGACGGGGAGACCGACTTCCGCGGCGCCATCGGCCCCGCCGAGTGGCCCGTCTTCTCGCTGGTCATCGACACCCTCGCCGAGGCGGCCCCCGGCGACGACCGCCCCCTGGACGAGCGCCGCGCCGACGCCCTGAACGACCTGGCCCGCATCTGCATGGCCGCCCGCGCCACCGCCGACGCGACCCTCACCGCCCCCACCACCGCCACCACCGCCACCGACGCCGCCGCCTGACCGCTGCTCCCTGAGCCCTGTTGGCGGCCTGTGGCCGTGTCCGTTGCGGGCCTGGGAACGCTGATGACCGCCTTTTCCCGGGCTTCCGCGCGGTTCACAATGGGCTCGGCGGTCGAGCGGAGGCGCGTGGTTGCGGCATCCGGTGGCGGTGGTCTTCGGGTTGATCGCGGCGATGGTCGCGGTGCCGATGTCGGCCGCGCTGGTGCGGCAGCTCCTGGTACGCGGCTGGTCACGGCGCGGTGGGCTCACGGTCGGGATCGTCGTCCGGCGGTGCGTCGAGCGCGCGACGGCCGGTCCGCCGACCTGGCAGGTGACGGACGTCCGCTACTCGATCGTGAAATACGCCGACCGGGACGGGAACGAGCACACCGTCCGCGCCGCCGACCTCCCCGTGGGGGAGTTCGTGCGGGTGGTCTACGACCCGAGGCACCCGCACCGGGCGTTCGCCGGGCCCGACGACGGCGTCGCGCCGCTCGCGGTCGTGGGCGGAGGCGCCGCCCTTCTGGCCGCCGGGCTGCTCCTGTGGGGATGGTGAGGTGAAGTCAGGTCAGGTCAGGTCGCGGGCTCTGATCTTGCCGGTGCTGGTCCGGGGGAGTTCCCGGACGAAGTGGACGTCGCGCGGGACCTTGTACCGGGCCAGGTGGTCGCGGACGTGGGCCTTCACGGCGTCCTCGGTGACGGACGCGCCGTCGCGCGGGACGATCCAGGCGGCGAGGCGCCTGCCGAAGTCGTCGTCGTCCACACCCCGGACGGTGACCTCGGCGATGTCCGGGTGGGCGGCCAGCAGGTCCTCGACCTCGCCGGGGAAGACGTTCTCGCCGCCGGACACGATCATGTCGTCGGCGCGGCCGTCGATGAACAGGCGTCCGTCCGCGTCGACGTGGCCGAGGTCGCCGCTGCCGGTCAGGCCGTCGCGGACGCGCTTGGAGCCGCCGCCCGTGTACCCGGTGAAGCGCAGCCCGCCGCCGGTGTAGATCTCGCCGACCTCGCCCGGCGGCAGCTCCTCGCCGTCCTCGTCCAGGATCCTGATGGTGATCCCGAGCGACGGCCGGCCGACCGTGCCGGGCGCGGCGCGCAGGTCGGCGGGGGTGGCGATGGTGGCCCAGCCGGTCTCGGTCGCGCCGTAGATGTTGACCAGGACGTCCCCGAACGCGTCCATGAAGCGCTCCGACAGGTGCGGCTGGAGCGCGGCGCCGCCGCAGACGACGGCCCTGAGGGACGCGGGGCGCGGGCCGTCCGGGACGTCCAGCAGCCGGTCCAGCATGACCGGGACGGCGACCAGCGCGGCGGCGTCGTGCTCGGCCATCAGGCGCAGCAGCCGGGCGGCGTCGAAGCGGCGGGTCAGGATCAGCGGCATCCCGAGGGCGAGGCCCGCGAAGCCGTACGCCATCCCGAGCAGGTGGAACAGCGGCGGCGCGACCGCGATCGGCGCGCCGGACCGCAGCGGGACGCGCATCATGTGCGTGATCCCGGCGGGCAGCAGCATCGCGGGGCCGAGGTCGTGCCGCGCGCCCTTGGGCGTGCCGGTCGTCCCGGACGTCATGATGACCACGCGGCTCGTGCGCGGCGGCTTGTGCGGCTCGGCGGCGGTCGCGGCGACCAGCTCGTCGATCGACTCGTGCTTGCCGTCGGGGTCGTCGCGCCAGGCGTGGACGCGCCGTCCCGCGAAGCCCGACTCGTCCGCCACGCCGTCGAACTCCTGGTCGTGGACGAGCAGCCCGACGCCCTCGCGCGCGGCGACCTCGCCGAGCTGCCGCGCGGAGAAGTCGGTGTTCAGCAGGACGACGTCGTTGCCCAGCCGCGACGCCGCGAGCACGGCCTCCAGGAACCCGCGGTGGTTGCGGCACAGCACGCCGACGCGGTCGTCCTGCCCGACGCGGGCGCGCAGGGCGGTCGCGAGCGCGGCCACGCGGTCCTCGAGCTCGCGGTGGGTGAGCGCGCCGCGGTCGTCCAGCACGGCGGTGCGGTCGGGGAAGCGCAGCGCGGCCATGGCCTCGACCGTGCCGGGCGTCGCGCCGTAGCGGACGTACTGCAGCGGCAGCCGGACGGCCCGGTCCGGACGCACCGGGCGCAGCACGCCCGCGTCCCAGACCGCTCTGGGGATTCGCGTCACCGTTCGCACCCACTCGAACGCCACGGTCTTCTCCTTCGCCGGGGGGACGATGACGGGTCAATACCCATCATTCACGGCTCTCCACCCGCAGCGGGTTGGCGACGGGGACGTATCCGGCGGCGCGGTCGGCGGACCGGGACCAACGCGTCCGCAGGTTCGCCTTCGCCGGGACCGGGACGCCCGCCAGCAGCGCGCGCAGCCGGGGGTCGCCGCCCGCGAAGTACGGCCGGGCCGCCCGCCAGAGCCGGGCCTCGAACCCGGAGTCCCGGTCGGAGCGCAGGTCGGCGAGCGCGGCGGCGACCTCGGCGAGGTGGTTGACGACCAGGCAGTAGACGACCCTGTCCCAGCCCCGGTGCTCGTCGTAGGTGACCGCCTCGCGCACGCGCGCGGGCAGGTGGCCCAGGTCCCAGCGGCCCGCGACGAGCTTGGTGCCCTCCAGGTCGCGGAACGCCGCCCGGACGGGCATCCCGTCGTCGTCCACGCACACCAGCACGTTCTGGAGGTGCGGTTCCAGGACCACGCCGTACTCAAGAAAGGCCCGCAGGACGGGCGGCACGACCTGGGAGAGGTAGGCGTCCCACCAGGCCAGCGGCTCGGAGCGGACGGCGGCCAGCCCAGCGAGCGCGACGGGAGCGACGGGAGCGGCGGAGGCACCGGCCAAGCCGGGCGAGGTGAGACCGGGCGCGGTGAGACCGGGCGCGGTGAGGGCGGGCGCGGTGAGGGCGGCGGCGAGCAGCGGACGGCCAGGCAGCCCCCGCACGCCCTGCCGGACGATCACGCCGAGCCCCTCGTACACGCGGCGGCCCGCCAGCGCGACCGTCCGGTACGCGGGTTCGGCGAGCAGCGTCGCGCCGAGCGCCGCGAACACCGGACGCAGCATGCGGTCCAGCGCGACGGCGCCGCTCAGCTCGTACCAGGCGTTCTTCCGGACGCAGTTGGTGATCCGCACGTCCAGGCCGAACTTCAGGAACGCGTCGGCGTCCGGAAGGTACACCGTCCGGACGGACGACGTCGGGTGGGCGTCCGACGGTCCCGGGCCGAGGTCGCGGACGAGCCCGTCGGCGAACGCGCGGCGCAGGAGCGGATCGTCCCGGAGCAGGTCGAGCTGCCACGGATGCGCGGGCAGCAGGCGGTGGCCCGGCGGCGCGGCGAACGGCTCGAGCGCCGCGAACGCGGCCGGGTCGCCCTCCTCGGCCAGCAGCGGTTCGGGGACGGCCAGCCAGCGGGGCCGGAACCGCGCGCGGGCCTCCGGCGCGTAGGGGAGCCATTCGGCGGGCGTCCCCTGCCGGGCCTTCGGCGACGGATGGAACCGGTGCCCGAACACCAGCGACTGCTCCGACTCCACGAACGCGTCGTCGCCCGCCTCGGTTCGCGCCCGCGCGGCGAGGACGGCGGCGAGCGCCCGGTGACCGTCCTCGACCTGCGGCACGAACTCGGGGTTGGCGCGTCCGGTGGACAGCTCCAGCTCCCCGGCGATCAGGGAGGCCAGCCGCGCCCAGCCCGCCGCGATCCAGGTCCCGTCGCGGTGCTCCTCGAACGGCGGGACGAGCCGGAACGTCGGGCCGTGCGGCGGGCGCGCGAGCCCGGCGCGCAGCAGCACCCCGACGCGCGGGAGCCGCATGACCAGGCGGCGGTCCTCGGGGAACAGCTGCCGTTCCGGCCCGCACACCTCGCGGACCAGGCAGTTCAGCAGCGCCACGGCGGTGCCGTCGGCCGCCGTGGCGGCGGCGTCGCAGGCCGGGGCCGCGTCGGTGGTGGTCTCGGGAGCGGCGGGGCGGGTGAGCGTCAAGTCAGGTCCCGTAGGTAGTTGGGCCCGTCCGGGCCGTAGTGCTTGTTGATGTCGGCGGCGCCGGTGCGGGCCTTGTCGACCAGCGTTCCGGCGGTGACCATCGCCTTGCCCGGCAGGGACGGCGCGTCCAGCACGCGGGCGCGCAGGAACGCGTCGTCCGGGCCGAGCAGGGCGTCCAGGCGGTCGCGGATCATGGCCAGGCCCTCCGCGCGCGGCAGCAGGCCGTGCCGGGCGAGCGCGAACGCGGGCGCGGCGGCGCACAGGTGCAGGGTGATCGTGATGAACACGCGGGCGAGGGCGTCGGGATCGCGGGTGCGCATCCGGTGGTCCTCGAACGGGCAGGGCGCGCCGAGGACGTCCGGGTCGGCGAGCATCCCGTCGTTGTCCTTCAGCAGCAGCCGCAGCGGCTCGCCGGGCGCGAGGACGAGCGCGACGTTCTGCTGGTGCGCCTCCAGCGCGACCCCGCGCCGGAACAGCGCGACGTTCCAGCCCAGCAGGGCGTCCAGGTACCGGCCGAACAGGTCGCGAACGTCCCAGCGCTCGACGACCAGGCCGCCGTCCGGGTGCGGGGCGGTGAGCGCGGCGACCGGCACGACGTGCGCGCCCGCCGTCGCGGCCGGGAACCGGCGGACGAGGTAGCCCAGCAGCGGCGTCCCCGCGTGCGCGTACGTCTGCTCGTCGGCCAGCAGGACGGGGTGTTCCTCCTCGGCGAGGACGCCGCGCAGCAGCCGCTCGGCGAGCGCGCCGTCCGGCAGGGTGCCCGGGACGATCGTCCGCCGGTTCCGCAGGCCGAGCGTGCTCGTCGGCAGCGGCACCTTCACGTGGACGGACGGCGCGGCGGCCAGCGTCCGCATCGACAGCGTCGGACGCACCGGGCGGAACGCCTCGGGCAGCACCTCCACGCGCTCCCGGACGGCCCGGACCGCCAGCGGATGGACCGGGAACAGCTCCGGATCGGGCCACCAGCCGGGCAGCTCGCCCGCCGCGACGATCCGGTCCGGGGGCACGCGCGCCCACCGCAGCGGGAACTCGGGTGCGTACTCGGGCGCGTATCGCCGCAGGTCGGTAGGGGTGAGTCCGGCGCGGGCGCGCGCGCACGGATACACCGGATGCTCGGTGTGCGCGGCGAGCGAGTCGTAGAAGACGCCGGGCCCGAGCGGGTCGATCCGCGCCACCCGTCGCAGGACCTCCGGGCGCGCGCGGTCCGCGAGGAGGGTGGCGGACAGCGCCTCCCGGCACTCGCGCACGAACGCCGCCACGTCGTCCTGCGGATCGGCCACCCGGCGGACGATCGCGAGCACGTCGCCCAGCCGGAGTTCCTGGTCGGCGTCGACGACGGCGCGCGATAAGAAACCCGGATGTAAGTCGCCTGCCGAGCCGTCCGGCCGGAGCCTGATGGGCGGGGAGCCGGGCGGGGCGAGGACGCCATCGCGCGCGTACGAGCGCAGCCCGCCGTAGTCCTCGCGGAGCAAAGCGTCCATGACCCGCGCCGCAAGCACCCCTTCGGCCGACACGCGCGCCCCGTGACCACGAGGCCCGGGAATCCCGGCGCCGGAGGACGACGCGCGGACGGCGGAGGCGGAGGCGGCAGACGCGCGACCAGACGCGCGACCAAAGGCAGCGGAGGCATCTGCGGAGTCGGAAGCGGATGCGGCGGAGGCGCGGGGGCTGCTGTTCTCGGAGGTCACGCGATGGTCCAGGTGTGCGCTGCGCGGAAGCGGGTGACGGCGTCCTCCACCGCGTCGCGGGACGGTCCGATCGCGCGGATCGTTCCGAGGTAGTCGCGGTTGGTGCGGGTCAGCGGCGCGTGCGCGCCGACCGGACGCAGCGGACGGTAGGTGAGCGCGACGCCGTCGTCGAGCAGGTCGGCGGCGTCCGGGGCGGAGGTCAGCGTGCCCGCGCGCTCCGCGAGCACCCAGTCGGCGACCGCGTGCCGGTCGCGGCGCGGGGCCGCCGCGGGCAGGCGCTCGCCCAGGTGGACGCGGAGGATCCACGCGAACAGCGGCACCCCGAGCAGGTCGGCCAGCAGGAAGTCGCAGTGGTCGCCGATGAGCCGGTAGTTGACCTCGATGATCCGCGCCCGTCCCTCGTGGACGACGAACTCGGTGTGGCACGCGCCGAACCCGACGCCCAGCGCGTCGAGCTGCGCGAGGACCTGCGGCGTCTCGGGCGGCGGCGGCGCCCACTCCAGGCGCTCCTCGACGAAGTGCGGGGGCGCCGACAGCCGGGTCCGGAACGAGCCGAGGACGCGCAGCTCGTGGCCGTCCCCGAGGGTCTCCAGCGTGTGCAGGTCCCCGGGCAGGTACTCCTCGACGATGAGCGGGCGTCCCGGCCCGATCCGCGCGCGCCGCTCGGCCAGCTCGGCGGCGTCCGCCACCAGGACGACGTCCTCGCCGGCCACGCCCTCGCGCGGCTTGAGGACGAGCGGATACGGCGCCTCCGGCGGGACGCGGTCGGCAGGCGCCGTGAACACCGGGTCGAGCGCGGCCAGGGCGCGCCGCGTCTCGTGCTTGTTCTTGGCGCGGACGGCGGCCCGCCAGTCCTTGCCCGGCAGGCCGAGGTAGGCGGCGGCGAGCGCGGCCGGGGCCTGCAGGAAGTCGGAGTTGGTGAAGACCGCGTCCGGCCGTCCCGCCGCGATGATCTCGCGGAAATCGGTGACGTCGCACCGCACGACCGCGCCGTCGAAGACCTCGGCGTGCGCGTCCGGGTGGTCGGTCAGCACGGTCACGTCCAGGCCCAGCGCGGTGGCGGCGGGCAGGAACCCGTGCGCGACGGAGTCGGTGAGCTTCCCGGAGACGAGGTGGAGCGCGGCGGACACGGCACCCTTCTTCCCTGCGGTAAGTGAGGTTAGCCTTGCCTAACTCAGAGCGCCACCATAGTGGCGACGCCCGGCCCGGTGTGCAAGAACGGCGGCTCGCGTGTTTGATGGCTCCATGGAACCGGCCGGCACCGACCCCGTCGAGAGGGACCCCGCGGAGAACCAGGTCGTGCGCGCGCTCGTGGAGCGGTGGGTCGCGCTCGCCGGGCCGGCCACCCGCCACATCGGCGAGGAGCTCGCCGTCCGGTACGCCGAACCGCACCGCCGGTACCACGGGCTCGCGCACCTCGCCGCCGTCCTCGACCTGGTGGACGAGCTGGCCGCGCACGCCGACGACCCCGACGCCGTCCGGATCGCCGCCTGGTTCCACGACGCCGTCTACGACCCGCAGCGCGCCGACAACGAGGCCCGCAGCGCCCGCCTCGCCGCCCGGATGCTCGCCGACACCGACCTCGCGCCGGGCCGCCTCGCCGAGGTCGTCCGGCTGGTCGAGCTGACCGAGAGCCACGCCCCGGACGACGCCGACCGCGACGGCCAGGTGCTCTGCGACGCCGACCTCGCGGTCCTCGGCGCGGACCCGGACCGCTACGCCGCCTACGCCGCCGCCGTCCGGGAGGAGTACGCCTTCGTCCCCGAGGAGGTCTTCCGCGCCGGACGGGCCGCGATCCTGCGCGCCCTGCTCGACCGGCCGCGCGTCTTCCACACGCCCGAGGCGAGCGCCCGTTTCGAGGCCGCCGCCCGGCGCAACGCCGGCACCGAGCTCCTGCTCCTCGACGCCTGAACCGCCACGCGTCGCCCGGCTCGGACGTCCCCTAAAGTTCAGGGGCAAAGCATCTTGCAAGGGAGCATGTCAGTGGACGTTGTGGAGTACATCCAGGCCAACAAGGCCCAGTTCTTCGCGGACCTCAAGGAGTGGCTGGCGATCCCGTCCATCTCCGGGGACCCCGCCCACCACGACGACGTGCGCCGCTCGGCCGACTGGCTCGCGGAGTACCTGCGCGGCCAGGGCTTCCCGACGGTGGAGGTCTGGCCGACCGCCGGGCTGCCCGCCGTGTACGCCGAGTGGCCCGCCGCCGACCCGGACGCGCCGTCCGTGCTGGTCTACGGGCACCACGACGTCCAGCCGGTGACCCCGCTGGAGGAGTGGGACACCGACCCCTTCACGCCGGTCGAGCAGGGCGACCAGCTCGTCGCCCGCGGCACGTCCGACGACAAGGGCCAGGTCTTCTTCCACACCCTCGGCCTGCGGGCCAACCTCGCCGCGAACGGGACGGACGCGCCGCCCGTGACGATCAAGCTGCTGGTCGAGGGCGAGGAGGAGTCCGGCTCGGTGCACTTCGCCGAGCTGCTGACCGAGCGCCGCGAGCGGCTCGCCGCCGACGCCGTGATCATCTCCGACACCACCATGTGGTCGGCGGACGTCCCTTCCATGTGCACCGGCATGCGCGGCCTGGCCGAGGCCGAGATCACCCTGCGCGGCGCCGAGGTCGACCTGCACTCCGGGTCGTTCGGCGGGGCCGTCCCGAACGCGCTGCACGCCATGGTCGAGCTGCTCGGCAAGCTGCACGACGCCGACGGCCGGGTCACCGTGCCGGGCTTCTACGACGACGTCGTCCCGCTCACCGACGAGGAGCGTGAGCTGTTCGCGCGCCTGCCGTTCGACGAGGCGGGCTGGCTGGAGACCGCCGGCAACAGCCGCGCCGCGTACGGCGAGGCGGGCTTCACCACCCTGGAGCGCATCTGGGCGCGCCCGACCGCCGAGATCAACGGCCTGTGGGGCGGGCACACCGGCCCCGGCGGCAAGACCATCGTGCCGCGCGAGGCGCACGCCAAGCTCTCCTTCCGGCTGGTCGCCGGGCAGGAGCCGGCCAAGGTCCGGGACGCCTTCGTCGCCTGGGTCGAGGCGAACGCCCCGGCGGGCGTCGAGGTCGAGGTCCGCACGCCGGGCGGCGGCGTCCGGCCGTGCTTCTCGCCGATCGACTCGGCGGGCGTCGCCGCCGCGCGGCGCGCGATGGAGAAGGCGTTCGGCAAGGAGGTCCTGTTCACCCGCGAGGGCGGCTCCGGCCCCGAGGCCGACCTGGCCGACATCCTCGAGGCGCCGCTGGTGTTCGTCGCCGTCGGGCTGAACGACGACCGCATCCACGCGCCGAACGAGAAGGTCGAGATGCCGCTGCTGCTCAAGGGCGCCGAGGCCGCCGCCTACCTCTGGGACGAGCTGGCGACCGCGCTGCGCTAGCGTGAGCGGGTGAGTGATTCCCCCCTGGCAGGCAGCGAGAACGGCACCGGGACCGGCGTCGCGGACGGCACCGGGACCGGCGTCGCGGACGGCGGCGGGCAGGCCGGGAAGGACGGCGGGAACCGGGCGGGCGGCGGCCCGCTGGAGTGGCTGGCGCTGGCGCGCGGCACCCTCGACCGGGCCTCCGACCGGCGCACCGACGACGCCTTCCTGGACGCGGCGTGGAACGATCCGCGCAGCCGGGTCCTGGTCGTCCGGGACGGCCAGGTCAACGCCGTCCTCGGCGCCGATCCCGCGCTGGTGCTGCTGCCGACGGGGGAGGCGCCGCCCGGCGACCGCTACTTCCTCGGCGTGGACGCCGACGCCGCCGGGGGAGGGGACGGCACCGCCTACTTCGCCGTCGCCGCCCCGCTCCCGTCCGTGGAGGGCGCCGAGCCGGTCGGGCTGCGCCGCGTGGGCGCGCTGCTGCCCGACCGCGACTCCGGCCTGATGACGCACGCCGTCTCGCTGGAGCACTGGCACGCCACGCACGGCCACTGCCCGCGCTGCGGCGGCGAGACGGAGATCCGGCAGGCCGGGCACGTCCGGCACTGCCCGAACGACGGCAGCGACCACTTCCCGCGCCTCGACCCGGCCGTGATCATGCTGGTCACCGACCAGGACGACCGGCTGCTGCTGGCCCGCGGCCCGCAGTGGCCAGCCGACCGCCGGTCGGTGCTCGCCGGGTTCGTCGAGCCCGGCGAGTCCCTGGAGCAGGCGGTCGCACGCGAGGTGCGCGAGGAGGTCGGGCTGACCGTCCGGGACGTCCGCTACCTGGGCAGCCAGCCGTGGCCGCTGCCGCAGAGCCTGATGGTCGGCTTCTCCGCCGTGGCGGACGGCTCCGAGCCGCTCGTCCCGGACCCGGTCGAGATCCGGGACGCCGCCTGGTTCACCCGGGACGAGCTGACCGAGGCGATGGCGTCCGGCCGCATCGTCGCGCCCGGCCCGCTGTCGATCGCGGCGCAGCTCATCATGCGCTGGTACGGCGGCCCGCTCCCCAAGATGCCCCCGTTCTGACCCCGCAGGACCGGACGGCCCGCCGGCTCGGGCTGCTTGCGGGCTCAGACGGCCGGCGGGCTGAGACAGCCTGCGGGTCAGCAGCCGGCGGGCTGAGACAGCCTGCGGGGTCAGAGGGCACGCGGGCTCAGACGGCCCGCGAGGTCAGGCGGGTTCGGGGACGCGGGAGGTCTCGGACCGGGCCGCCGGGTTCAGCCGGAGCGGGGCGGACGCCGAGCCGCCCGCCTCGCGCCGCGCCACCGCGTAGACCGCGACGAGGTAGGCCAGGTCCAGCACGGCCGTCGTGATCATCAGGTAGGGGAGCAGCGGGCCGTGCCGCCACGGCTCGTCCTGCGCCCAGATCCAGCACGCGCCGGACGCCAGGCCCGTCCCGACGCCCTTGGCGAGCGCGATCCACACCGACTGCCCGCGCGTGGAGCCGCGCGCGACCAGCATCGACAGGAACAGCCCGGACATCATCAGGTTCTGCCCGAACGCGGCGAACGTGGCGAGCCCGTGGTCGAACTGGCGGCTCACCAGGTCCACGCCGAGGTACCCCATGACCAGCACCGACGCCAGCATCCCGAGGAACCCCCAGCGGGGCAGGAAGCGGAACTCGCGCGGCCCGTACGCGACGACCAGGCCCAGGATGACCACGTCGAACCCGAACCAGACGTAGTTGACGACCAGCTGCATCCCGTCGCCCGGCCGGACGAACGAGAAGAGGAACTCCCAGCCGAGGTTGGCGCCGAGCGCCGCCAGCGGCATGCCGTACGTCCTCTCGCGCCACCCGGTGAGGATGATCAGCAGGTAGGTCGCCGTCCAGGCCAGCCCGGAGCCGAGCGACAGCGCGTCCGCCAGGTCCAACGTGAATCCCCTTCGCGATGATCGGAAAGGGCCAGGCTAACCAGGACGAACGCCGCACCGGAACGCCGAAGGCCCTTCCGTTACGCGAACGGAAGGGCCTTCTCGGTCACCGCGGGACGCCCCGGCACGGGGTCGGCCGCGGGAAACGACCGGCCGGTCAGGCGCCGATGAGGCGCTTGACCTCCTTGGCGCTGGGGTTGGTCAGCACGACCTCGCCCGCGTCCGGGGTCTGGATCACGACGGTCGGGACGGTCTGGTTGCCGCCGTTCACGCTCATCACGAACTCGGCGGCCTTGGGGTCGCGCTCGATGTCCACCTCGAACATCTCGATCCCGTCCCGCCCCAGCTGGGTCTTGAGGCGGCGGCAGAACCCGCACCACGTCGTGGTGTACATGGTGATCCGGCCCTGCTCGGGCTTCTCGGCGGCCTGCGTCGTCATCGTTCTCGTCGGCTCCTCACCTGGACGCTCTGGGTTCGTGCACGAACCACAACGCCGGGGCGTCCCCGAGCATTCCGTCCGGCCTGACACCATGGAGGGATGCAGGCGGAGGCGGTGCTGGCGGGACTGGACCCCGAGCAGCGGGCGGTGGCGGAGGCGGTGCGCGGCCCGGTGTGCGTGCTGGCGGGCGCGGGCACGGGCAAGACCCGCGCGATCACGCACCGGATCGCGTACGCGACGCTGACCGGCGTGGTCGCGCCGCAGCGGGTGCTGGCCGTGACGTTCACCACCCGCGCGGCGGGCGAGCTGCGGTCCCGGCTGCGCGCGCTCGGCGCGCCCGGCGTGCAGGCCCGCACGTTCCACGCGGCGGCGCTGCGCCAGCTGTCCTACTTCTGGCCGAAGGTGGTCGGCGGCGACCCGCCGAAGATCATCGAGTCCAAGATCGGGCTGGTCCGGGACGCGGCGCGCGAGTGCGGCCTGCGCGAGTCCGACCCGGCCCGGCTGCGCGACATCGCGTCCGAGATCGAATGGGCCAAGGTCAGCCAGCACCGCCCCGAGGACTACATGGACGCCGCGACCCGGGCGGGCCGCAGACCGTCCACCGACGTGGTGTCGGTCGCCCGCGTCTACGCCGAGTACGACCGGTTGCGCCGCGAGCGCAACCTGCTCGACTTCGAGGGGATGCTGGAGCTCACCGTCGCCGTCCTGCACGACGAGCCGCAGGTGCTCCGGCAGGTCCGCGACCAGTACCGGCACTTCGTGGTGGACGAGTTCCAGGACGTCAACCCGCTGCAGAAGATGCTCCTGGACACCTGGCTCGGCGACCGCGACGACCTGTGCGTCGTCGGCGACCCCAACCAGACGATCTACTCCTTCACCGGCGCGACCTCGTCCTACCTGCTCGACTTCACCCAGCGGTTCGGCGAGGCGAAGGTGGTCCGGCTCGTCCGCGACTACCGCTCGACGCCGCAGGTGGTGAAGCTCGCCAACGACGTGATCGGACGCGCCCGGGGCGACGCGGCCAAGCGGCACAGGCTGGAACTGGTCGCCCAGCGCGAGGACGGCCCGGACCCGGTCTTCAGCGAGTACGGCGACGACGCGTCCGAGGTCGCCGACGTCGCGCGGCGCTGCCGCAAGCTCATCGAGGAGGGCGTCCCGGCCCGCGAGATCGCGATCCTGTTCCGGATCAACGCGCAGTCGGCCCGCGTCGAGGAGGCGCTGAACGACGCGGGCGTCCCGTACGTCGTGCGCGGCGCGGAGCGGTTCTTCGAGCGTCCCGAGGTCCGCGAGGCCGTCGTCCGGCTGCGCGGCGCCGCCCGCGCCGGCGGGGACGCCGAGCTGGACGGCCTCGGGCTGATCCAGACCGTCCGGCACGTCCTGACGGGCGCGGGCCTCACCGACACCCCGCCGGACGGCGCGGGCGCGGCCCGGTCCCGCTGGGAGTCCCTGGCGGCGCTCGCCCAGCTCGCCGAGGACATGGCCGTCGAGAACCCGTCCGCCGGGCTGCCCGACTTCGTCGCCGAACTGGAGGAGCGCGCCGCCGCGCAGCACGCGCCGACCCTGGAGGGCGTCACCCTCGCGTCCCTGCACGCCACCAAGGGCCTGGAGTGGGACGCGGTCTTCATCATCGGCCTCACCGACGGCATGGTCCCGATCAAGTACGCCGAGACCTCCGACCAGATCGAGGAGGAGCGCCGCCTCCTCTACGTCGGCGTCACCCGCGCGCGGGCGCACCTGCACCTGTCGTGGGCGCTGTCCCGCGACCCCGGCGGCGAGCGCTACCGGCAGCCCTCCCGCTTCCTGGACGGCCTCACCGGCAGGTTCGGCACGCCCACGCCCGCCCGCGTGGACCGGACGGCGTCCCGCCGCGCCCGCCGCTCCGGGCCGCGGCCGTGCCGGGTCTGCGGCCGTCCGCTGACCGCCGCGATCGAGCAGAAGCTCGGCCGCTGCGAGGACTGCCCCGCCGAGCTGAACGAGGAGGTCCTCCTCGCGCTCAAGGACTGGCGCGCCCGCACCGCCGAGGAGCGCCGCGAACCGGCGTTCGTGGTCTTCACCGACTCCACCCTGCAGGCCATCGCCGAGCGCGCCCCGTCCACCCTGGACGAGCTGGCCCAGATCCCCGGCGTCGGCCGCGTCAAGCTCGACCGCTTCGGCCCGGACGTCCTGTCCCTGCTCAACGGCCGCTGACCCGGGGGGTGAGAGCCCGCTCACACGCCCCCGTTTGGGACACTGATCCGCGTGAAGGAATCAGTGAAGGCGCTGCTGGACATCCTCGACCTGGAACAGATCGAGAACGACATCTTCCGAGGCCGCAGCCCCGAGGACCGGCAGCAGCGGGTGTTCGGCGGCCAGGTCGCCGGCCAGGCCCTGGTCGCCGCCGGACGCACCGTCCCGCCGACCCGCGCCGTGCACTCGCTGCACGCCTACTTCATCCGCCCGGGCGACCCGCTGGTGCCGATCGTCTACCAGGTCGACCGCGTCCGCGACGGCCGCTCCTTCACCACCCGCCGCGTCCTGGCCATCCAGCACGGCAAGGCGATCTTCAGCCTGTCGGCGTCCTTCCAGATCGCCGAGGACGGCCCGACCCACCACGCGCCCATGCCGGACGCCCCGGACCCCGAGTCCCTGCCCACCGCCCTGGACCGCCTCATCCCGGTCTTCGGCGAGCGCGCCGCCACCGAGTTCGTCAACCGCCGCCCCTTCGACGTCCGGCACGCGACCCCGCTGACCTGGGAGGCTGCCAAGGACCCGGCCCTGGCCACCCCCGAGTCCAAGGTCTGGCTCAAGGTCGACGACGACCTCCCCGAGGACCCGCTCCTGCACGTCTGCCTCATGACCTACGCCTCGGACATGACGCTCCTCGACACCGTCCTGCTGAACCACGGCCTGGCCTGGGGCGACAAGCGCACCATGGGCGCCTCCCTGGACCACGCCATGTGGTTCCACAAGCCCTTCCGCACCGACGACTGGCTCCTCTACTACCAGGAGACCCCCTTCGCCGGCGGCGCACGCGGCCTGGCCCGAGGCCAGATCTTCACCCGAGACGGCGACCTGGTCGCCTCGGTGATGCAAGAGGGCCTCATCCGCGTAACCGACACCTGACCAGCAGGAACACCCTTCTCGACGTGAGCCCGGCGCGTCGGCCGCGGCCAACGGCCGACCGCCGCACTCAGACGGGCGCGCACAGCCCTACGCGCGCCACAGCCCTACGCGCGCCACTGCCCGACGACGTCCTTCGCTGCCATAGCGCATCCCTCATCCGGTCTTCTGTGCCAGAGGTATGCCGATCTCGACCCACGCTGCAGGCCGACCGGCCCGTCCACCACTACTAGCCTCGACGGCTGCGATTGCTCGCAAGTAGTAAAAGAACGGACGATGCGGTCGCGGTTGATCCGCTGATCAGGGCTACATAAAAAGTCAGCGGGCCGCTAGGCCATGCCGACATGGCGCGGACGGAGTCCTGTTGTGCAGCGTCCTTATGGCGGAGTTAATGGCAGTGATTGCATTGCCGACCTAGCTCGACTTGCGCTTTGCTCCGATCAGCAGGACTGCGGGGATTGTGATGGCCAGTATGGGGGTCATGAGGATGATTGCTACGAGCATCCCCGTTTTGAGACTGCCGGCGATCAGCCCCACCGCGAATGCTGCGGCCAAGCCGGCCACGACTATAAGAACTTGTGCTCGGCTCATTGGCTCACCCTTTCTTCGGTTGGTGGGGGTTCGTTGGAACCCGACCTGTGATCACTCTCGAGTGGCTCTTGTGCTCGTCTGCTTACGCAGCCGCCGAGCTCCCCGGAGGATGTACCCACCTACAATGAACAGGCCAAGAGCGACGATCGTGCAGCCGGTGGCGAGTCCCCAATCACCTCTGGCGATCCCTGTCCAAGTCAGCATTGCAAGGAGCAGGACGACGACCCCCATGGCGATGAAGTACATCCCGAGTCGAGGGGCCTAGGAGTGCAGGCACGCGTGGATCGTCGCTCATGATTTCCTACAGGGAGAGAATGTTTGCCCGAACCACAAGTTGCTTGCTGTGCCGAGAGCGAGGTCGGTCCGGGCTTGGCCACTTCGATTTCCGCTGGCCTTGGCGCGCGAGGGTCGCTGGCTGAATGACGCGGTGGAGTCTTTTGGAGGGACACATATGCTCTCTCCAGTGGGCTGGCGAGATTCCTGCATCAGCACGAGGCCTGCCCATGCTTGAGCTTCTCAAACCTTGACTTTTGTTGCACGTCGGCGAGAGTAACCGCCGTGAACGCCGACATCTGCTTCAGTGACGCAACGCCCGGTTCGCTGCATTCCATCAGGCGCGGCAGCGCTTCGAGAAAGCCATGTACATGAACGAGCCTTTTCATCTTGGGCTCTGACCAGCTCACGGATGGTCCGCGTGTGCGGCGAGCTGGTGCGCGATTGTCTTGATCACCGCGTTCGCCCGTGGGAGACAGCACCCGCGCAAGGTCATCTACGTGAACGGCGACCCACAGGTCCCCGCCAACGGCGTTGCCGTGGCCCGTGGCGTGGCGACTCTATGGCCGGTTTGCGAGAACGCGGGGGCGCATTCGGTGGGGGGTTTGGTGGTTGGTGTTCGGGGGGCCTCGGCTTTCGGGGGTTGGTGGCCGGTGGTGGTCGGGTGGGCGTCGGGGTGGGGTGGGGGTGGTACGTCACGGTTCGGGGGCCGGGTTGGAGTGAGGGAGCGCGGCCATGGGGGTTTGGGCTGACCAGCCGTCGTTGTTCGGACCTGATCCTGATGAGCCGCTGGTCAAACCCGCCGGGACGTCGCTGATCCCCATGCGGGTGATGATCACGGTGAAGGCGGCGCCGAATCCGTCGCAGGTGTACGGCGAGACGGTGTGCGTGGCCGGAATCCGCCTGGACACCGACCGGCCGCAGTGGGTGCGGCTGTATCCGATCAACTTCCGGGCGTTGGAGGACGAGAGGCAGTTCCGCAAGTACGACGTGGTGAAGTTGCGGGCGCGTCCCAGTTCGCGCGACCCGCGGCCGGAGAGTTTCCGGCCCGAGCTGGGCAGTGTGGTCGGTGATGGCCGGATGAGCACCTGGGAGCGGCGGCGGCCGTTCGTGGTGGACCTGGTGAACAAGTCGATGTGCCAGGTTTTCCAGGACGCTCGGGACGGACGGCCCGGCAGTGTGGCCTCCATGGCGGCGATCCGTCCCCGCAAGGTGCAGGACCTGGAGATACGGCCGCATCCGGGATGGAGTCCGGCGGAGAAAAAGAAGATCGACGCCTATGTGCGGCAACTCGCCTTGGACGAGGACGGGCCCCGCACGCCGCTGCAGGCGCCCCGGTTCAAGGGCTGGTACCGGTACCTGTGCCAGTCGCCCGACTGTAAGGGGCACCTGCAGGGCCTGTACGACTGGGAGTTCGTCCGGTTGCAGCGCCGCCTGACCGGCCTGGACGATGCCGAGGCGATCGCGGAGCTGCGGTCGAAGTTTCTGGACACCATGTGCGCGCCGGACCGCGAGACCGTGTTCTACGTCGGCAACATGCAGAAACGCATGTCCTCGTTCATCATCGGCGGGGTCTTCTACCCGCCTGTCGGAACGCGGCGCTAGACGCGCATGTGCTCCTGGAGGACGGTCTGGACGACGTCGCGGTGGCAGTGGCGCTGGTCGGCCTCGAAGCACAGCAGCGCCACCCGGCGTTCCTTGGCCAGTGCCGCGATCGCGGCGAGCTGTTGGCGGGCGGGTGCGGTGTCGATGTGGGAGGCGTAGCGGGCCTTGGCCTCGTCCAACTCGGTTGGGCCCGCGGCGAATCCGGGCCGGTTGTCCTTGGGGTTGCCCAGCTCGCGCATGTGCAGGTAGTCGATCCCGGCGTCGGCGAGCGCGGCGGCCAGGGCGCGCTTGGAAAAACCGCGCTTGCGGGAGATCGGCGTCAACCGGACGTCCACCACCGTGCCGACTCCTTCGGTGGCCAGCCGGTCCAGGAAGGAGTCCAGGTCGTGGCCCTGGTAGCCCAGGCCGGTGACGCCATTCAGCGGGATGGGACTCTCGTGGGGGCTGAGCATGCCGCCCACTTTTCCATCGGACGGCCGACCGAGGCGCCGGTTGCCGCGCGTTCGTTACCCCGCACCGGTGAAGTGCGGGGTCCCGGGCCGCCTCCTACCTGATCCTCCTGGTGTAGACGACGCGGTCGGCGAGGCGTTCCTTCTGGCCGGGCGGGGTGAAGTAGAGGTCGAAGGTGGGATGGCCGTTTCGCGGGAGGCTGATGACGGTGCGCATGGGGATGGTCTTGCCGTAGTAGCGGGGTCCGAGCAGGCCGGGGTCGGTGAATTCGCCGGGAATGGAGAGGACGGACGGTGTTCCGGTGACCGGCTTTCCCCTGTACGTCATCGCGACCGGAGTGACGCTGTCGAACGTCGTCCATTCGTACCGGCGGTCGATGTTGGAGAAGCCGAGGATGCCGAGCCGGTAGTAGTGGTTGCCGGCGAGGGTCCCTTCGGTCCTCTCCTCCAGGAAACGTCCTCCGGTCTTTCCGATCCAGCGCGTTCGGACGGTGATGTCGCGCGAGACGACCGGCTTTCCGCCACCCAGGATGTAGTTGGTCTTGACCGCCTTCCACGTCCCGACCAGCGGGTCGAGGCGACGGTGGTACGGGCCGGGATCGAGGACGCCGGACGGGGCGGCGGCGTCCCGCCGGGGCGCGGTGGCCGGGGACGGGACGGATGCGCCCGCCGCACCGGCCAACCCGGTGACGAGGACGACCGCGGCGACCGGAACGGACAGTTTCTTCATCATGCTTCGCACTCCGTTGAAAAGATGAGGACGACCGACTGCACGTCGTCAAAAAGGTCAGCGGAACGACTCCGCGTGGGCCGCCGCCCATTGCGCGAAAGTCCGGGGCGGACGTCCGGTCACCTCTTGGACGTCCGGCTGCACCTTGGATTCGTCGAGAAAACCGTCGGTGTAAAAACGGAAGAAGGCGTCGACGTACTCGGCCGGCATGTTCTCCGCCATTTCGGTTCGCGCCTCTTCCTCCGTCAGTCCCACACAGCGCAGGTCTCGGCCGAGCACCTCGGAGAGGACGGCGACCTGGTCGGAAGGCAGCAAGGGCTCCGGGCCGGTCAGTTCGTAGACGCGTCCCTCGTGGCCGTCGCCGGTCAGCGCCGCCGCGGCGACGGCCGCGATGTCCCGCGGGTCGATGCACGCGGTCGCCGCGTCAGCGAACGGCACGCGCACCGTGTCACCCGTCCGGAGCTGGGGCGCCCAGCGCAGCGCGTTCGACATGAAGGCGCGCGGACGCAGGAGCGTCCAGGTCAGCCCGGACGCGCGGACGGCCCGTTCGGACAGCGTCATGTACCGGGACACCGCGTTGCTCATGTCCTCCAGCGCGGCCGATCCGCCGGACAGCAGCACCACATGCCGCACGCCCGCGTCCCGCGCCCGGGCCAGCAAGCCCGGCATGTCCGCATATCCCGGCAGCAAGAACAGTCCACGGACCCGCTCGAAGGCCTCGCTCAGCGAGCCGGGATCGTTCAGGTCGCCGAGGACGGGCCGGGCTCCGTCCGGCAACCGGGCGTCCGGACGCCGGACCAGCGCCGAGACCGGGGCGCCCGTCGCGAGCAGCACGCGGGTCAGCTCCGTGCCGACATTGCCCGTCGCGCCTGTGACCAGGAACATCGTTCCTCCTAGAGTTCTCGGATGAGCCCGGCCGCCAGCGCGACGAGCGCGACGGCGATCGCGAGTGCCCCGATCCGGGTCAGCGTCGTCCCGAACGAGCGCGCGCCGGCTCGGCCGATCCCGAGGTGGACGAAGAACCCGCCCGACTGGGCCAGCACGCCGCCGAGCAGAACCGTGCCGAACGTCCATTCCAGGCCGTCGGAGTACCGGGCGCGGGGCAGGTAGAGGAAGTAGGCCAGCGTCAGCACCAGCAGGACGCCGGCGTGCGCGTGTCCGGCGCGGAAGAAGCGTTCGCGCAGCTCACCCAGCCTGTCGTGGTCCGTCGTGACGAACTTCAGCAGCGCGTGGCCGCCGAATTCGACCGTGACGATCGCCAGGAGCGCCACGATCGGCAGCACCTCGACCGGTTCCATCAGACGCCGCCCACCCCGGACGGTGCGACCGTCCCCGCCGCGCGCCCCGCCGTGCACTTCCTCGCCCGTCCCTCCGGGCGCCCTCTCGCGCTTCCCATCCCGTTCCCCTTCGCAGCGAGTGATCGTTTCTGGCGATCGCGATGCTCGCAGCGGGCCGGACGGACCCGATAGTGTCCGCTGTCACCGGCTGGATATGCATTTGTCACGGTCTCGGGGAGGCGTGTGGAGCGGTCTTCCGACGCCCCGCCGCCGTGGCCGGTCTGCGGAATGCTGTGGGCGTCCCTCGGCGTCCTCTTCGCCGTCCGGGCCACGGCCGGGTTCGACGGCGGCTGGGGACCGCCCGGCGTGCTCCTCGCCGCCACCTCGTATCCGCCGCTCATCGCGCTCCTGGCGCTGCGCCGCGGGCCCACCGTCCGCTACGCGCTGCTGGCCTGTGTCGTGCTGCTCTACCTCGTGCCGTTCCCGATCCTCGGATGGCAGTGGGAGTGGATGCCGTGGACGGTCGCCGCCGCCGTCCTCTGCGCGCTCCCCACACGCTGGGCCTGGCCGCTGTTCGTGTTGGTGGTGGCCGCGACCGGGCTGGCGTACACGCTGACCGGCAGCACGGGCGCCGAGGCCGTCGCCCGCATGGTCGTCGTGGCGGACGACGGTCTCATCGTGTTCGGGGAGGCCGCGCTGGTCGGAACCGTCATCCGGCTGTCCGCCGCGCGGGAGGAGCTGGCCCGCCTCGCGCTGGCGCGCGAACGCCTGCGGCTGGACGGCGAGCTCCGGGACGCGCTGGGCGGACGGCTCCAGGCGATCGCCTTCCGGATGCGCAAGGCGGTCCGCGAGGACGCCCCGCACGCGCGGCACGACATACGCGAGGCGGCGGAGCTCGCCCGCCGCACGCTGGCCGACATCCGGGCCACGGCCGCCGCCTACCGCGCCGGTCCCCTCCCCCTGAGCCCGACGCCGGTCGAGTCGCCGCGCCCGGCACGGCGCGTGCTGCTCGCGGTGCTCGTCATCCAGTGCGTCCTCGTGCTGACGAACCTCTCCATCTACGAGGACCTGGGACTCACCCACGTCGGGCCGCTGAAAGTCACGCTCGCGGTGCTCGGCCTGTGCGCGATCGTCGTCCTGCAGACGCTGCCGCAGACCCGTGCCGTCTTCGCGGCCCAGGCGCTGCTGATCGTGCTGCCCATCTTCGTCGTCCACATCACCTGGGACCGGCTGCTGAGCTTCTTCACCGGCGCGCTGCTGCTCCGGGTCCGCCGCCCGTACTCGTGGGCGCTCGTCGGCGTGGTGCTGGCCGCCCATCTGGCGCTGCTCCGCCACGAGGGCAGGTGGGCGCTGCCCAACGACCTCGCGGCCATCGGCGGGCACGTGCTGCTCATGTGGCTGGTGTACTCGCTCGGCCGTCTCACCGCGCTGGCGGACGTGCTCGAACGGGCCCGCCACGACCTCGCCGAGAGCGCGGTACGGCGGGAGCGCACCCGGATCGCCCGCGACCTGCACGACGTCCTCGGCTCCAGTCTCTCGGCCGTCGCGCTCAAGGGGGAGCTCGCCGAACGCCTCCTCGACACCGCCCCGGAGCGGGCCAGGGCCGAGCTCGCGTCCCTCGGCCCGATGGCGGAACGGGCGATCGCCGAACTGGACGCCATCGTCGTCGACCGCGTCGAGCTCACGCTGACGAGCGAGATCGACGCGGCCCGCCGGATGCTGGAGTCCGCCGGCGTCGAGACGACCGTGGACGTGGAGTGCGCGCCGCCGCCGGCCGCGATCGACACCGCGCTGGCCGTCGTCCTGCGCGAGACCGTCACCAACGTCCTCCGCCACAGCCGGGCCGCGACCTGCGAGATCACCATCTCGGAGAGCGCGGGCACCGTCCGGCTCCACGTCCTCAACGACGGAGCCGTCGCCGAGAGTGGGACGGACGCGGAACGGAACGCCCCGGCGGAGGACCCGAGGCGGGGCACCGGGCTCGCCAACCTGGCGCAGCGCACCGGGGGACGGCTCACGGCCGGGCACCGCCCCGGCGGCCGGTTCGAGGTGACCGCCGAGTTCCGGTCAGATCCAGTCGGACTCCGTCGCGATCCGGATGGCGTCGACCCGGTTCCGGGCGCCCAGCTTGGTGACCGCTGAGCTCAGGTAGTTCCGGACGGTGCCGTAGGTGAGGAAGAGCCGCTCGGCGATCTGCGCCGGATGCGCGCCCGTCGCCGACATGCGCAGCACCTCGGTCTCCCGCTGGGTGAGCGGGCTCTCGGGCGCCTGGAGCGCGGCGAGCGCCAGCGCCTGGTCCACCACGCGCCCGCCGCCGGCGACCGTCCGGATCGCGGCCACGAGGTCCGCCTGCCGGATGTCCTTGGCGACGAACGCGTCCACCCGCGCGCCGAGCGCCCTGCGCAACGTGCCCGGCTTGGTGATCGCCGTCAGGATGAGGACGCGGCACCCGGGTGACCGCACCCGCAGTTCGGCCGCCGCTGCGATGCCGTCCATCCCGGGCAGCCCGATGTCGATCACGGCCACGTCCACCCGGTGCTCCAGCGCCGCGGGCACGATGTCCTCGCCCGCCGCGACCTCGGCCACCACCTCGATGTCGCTCTCCAACGACAGCAACCCGACGAGCGCCTCGCGGAGAATGGTCATGTCCTCCGCGACGAGAACTCTGATCACGCCGTCTCCGAGCACCCACCCCGTCCGCCGGACGCGGCCGGTACGCCCACGCAGGATAGCCGCGCAGACCGCCCACCCGTTGGCCCAGCCGTCCGGCGGACCGGCCGCCCGGCCGTCGGGGCGGGCGCGCTTCACCGCTCATCGCCGTCAACGACGAAAAAGTCGGTATCCGCCGTCAACGACGGGAAGCCGGGACCGCCGTCAACGACGGGAAGGCGGCATCCGCCGTCGACGACGGGAAGCCGGAACGCGGCCCCGCCGTCATCGTGGTGACCGACACCGCGGTCCGCCAACCCCGGGACGGCCCGCACCGGCGGTGGAACTGTCAGAGGTTCTCGAAGCGGACGGTGTAGGTCGCCTCGTAGACGCCGTGCGCGTCGTCGTGCCGGACCTTCGGCTGGTAGTCGGGCGCCGTGCGCTTCAGGGCGGCGCGGAGCCGGGCGACCAGCACGTCGCTCGGCGGCGGGGTGATGCCGAGGCGGGCGAGGAGCTCGGCGCGGTACTCCGCGAAGTCGGGATCGTCCTCGGTCCACGACTCCTCGGCGTCCTCGACCGTCCCGCCGTAGTCGAGGTCGCGCCAGTACGGCAGCGCGGCGATGAGCGTGACGGCCTCGGTGAGGTCGGCGGCGATGAGCGCCGCGCCGCCCTCGGAGTCGGTGTAGAGGACGGGACCGTCCACCCCGCCGCACAGGAAGTAGGTGCCGCCCGCGCCGTCCCCGGCGATCGGCGTCAGGGACATTCCCGACTCGAGGAACACCGCCTCCACCGGATCGCGCTGCCGGAGGTCGAAATCGCACGGGTAGGTGAGCAGGTCGACGAGGTCTTGGTCGCCCTCGATCCGCCGGAGCAGGGCTTCGTTGTCGGACATGGCGCACATCCTGCCGGTCCGCTCCGACATCCACCCGCGTTCCGGTCGGTCGCGCTCCTGACCGGATGCGGCGAGTTCATGATCATCGGACGCGGGCCGGGGGTAGGCTGTGGGCAGCGGCGGGCGATCGCTCCGACGCGCGGGAAGCGGTGCGGGTTCCGGTGAGACGGGCCACAAAACCGCAGGTCAAAAATATCTTGCTGATTTCCCGCGGAGCGCCGTACGCTCGTGGACGAACATTCAGCAGTCGAACGACTGGATCTTGGTCCGGCGGTCGGCACGAGAACCCGAAAGGTGGTGTGTGGTCCGGTGAGCAACACGATCTCGATGAACGCGTGGCAGAGCGGGGCTGCCCCCTGCCCGGCGTTCTCGGCCGCCTATGCCGGCGCCGAAGCCGTTTCCGTCCGCACCGGACTCCTCGGTGTCGCGGCGAAACTCGGCGGCGGCGTCCAGCGGAAGATCGAGCGGTCCCTGATCGTCCTCGAGGGCTCCGGCCTGTTCGAGAACGGTCCGCGACTGCGCGGTCTGATGCAGCAGGTGTCCCGTGATGAGCAGGGGCGCAGTGTCTTCGCAGCCGATTTCGCGGAAGGCGCTCAGCGCACCGCTCCGGCCACGACCCACGTGAACGTCACCTCCCCGGAGGGCGACGAGTCGGGTCCGTATCCCCGGAGGCGACGACCGGTCTAGAACCAGACCGGCGAGCCCCCGGGCCGCGGATTCCGACACCGGAATCCGCGGCCTTTCTCTTTGTCCAGACAGACCCGACGACACGAACCCGTTGAGATCCAACGAGAGGAACAAGGGTGACCGTGATGCAGGGGGCTCTCGCGATGAGCGACGAGGACCTGACTCTGCCCTGCCGGACCGACCCGGAGCTCTTCTTCGCCGAGGCACCCGCCGACGTCGAGCTCGCCAAGGCGCTCTGCCTGGAGTGCCCGCTCCGCCGCGAATGCCTCGCCGGAGCGCTGGAGCGCAAGGAGCCCTGGGGTGTGTGGGGAGGCGAGCTGTTCGTCCGCGGCGTCGTCGTCCCGCGCAAGCGCCCGCGCGGCCGTCCCCGGAAGCACCCGCTTCCGGACCAGGTGACCGCGTGACCCGGCGATGACCCCGATGCCGACCCTTCACATCGAGGCACAGGGCGGCGCGACCGTCGAGTCGCGCCGCCCCGTCCCCCAGGAGACCGAGATGAACTTGCTCAGCCAGGACCTTTCCCGGGAGCGAATACCCGCCCGGGCGGACGCGGCGGACACGGCCGTCATGGCCGACGCCGCGGAGCTGCGGGCGGCCCGGGTGCGGGCGCTGCGCCGGGCCAGGC
>NZ_QURH01000039.1 GCF_003428695.1 Actinomadura logoneensis
CCGCCCGGCTAGCCGCCGAGCAGCAGGCGCGGGCCGCCGAGCAACAGGCGCGGGGCGCGCAGGCCACCGCCCCCTACCCCGCGCACGCCGCATCCCCCCAGCCCGGCGCGCCGCACACGCCCCCGCAGGCACCGCCGCCGCTGCCGCCCGAGTTCGAGCCACCCGGGGAGACCCCGTGACAACACCCCAGATGTCCGTTCCGGGCGCGGCGGCGCTGCGCCAGACGGGACGGCTCTTCGCCCTGGCGGGCACCGTGCTCGCCATGACGTTCAGACGGCCGTTCCAACTCCGGGAGCTGATCCAGCAGTTCTGGTTCATCGCCTCGGTCGCGATCCTGCCGACGATGCTCGTCTCCATCCCGTTCGGCGCGGTCATCTCGCTGCAGGTCGGGTCCCTCGCCAAGCAGCTCGGCGCGCAGTCGCTGACCGGCGGCGCGTCGGTGCTGGCGGTCGTCCAGCAGGCAAGCCCGCTGATCGTGGCGCTGCTGATCTCCGGCGCGGCCGGCTCGGCGATCTGCGCCGACCTCGGCTCCCGGACGATCCGCGAGGAGATGGACGCCATGGAGGTCATGGGCGTCTCGCCGATCCAGCGCCTCGTCGTCCCCCGGGTGCTCGCCTGCACCGCCGTCGCCGTCCTGCTGAACGGCCTGGTGTCGGTGGTCGGCGTCGCGGGCGGCTACTTCTTCAACGTCGCGCTCCAGGACGGCACCCCCGGCGCGTACCTGGCGAGCTTCTCCGCCCTGGCGCAGCTCCCCGACCTGTACGTGAGCGAGCTGAAGGCGCTGATCTTCGGGTTCATCGCCGGGGTCGTCGCGTCCTACCGGGGCCTGAACCCGCGGCCCGGCCCGAAGGGCGTGGGCGACGCGGTGAACCAGTCGGTGGTCGTGACGTTCCTGCTGCTGTTCTTCGTGAACCTCGTGATGACCGCGATCTACCTCGAAGTCGTCCCGCCGAAGGGGGCCTGATGGCGAGCGTCAGAACCATCCGGCCGCACACGTGGCTGGACCAGCCGGGCGACCAGCTCGGTTTCTACATCCGGGCGCTGCTGTGGACGCCCCGCGCGCTGCGCCGCTACCCGCGCGAGATCATCCGGCTGCTCGGCGAGGTCGCGTTCGGCTCCGGCGCGCTCGCCGTCATCGGCGGCACGGTCGGCGTCATGCTCGGCATGACGGTCTTCACCGGCGTCGTCGTCGGTCTGGAAGGCTACGCGGCGCTCGACCAGATCGGGTCGTCGGCGTTCACCGGGTTCGTCTCCGCGTACTTCAACACCCGCGAGATCGCGCCACTGGTCTCGGGCCTCGCCCTCTCGGCGACGGTCGGCGCGGGCTTCACCGCGCAGCTCGGCGCGATGCGCATCAACGAGGAGATCGACGCGCTGGAGGGCATGGGCATCACCAGCCTCCCGTACCTGGTGACGTCCCGGATCGTCGCCGGCACGGTCGCGATCATCCCGCTCTACGGCATCGGCCTGCTGAGCTCGTTCCTGGCGTCGCGGGAGGTGACGGTCCTGGTCAACGGCCAGTCGACCGGCACCTACGACCACTACTTCAACCTGTTCCTGGCGCCCGAGGACGTGGTGCTGTCGTTCGCCAAGGTGCTGATCTTCAGCGTCATGGTGATCCTGGCGCACTGCTACTACGGCTACCGGGCCGTCGGCGGCCCCGCCGGGGTGGGCGTCGCGGTCGGCCGGGCCGTCCGGACCGCGATCGTGCTGATCAGCGTGACCGACTTCTTCGTCAGCCTCGCCATCTGGGGCGCGACGACGACCGTGAAGGTGACGGGGTAGCGATGGCGCGTTCGACGACCCTTCAGACGCTGGAGAAGCGCGTCCTCGGCGTGGCGTTCCTGCTGGTGCCCGCGCTGCTGATCTGGCTGTCCATCGCGATCTACGACAAGAAGTTCACCAAGGTCACGATGGTCACCCTGCACACCTCGACGGCCGGCCACGAGATGCACGAGAACGCGGACGTCAAGGTCCGCGGCGTGGTGGTCGGCGAGGTGCGGACGATCAGCACCGAGGGGAACGGCGCCGTCCTGAAGCTGGCCCTCCAGCCGGACAAGGCGAAGTTCGTCCCGAGCGACGTGCAGGCGCAGCTCCTCCCCACGACGGTGTTCGGTGCGCGGTTCGTGTCGCTCGTCCCGCCGCCCGGCTCGACGGCCTCGCCCGTCCACGACGGCAGCCAGATCAACGAGGACCACAGCCAGAACGCGGTGGAGCTGTCGCAGGTCCTCAACAACACGATGGCGCTGCTCAACACGCTCCAGCCCGCGAAGCTGTCGGCCACGCTGAACGCGATGTCCACGGCGCTGGAGGGACGCGGCGACCAG
Organism: Actinomadura logoneensis; assembly: GCF_003428695.1. Taxonomy (GTDB): domain Bacteria; phylum Actinomycetota; class Actinomycetes; order Streptosporangiales; family Streptosporangiaceae; genus Spirillospora; species Spirillospora logoneensis. Next base: position 2,328 of record NZ_QURH01000039.1, read on the forward strand.
ATGGGCCGCAACCTCGTCCAGCTCGACCGCTACCTGCGCAAGCTGAACCCGGACCTGCCCGCGCTCAGCGAGAACTTCCGGCGGCTCGCGCAGTTCTCCCAGAACTGGGCGGACGCCTCGCCCGACCTGCTCGACGCGCTGACCGACTTCACCACCACCGGACGGACGTTCGTCGAGCAGCGGCAGAACCTGTCGGAGCTGTTCGTCACGACCGGCCAGGTCGCCGACGAGCTGTCCCGCTTCTTCGCCATGAACGGCGGCAACATCATCCAGTTGTCGGCGGCGAGCCGCGGCACGCTCGACGTGATGCGCCGCTACGCGCCCGCCGCGCCCTGCACCTTCCGCGCGCTCGCCGACTTCGTCCCGCAGATGGACCGGGTGCTCGGCAAGGGCACCGGCAAGCACGGCGTCCACGCGATGGTCGTCTCGGTGCAGCAGAAGGGCCGGTACGTGGCGGGCAAGGACGACGTCCACTACGGGCCGGGCGGCGGTCCGCGCTGCTACAGCGCCCCCTACTACCCCGGCGGCGGCAAGTCCCCGAAGGCCGTGCGGGTGGGCGCGCCCACCGCGGGCGCGGTCCCCGGCTCCGGACTCGGCCCCGCCAACTCGGCCTCGGAGAACGACCTGGTGAACGAGTTCGTCGCGCCGTCCATGGACGAGGTGCCCGACCGGCTTCCGGACTGGTCCTCGGTCCTGGTCGGCCCCATCTACCGCGGGACGGAGGTGACGGTGAAGTGAGGCTCACCGGCCAGGGGCTCAAGGGCCTCGGCGTCCCGCTGGTCAGTTCGATCATCTTCATCGTGGTCACGGTCGCCTCGACCGCGCTGCTGGCGGCCAGCATCACCGACACGACGTCCGGCGACCGGGTGTCCTACTACGCCAAGTTCAACGACGTCGCGGGCCTGCACCCGGGGCACGGCGTGCGGATCGCGGGCGTCCGGGTCGGCCAGGTCGACAAGATCAGCGTCACCGACCACCGGCTCGCGCTGGTGAAGTTCTCGGTCGACCGGAACCGGCGGCTGCCCGCCGGGGTCACCGCGTCGGTGAAGTACCTGAACCTGGTCGGCGGACGGTACGTCGCGCTCGACCAGGGCGCGGGGACGCCGGGCGCGTACCTGCCGCGCGGCGGGACGATCCCGGTCGACCGCACCACCGGCCCGCTGAACCTGACGCAGCTCTTCCAGGGGTTCCAGCCGCTCATGCAGGCGCTGTCGCCCGGTGACGTGAACAAGCTGTCGGAGTCGATCGTCCAGGTGCTCCAGGGCGAGGGCGGGACGGTCACCGGCCTCCTCCGCACGGTCGGGCAGCTCACCAACACCCTCGCCGACCGCGACCAGGTGATCGGCGATGTCATCCACAACCTCACCACCGTCGTGGAGACCGTCAACAACCGCGACCGGCAGCTCGTCACGCTCGTCCGGACGCTGCGCGAGTTCACCTCGGGCCTCGCCGCCGACCGCAAGACGATCGGCGCGTCGCTGCAGGGCATCTCCGAGCTCGCCGACACGACCGCCGGGTTCCTCGACGAGGGACGCGAGCCGCTGCGCAACGGCATCGTCCAGCTCGACCGGCTCGCGACCAACCTGAACCGCGACCAGCCGCTCGTGGAGAACTTCCTGCGGCGGTTCCCGGAGAAGGCCGACACCATCGGGCGGCTCGGCTCCTACGGCTCGTGGATGAACTTCTACCAGTGCGAGGTCCAGTTGATCGGCGTCCACTATGCCGGTTCCGACATCGACCACCGCCCGCCGCCCACCGGCGTCCCGCTGAAGGACGCGAGGTGCCGCGGATGAGCCCACGGATCCTGCCCCGCGTCAAGCCGCTGCGCGACCGCAACCCGATCCCGGTCGCCGTCGTCGGGCTCGCGCTGATCCTGGTCGCCGGGCTGCTGGCGTACCGGGTGGACGACCTGCCGGTCGTCGGCGGCGGCACCACCTACAAGGCGTACTTCACCGAGGCCGCCGGGCTCAAGGACGGCCAGGAGGTCCGCGTCGCGGGCGTCAAGGTCGGCAAGGTCACCGGCGTCTCCCTCGCCGGGAACAAGGTGAAGGTCACCTTCCGGGTGAAGCACACCTGGGTCGGCGACGCCAGCACCGCCACCATCATGATCAAGACGCTGCTGGGGTCGAAGTACCTCGCGCTCGACCCGCTCGGAGGCCGGAAGCAGAACCCGCGCGAGCCGATCCCGCTGAGCCGCACGGTCGCGCCGTACGACGTGACCGCCGCGTTCCAGGACCTCGGCCGCACCTTCCAGCAGGTCGACTCGACCAAGCTCGCGCAGAGCCTCACCACGATCTCGCAGACCTTCGAGAACACCCCGCCCCAGGTGCGGTCGGCCCTCACCGGCCTGTCCGCGCTGTCGAAGACGATCGCCAGCCGGGACGCCGACCTGGCGCGGCTGCTCGCCGGGACCAAGCAGCTCTCCGGCACGCTCGCCGCGCAGAACGCGCAGTTCGAGACGCTGTTCAAGGACGGCAACCTGCTGCTCGCCGAGCTGCGCAACCGGCGCGAGGCCATCCACCGGCTGCTGACCGGCACCCGGGACCTCGCCCAGGCGCTGCTCGACCTCATGGAGCGGCTGAAAGGCCCGATCACCCCGATGCTGGCTCACCTGGACCAGGTCACCGACATGCTCCAACGCAACCAGACCAACCTCGACCGGGCCATCCGCGTCGCGGCCCCCTACACCCGCATGGTCGTCAACTCCACCGGCAACGGCCGCTGGATCGACGGCTACCTGTGCGGGACCGTCCCCAAGGAGTACCTGGTGAACGGCCGCTGGCAGCCGCCGGCCGTGGGCTGCGAGCCTCCGCACCTGACCGGAGGCCGGTGATGGGAGCGATCAGGGACAACCGGATCCGCGTCCTGGAGATCATCGGCGTGGTGTTCGTGCTGATGATCGCGCTCGCGCTGTACGCGGTGCTCGGCGGCGCGAAGACCCGCGTGATCCGCGCGGACTTCGCGACCGCGATCGGTGTCTACCCCGGCTCGGACGTCCGCGTCCTCGGCGTGAAGGTCGGCAGCATCACGTCGGTCACGCCGCACGGCCGGAAGGTCTCGGTCGTGATGAAGGTCGACGAGGACGTCCCCGTCCCGGCGGACGCGCACGCGATCGTCATCGCCCCGAACCTGGTGTCCGACCGGTACGTCCAGCTCGCCCCCGCCTACGGCGGCGGCCCGCGGATGCCGGCGGGCGCGACCATCGACGTGTCGCGCACCGCGACCCCGCTGGAGCTGGACGGCCTGTACGACAGCATCCGCAAGTTCAGCGGCGACCTCGGGCCGAACGGCGCGAACGCCCGCGGCGCGCTCGCCTCGGTGATCCACACCGGGGCGGCGAACCTCGGCGGCAACGGCCGGATGTTCAACACCACGATCGACAACCTCGGGCGGCTGTCGCAGACGCTGAACAACTCGTCCGGCGACCTGTACGCGACGATCGGCAACCTCAACCGCTTCGCGGCGATGCTGCGCGGCAACGACTCGCAGATCCGGCTCGCCGAGCAGCAGCTCGCCGACGTCAGCGGCTTCCTCGCCGCCGACCGCCAGGACCTCGCCGACTCCCTGCGCAACCTCGCGCGGGCGCTGCTGGAGGTGCGGGACTTCATCACCACCAACCGCGAGGCGCTGAAGCGGAACGTGGACAAGCTCGCCGACGTCACGCAGGTGCTCGTCGACCAGCGCGCCTCCCTCGCCGAGGTGCTGGACAACGCGCCGGTGCTGACGCAGAACGCGCTGAACGCCTACGACCCGGGGACCCGGACGCTGATGTCCCGCGGCAACCTGCTGGAGATCACCAAGGCGTTCGGCAACCTCAACCAGAAGGGACTGGACGGCACCGGCGCCGACACCCGCCCGGTGTGCGCGGCGGCGTCCGCCCAGACGCCCGCGCTGAAGCTCCAGTGCAACCGGCTGCGGACCAACGGTCTCACCGCGGTCCCGCCGTCGCAGTCGGGCGACGTCCCCGCGCTGCCGCTCCCGCCCGCCGGTCAGGTCTACGCAGGGGGAGGTCGGTGATGCGACGTTTCCGTCTCGCCGGGGCCGTGTCGGCCGTCTCGGCCATGGTGCTCGCCGCGGGCTGCTCGCAGGTCTCGGTCGAGCAGCTCCCGCTGCCCGGCGGCGCGTCGCTCGGCTCGCACCCGTACACGGTGCACGTCCAGCTCGAGAACGCGCTGAACCTCGTCCCGCAGGCCGCCGTCCGCGTGAACGACGTGCCCGTGGGCCGGGTCAAGAAGATCTCGCTGCCGGACAACGCCTGGTACGCGGACGCCACGCTCCTCATCAACGGGGACGTGAAGCTGCCCGCGAACGCGACGGCCAACCTGGAGCAGTCCAGCCTGCTGGGGGAGAAGTACATCAAGCTCGCCGCCCCCGCGGAGAACGCGTCCCCGCAGCGCCTCGCGAACGGCGCGACGATCCCGCTGGAGCGCACGAAGCGCAACGCCGACACCGAGGAGGTGTTCGGCGCGCTGTCGATGCTGCTGTCCGGCGGCGGCCTGCCGCAGATCCGGACGATCACGCGGGAGCTGAACCGGACCCTGAACGGCCGCGAACCGCAGATCCGCGACTCGCTGGAGCAGCTCGGCAAGCTGACCGGCACGCTGAACACCAACCGGCAGGCCATCGTGGACGCCCTGGACGGCCTGAACCGGCTGTCCTCCACGGTCGCCGCTCGCCGCGGCCAGGTCGACACCGTCCTGACCGACCTGTCGCCGGGCCTCCAGGTGCTGTCGGACCAGCGCGGCGAGCTCGTGACCATGCTCCAGAAGCTCGACCACCTGTCGAAGGTCGCGACGGGCGTCCTGGAGCAGAGCCGCGACAACACCGTCGCCGACCTCAACTCGCTGTCGGTGGTGCTGCAGAAGCTCGCCGACTCGGGCCGCGACCTGCCCAAGTCGCTCCAGATCCTGTTCACCTACCCCTTCACCGACGAGATGACGAAGGCCGTGAAGGGCGACTACCTGAACGGCTACCTGACGGTCATTGCCGCGCCGGGCAACGACTGCGTCATCCCGCCCGTCAAGGAGACCGACCCGAAGAAGAACGCGCCGAAGCTGCGCGCTCTCGCGCAGACCCCGCCGGCGGGGCCGCTGCCGACGCCCTGCCCGGCGGTCAGCGGATCCGCGCCCGCACCGAAGGCGTCTCCGGCGCCCACCACCACTCCTCAGCAGGTGGGCCCGTCCGCCCCCGCGGGCAACACGGGCGGGTCCGGCGGCGGGACGGACCCGAACCGTCCGGCACTGCCCCTGCCGACCCTGGGAGGCAACTGACATGCTGACGGTCGGTGCTCGCCTGAAGGCCATCGTCTTCACCCTGCTGGCCCTGTTCGTGATCTCCTACATCGCGATCACCTACGCGGACCTCGGCAAGTACGTCGGAATGCGCGGCTACTACGTCGTCCGGATGGAGCTGCCCACCACGGGCGGCCTGTTCAAGGGATCCGACGTCTCCTACCGGGGCACCTCGGTGGGCAAGGTCGGCGACCTCGAGCTCACCCCGGACGGCGTCCTCGCCGAGCTACACATCTCCGACAGCGCCCCCGACATCCCGCGCGACCTGAAGGCCATCGTCGCCAACCGGTCGGCCGTGGGCGAGCAGTACGTCGAGCTGGAGCCGGACCGCGACGGCGGCCCGTACCTCGCGCAGGGCGCCGTCATCCCGCGCAGCGCGACGTCCACGCCCGCCCCGGTGGAGCAGACCCTCAAGAGCATCAACGACCTGTCCGGGACGCTGCCGCTGAACGACCTCAAGGTCGTCGTGGACGAGCTCGGCCAGGCGTTCGCCGGACAGGGCCCGCACCTGCAGAAGCTCCTGGACACCAGTGGCGAGTTCATCGCCGCGTCCGACGCCGCGTTCCCGCAGACCGACGAGCTGATCAAGAACGGGAACATCGTGCTGCGGACGCAGAACGAGGAGGCGCAGGCGTTCAAGGACTTCGCCCGCAACTCCCACCTGCTGGCGCAGACGCTCAAGTCGTCCGACGGCGACATCCGCACGATCCTGGCGAACGGCCCGCCCGCCAACCGCAAGCTGCTGGAGCTGCTCCGGGACGTCCAGCCGGGTCTGCCGATCCTGCTGGCCAACCTCCTGACGACCTCGCGGCTCACCGACGCGCGCCTGCCCGGCCTGGAGACGACGCTCGCGAACCTGCCGAAGATCTCCGCGATCGGCCCGTCCATCGTGCAGGACGGCAAGCTGCGCCTCGGCCTGGTGAACACCTTCTTCAACCCGCAGCCCTGCACCCGCGGCTACGGCGGCACGCAGTACCGCAACGGCACGACCGACCTCAAGACCGCGAAGTTCAACCGCGGCGCGTACTGCGCGGAGCCGAAGAGCAGCGGCATCAACGTCCGCGGCGCCGCGAACGCCCCGCACTACGGCGTCCCGCCCGCCGCCATCCCCGGCGTGGACAGCGCCAACCTGACGGCCGCGCAGCCGTTCTTCTCCGCGGTCGGCCTCCCGGGCCTCGGCCGTGAGAGCGGGACGTCCCTGCAGCAGCTCCTGGGGATCGGCCGATGACACGACTCACCGGATTCGTCCTGGTCGCCGCCGCCCTCGCGTTCCTCGGGTTCGCGGGCTGGCGGTGGGCCGGGACGGTCTGGAACGAGGACCGCACGTACGCCGCGCAGCGGGACGACATGAGGGACACGGCCGTCCGGGACATGGTGATGCTGAACAGCGTCGACCCGTCCCGGGCGCAGCTCGACATGGAGCACTGGCTCGACATCTCGACCGGCACGCTCCGCGAGGCCCTCCAGCGCGACCTGCCCGCCGCCCAGGCGAAGTTCGCCAAGCAGCGCGTCCCGACGCGCGGCGAGGTCACCGCGGCCGCGGTCACCTCGTTCGACGCGGACGCGGGGAAGGCGACGGTGCTGGCGTCCGTCCGGGTGTTCCTCGGCGCGGACGCGGACGGCGCACCGTCGTCCGAGCAGCGCAAGCGGTTCGAGGTCGGCATGAAGCGGATCTCGGACGGCCTGTGGAAGGTCGAGTCCCTGACCCCGGTTGCTCCGGGAGGCCGCCGGTGAGCACTGAGGTCGAGGTCCGGGCGCGGCCCAGGAAGAAGCGGGAGCCGGAGAAGCGCTCGCGTGTGCTCCTCAAGCGCTGGTGGCCGTACCTGCTCGCCGTCGTCATCGCGGCGGGCGCGTTCGCGCTGAACACGTGGGCGTCCGACCGCGCGTCGGGCGGCCCGGCCGCCAACCGGGCGCTGCTGGACAAGTCCGCCACGTCGGACGCGCTCTCCCACGTCACGCAGTCGGTCGAAAGGGTCTTCACGTACTCCTACACGGACCCGGACGCCACATCACGTGCGGCCTCCAGCTTGCTCACGGGCAAGGCCGCATCCCAGTACCAGTCGCTTTTCGGCCAGGTGCGCCAGGAGGCGCCGCGCCAGCAGCTCGCACTGACCACCAAGGTCGTGCGGGCGGGCGTCGTGCGCCTCGACCGAGACGGGACGGCGGTGGTCGTGGTCTTCCTCGACCAGCAGGCGACACGGGCCGGCAAGGCCACGGGCACGCCGGTCGCCGCCCAGCTCGTCGTGACGGCCCACCGCTCCGGTGGGACGTGGCGCATCACCGAACTGCGGGCCGCCTGAAGGAAGGGGTGGATTTCAGGTGGACACCAAACAAGAGCTCAAGGCCGAGACTGATACCGAGGCAGTGGCGGAGGAGGAAGCGGCCCCGAAGCCCGAACCGAAGCCGAAGCCGAAGGCCAGGACGAGGGACGTCACCAAGAAGCCCTCACCTGAGCCGGACGAGGAGTCGAAGGACACGGAGCCCGAGGCGGCCCCGGACTCCGAAGCCGCCGAGTCCGAGGCCGAGTCGGACGCCGAGGACAAGGAGCCGGAGGCCGGAGAGCCGAAGGCGGGACGGGGCTGGCGGCGCGATCCGCTGATCCTCATCGCGCTCACGGTCACGGTCATCGCCGGGCTCGCCGCCGCGTGGTTCGGGTGGAGCTACCAGCAGGCGTCGAGCGACAAGGGCATCAGCCAGGCCCGCACGCGCGACGACGTCCTCCGCTCCGCGGAGCAGGAGATCGTCAACCTGAACACGCTCGACTACACCAAGATCGACCAGGGCCTCTCCCTCTGGCAGGACTCGACCACCGCCGATCTGTACAACCAGATCGTCCAGGGCCGCCAGCAGCTCGCCGCCTCGGTGACGAAGGCGAAGACGGTCAGCACCGCCAAGATCCTCGAATCCGGGATCACCGAGCTGGACTCCGACGCGGGCAAGGCCGGCGTCATGGTCGCGATCCGCGTGACGGTGACGACGCCCGACGGGAGGTCGTCCGCCAGCATCCGTCGGCTCTCCGGCCAGCTCACCAGGACGTCCGACGGGTGGAGGCTCTCCGCCCTCGGCCAGGCCGCCACGTCGTCGGGGAACTGATGAAGACCGAGAAGAAGAACACGCAGGCCGAGAAGGACAAGAAGGCCGCGAAGGACAAGAGGAAGGTGCCCGGCACCGCCCGGACGCGCGTCGTGGCCCTCCTGGGCGTCCTCACCGTCGCCTTCGGCACGACCGCCGCGTGGGCGGGGACGAAGACCGAAGCCATCACCGGCAACTCCGCGGCGGAGAACCACGCGCTCACCGACAACGCCCGCACGAGCGAGGTGAAGGGCGAGGTCACCACTGCCCTGAACACGGTGTTCTCGTACAACTACGCCGACACGGGCAAGACCGAGCAGGCCGCGAAGAAGCTGCTCACGGGAGATGCCGTCCGGCAGTACAACGCGATGTTCGCGACCGTCCGGCAGCAGGCCCCGCAGCAGAAGCAGATCCTGACGACCACGGTCACCGACACGGCCGTGAAGTCCCTCAGCGACGACAAGGCCCGCCTGCTGATCTTCGCCGACCAGCGCAACACCCGGACCGACAAGAACCAGACCAGCTACTCGGCGTCCGTGTTCGCGGTGACCGCGATCCGCGTGGACGGCACCTGGAAGCTCAGCGCCATCGACACCTTCGGAGGCTGACCAAGAAGCCTCAGCCCATAGCGGCGAGCATCCGCGCGCCGTGACCGCCCGGTCGAAGGGAGTTCGTCATGAAGCACTTGGTACGCAAGGCCGTGCTCGGCGCGGCCGCAGCCAGCTCGGTCCTCGCCCTCACCACCGCCCCCGCTCACGCGACCGGGCAAGCCCTCGCCACCACCCAGGCCATCACCCTCACGAACTACAACGCCTTCACCGTGATGGACACTGTGACCGGCTGGACGATCTCTTGCACCTCCTCGAAGGGGACGGGGACCGCACAGGTCGGAACGACTCCTCCGCCGAACCCCGTGATCAAGATCAGCACGCTGCAGTTCAACCAGGGCGCCTGGGGTGACGACTGCACTTCGCCCTCCTTGCCGATGCAGGTCACCGCGGTCGGACTGCCCTGGTCCTTCAACACGACGGGGCCGACCAACTTCGGGCAGACGCGCGGAACGCTGACCGGCGTGAAGCTGTCCCTCTACAGCTACGTCGATGGTTGCTACGCGACGGTCACGGGTCCGGGTGGTGCCGGCGGCAGCATCAACAGTTACTACACCAACGGCACCAACTTCCTGGCCCTCAGCCCCACCAGCGATCTGACCGTCGCCACAGCGAACACCAACTGTGATCCCTGGCTGATCAGCGTCGGCGACACCTTCAAGCTGACTGGCACCTACAAGGTCAGCCCTCCCGTGGTCATCACCGTCCCCTGACCGAACGCAGCGCCATCGACACCTTCGGAGGCTGAACGAGAAGCCTCAGCACATTGCGGCGAGCACCTGCTCGCCGTGACCGCCCGGTCGAAGGGAGTTCGTCATGAAGCAGTCGGTACGCAAGGCCACCCTCGCCGCCGCCGCGGCCACCTCGGTCCTCGCCCTCACCACCGCCCCCGCCCACGCGACCGGGCCACGCCTGGCCACATCCCACGCGATCACGCTCACCAACTCCGGCAACGTCGTCTTCACCGACATCTCGACCGGTGCGGCGATCGTCTGCGACACCTCGACGGGAACGGGAACGGCACAGGACGGACCGGTGCCGCCGCCTCCCACCTTTTCGATCAACTCGTTGACCTTCTCCGGCAAGAGCAATCCAGGAGGCTGGTGTTCCGGTTCGCTCGGCCTCATGGTGCAGGTCACCGCCTCCAACCTTCCCTGGTCGTTCAACCCTGTGGCCAGCGCCTCCGGCGTGTTCCTCGGCACGCTGACCGGAGTGAAGGTGAAGATCGTCGGCAGCGACAACTGCCACGCCACCCTCGCGGGCCCCGCCGGTGCCGGCGCCAGCCTCAGCGCGACGTACACCAACAGCACCGCGACGCTGACCCTCGGCAGCACCGGCAGTACCACCAACCTGTCGGTCCAGACAACTGACGTGAACTGCGATCCCACGCTGTTCAACGTCGGCGACGTCTTCAAACTCAGCGCCTCGTACAAGATCAGCCCGCCACTTCCCACCTCCTGACCAACCTCCCGAGCCTGAAGGAACCCCGTGATCACCACACGCGCCGACCGCGCAATCAAAGTGAATCGGCAGGTGGCGTGTGGAAATTCATCGACCGACCGGAAGGGTTTCGGTAGATGAAAACTGCTCATGGTCAGGGTCCGACGGCGTTTGGTAACTGATGAAGAAAAAGGCCAGAATTACACGTACCGCCTGTGCGCGAATGGTCACTCTCTACGGAGAGCTGACCCGGAGTCGCGACACGGCTGCGCTTGGGGCCGTGACCGTAGGCGGACGTCTTGGTCGATGACGTCATCACGCAGAACGCCTCCGGTGCCGAGAACGCGCAGGCGGGCGGGGTGAAGCGCGCCCAATCCGACGAGGAGCACGGCCAAGACTGTGCGCGGTGCCCGCGGAAGGGCGCGACTGCCTGCCGGCCCCGCCCGTCCAGGCGTATGTGGATCTCGGGGGCGAGCACTGCGATAGAGCCCTCCGAGCCGTTGGCCAGCGAGAATGCGCGCTCCCTGACCTCGGCCGTCCAGCTCGGTGAGCGCCGGGCGAACTGGCCGCCGGTGGTGCGTCGGCATCGTTGCCCGGACGACCGGCTCGGGAAGTCCCTCCCCACCGGCCTCCTCAGCCTCAGGCGTCCCCGAAATCATCACTCGGTGATAAAAACGCTAGATCCAGAACTCACTTCGAGTGAATTCTGCGGACCGGCCTTTTGTCACTCGGTGATAAGGCGAAAAAGTTCCAAATCCCCTATTGAATTCGCCGAGACGCCCGCTTATGGTCAGACCATGCAGTTGGGCGGGACAGGGAGTCCCCTGGTCCCTGGCGGAGCAGAGGTGAATCCCCGCCACCGAGCAGGGCCCGTCCATTCTCGACAGGTAGAGGAGTCGCCCGAAAGACCACGCCGTCAGCGTCCCTACGAGTACTCGCAGAAACCACCCCACTGAAGGGAACAAGAACCGGCATGCGCAAGCTCACTCGCAACACCATTATTGGCGGCTCCGTCGCCGTCGCCGCCCTCGGCCTCACCGCTCTCCCCGCCGCCGCGGCCCCCACCTCCGTCACGATCACGGCCGCCGGAAGCTCCGGGTCCAGCGTCGCGATCAGCGGCATCAACTCGGGCAACGTGACGGCGAAGGACACCTCCACCGGCGCGGCGATCACCTGCACCAAGGGGACGGCGTCCGGCACCTCCAAGCTCGGGACGGGCCTGCCGCTCACCGCGGTCGCGAGCGTCACGAGCGTCTCCCTCAGCAGCCCGGCCAACGCCGGTGGCTGGTGCTCCGGCCCGGCCGGCCTCACGATCCAGGTCACCGCGAACACCAGCACGCCCTGGACCCTCGACGTGACCGGCGTGACCTCCGGCGGTGTGACCGCCGGCAAGCTGAACGGCGTGAAGGCGTCCATCGTCGGAAGCGACAACTGTCACGCGACCGTCACGGCCAACGGCGTCGTCAACGGCCCCGGCGGCTCCGTCACCGGCAGCTACAACAACTCCACCCACGCCCTGACCACCGGCGGGACCGGCACCACCAGCAACCTGAAGGTCGCGACGGTGGACGCCAACTGCGACCCGACGCTGATCAACGCAGGCGACTCCGTCTCGCTGAACGGCACCTTCGTGATCACCCCCGCCCTGGTCGTCAACGCCACCTGACGTCTGTAACGGCTTAGGCCGTCGATCGGGCCGCCACGGGAACTCCTGTGGCGGCCCGCCCCGCTACCTGATCCCGAAGGACTTCCATGCTCGCTAGCCCCCGCAGAGTAGTGCGCGGAGCGATTGTGACCACGTTGCTGGCCAGTGCAGGCCTGCTGGCCGCTGTCCGAGTCGCGTCCGCCGATATCGGGGCGCAGGTGACCTACCTGTGCGCGACACCTAAAGCCACCTACCCGGTGGTCCTGGGGATCAAGGCCAAAGTGCCCACGGCCGGCAAGACCAATACTCCGGTGCGTATTGGCGATGTCGGCGTGACGCTGAAGGCGCCGGGAAGGCTCCGCGGTGAGTTCGCGGCTACCGAGGTTCCGGACTCGACGGGAGCGGCGCCTGAACCTTCGCTAAGCGGCGTCGCCTCGATCGCCGTGACCGTCAATCAAGGACAGACGTCTGTCAACGCCGCATGGCCCGCCTTCTCACTCACGGCGGATCCAGCTCGGACGGAAGAGATGGTTCTGAGAGGGTCTGGTGCTGTTCCCGCCCTCCTGACGGATCAAGCGGGGCAGGTCTTCTGGAAGGCCGGCCAGATGGTGCTCCGACTGTCGGCAGAGGGGCGGAAAGCATCTATCAGCACCCTGACCTGCTTGCCAAAGAGCGGCATTGTCCTAGGAAAACTTGCTCTGAAGGGCGGGACCGCCCCTTCAGTCCTGCCGAAGCGTTCTCCGATGGCGAGTCAGCCGAAGGATGACACTACGAGCGTTGAGTGTCACATCCCGCCTGCTCCCACCGAGCCTGGTGGAGGGATCAATCGGGACCCGAGACTCGCCGAGCCCCCCATCCCGCCCGGGATGAACTTGTCGCGATTGTTCCCGGAACGGCCCGGGACGCCCAATTGCGGGAAGGCTGCGGGGTTCGGAAATCTGGGAAAGCTGAAGGCTGCCATACCCATTGGGGCGCAGATCAGCTTCCGGATGAGCGTTCAGAATCAAGTCGACTTTCCGCATAACTATATGAGAAGCAGAAATTACGGGGTTACTGCGACGACGCCCTCCACTGGAACTGCGCTCGGCTTCGGATTCATGCCGACCACGGCTACGGTACTTACCAAGCAGGTGGCTCCTCCCGGTGCTTCCAGTGAAATGGCGAACCTGTTTGCCGATAGCCATCTCGGCAATGTTGACAATCCGACCTCCTTTCCGATTCGCGCTTTTGCGCGATCATTTGTCGATCTGCGCGTCGGGGGAATATCGGTTAACGGGACCCCGGTGGACGTCGGAAAGACTTGTCACACAGGCGCACTGCCGCTGGACCTTTCCGCGGATCTGGGTAATGACAGGGTCGGTAAACTGTCCCCGCAGGAAGGCGGCACCTATACGGGAAGCGTGTATGTGCCGGCCTTCAGTGGGTGCGGGGTCGGCGAAGACCTAACGCCCCTGGTGGACGCTACGAGCGCCGGAGCCAGTAACTTCCTGAAGATCGAGTCTGGTCGCTGGTGCCCAACGACTCCAGAATCTCCAGATAGTTGTGACTCCCCGGAACCTCAGGCTTTCACTGTCCTTCCTGGCGGGGCGGTGAAGGCGACCGCAGGACCCTTTATAATGAGGGGCAGTTCTGATAGCTATCCGACACCGGACCCAGACCATGTCGGAGATGGCGTGTGGGATAACACGATTCGGTGTGAGTCCGCGACCTTCCAGATGCACTTCAAGCGCGGAAGATATCTTTCCAGGTATCGGATCGCCACCATTGATGGCGCGAACTTCAAGAAGTGCGTCAGGTTCTTCAACGGAGTGTCGACCAACGTAACGACCGTCATCCGCGGCGCGGGCCTTCCGTGGACCCTCCACATGGATACGCAAAAGGGTCCCGGTCAATGGTTTGCGATGATTTCTGGTGTCAAGCTCGATGTCACGGGGTCCGATGGCTGCAGCTTCAGCTTGAATCGCCTGAGCGAAGACCTCACGACAGATGTGCCCGGGACCTTGCCCGCGCTTGAATTCTACGCCGACAAGAATCGGCTTCACATTCCTACGGCGGAAAAGGGTGGGCCGTCACTCGTTGTCGGAACCACTCCCCAGTGTGCGCTCTCTAATCCCGATTTTCAGTCGCAGGCGAATTGGAGCTTCGTAGCTGCGGACTTCTCATTCGCCCCGTATCAGAAAATCACCTCTCCTTGAGTAGGCGTCGTCGAGTTGTCGCTCCCGATATATTTTCGGCCCAACCATGGGCTGGTAGAGGAGAAAGGCATGACCATGCGCAACAGGTCGTTCAGCAAGTGGACGGGGCGTGGGATGGCGGCGGGTGTCGCCGCGCTCGCGACGACCGCGGGTCTGATGTCAGGGACGGCCGCGCATGCGGATGACCCGATGCCGGTCCACGACTTCGCGGACTGCCCGGTGCTGCCGGCGCCGTACGTGAAGGAGGGCTCGGTCTGTATCGAGGCGATCGTCACGAGCGGGACGTTCCAGCTCGGCAAGTTCAACCAGCAGATCACCTCGCCGATCAAGATGACGTTCGCGAGTGCGCTGAACCCGGAGACGGAGCTGTACACGCCGATCTTCGGGAAGATGCAGGCGGACAAGATGCTGGTGCAGCCGGGCATCTTCGGTGACCCGATCGTCACGGCGGTCTACGCCAAGCCGGAGTACGCGGGCGTCTTCGACCAGCCGACCGGGCCCGACTTCCACATCAAGCTCGGCATGCGCATCCGCCTCACGAACCCCTTCCTGGGCGGAAGCTGCGTGATCGGCGACACCGGCAACCCGATCCTCCTGGACCTGACCACGGGGACCACCAACCCGCCCGCGGGGACCGCGCCCATCACCGGCAAGCCGGCGACGATCGTCCAGCGGACGCCGTTCGTGGTCCGCTCGGCGACCCACGTCGACAACACCTTCTCCGTCCCCGGCGCCAAGGGCTGCGCCCTCGGCATCGGCCTGGTCAACGCGATCGTCAACCTCCAGGCCGGCGTTCCGTCGGCGGCGGGCAAGAACCAGATGGTCTTCAACGAGTACATCGGGCAGAAGGCGTACACCGCCCTCCCGTAGTCCCGTTGACCCGGGCCGTGTCCCGCGCTACCACCACCCCTGCGCAGGACACGGCCCGTTCCACCTTCCACTCCAGGTGGGAGGAACGGAGTCGGGTGCCCGGCACGAACTGGACCCGACGACGCATATCGGGGGCTGTTTCTCCATCGACTCCCGGCCCGGCGACGGGTCGGCAGGCAGAAGGGAATGGCCATGCAGAAGCTCGCATCCGCAGGACGCGGCTGGCGACGAGCCGCGGCTGGTATCGCTGCTCTCGCGACGATCACGGGTGTCATGTCGGGGACGGCCGCACGTGCGGACGACCCGATTCCGACGTTCGACTTCGCGGACTGCCCGGTGCTGCCGGCGCCGTACGTGAAGGAGGGCTCCATCTGTATGGAGGCGATCGTCACGAGCGGGACGTTCCAGCTCGGCAAGTTCAACCAGCAGATCACCTCGCCGATCAAGATGACGTTCGCGAGTGCGCTCAACCCGGACACTCAGCTCTACACGCCGATCTTCGGGAAGATGCAGGCGGACAAGATGCTGGTGCAGCCCGGCATCTTCGGTGACCCGATCGTCAGCGCGGTCTACGCCAAGCCGGAGTACGCGGGCGTCTTCGACCAGCCGACCGGGCCCGACTTCCACATCAAGCTCGGCATGCGCATCCGCCTCACCAACCCGTTCCTCGGCGGCACGTGCCTCATCGGCGACACAACCCGTTCCTCGGCGGCACGTGCCTCATCGGCGACACCGGCAACCCGATCCTGCTGGACCTGACCACGGGCACCACCAACCCGCCCGCCGGTACAGCTCCCCTCACGGGCAAGCCCGCGACGATCGTCCAGCGGACGCCGTTCGTGATCCGCTCCGCCACTCACGTGGACAACACGTTCCCCGTCCCGGGCGCCAAGGGGTGCGCCCTCGGCATCGGCCTGGTCGACGCGATCGTCGACGCCCAGGCGGGGGTCCCCGCGGCGGCGGGCCAGAACCAGATGATCTTCAACGAGTACATCGGCCAGAAGGCGTACACCGCCCTCCCGTAGCACTGCGGCACCAAGCCGTGCCCGGCATGTCGGACACACGGACACCGGGCACGGCTGCTCCCCAACCGCAGAGAGCATTGACCACTTCCCCGCTTTCTTGGCTCTCTGAACGCACGAAACCAGCGTAGTTCCGAGAACATCGGTCCGATCGTGGAGGAAGAAAAAATGCGCAAGGCTGGTAAGAGTACTCTGACTTCTGTTTCCCTGGCGGCGGCGGCCGTCATCGCGGTGACCGCGGCTGCGGCCAGCGCTACGTGGACCTTTCTCCCGGGAGGTCACGTGACCGCAGTGAATAGCGGAAATGTCTATGCGAAAGACACGACGACCGGGACTGCCGCCACTTGCACCAAGGTCACCGCGTCGGCCACGGCAAAGTCGGGTTCTGGGCTGGCGCCCACCGACCTTGTGTCGCTCGACTCGATACTCTTCAGCTCACCCGCCAATCCCAAGGGATGGTGTTCAGGCCCTAGCGGGGTCACTGTGGGTGTGACAGCGCAGAATCTTCCGTGGAAATTCACCGCCATCTCTTACGATGCGACGAAGAACGTTGTCTCTGGAAAGATGACCGGCGTGATCGCCAGCCTCGTTGGAACTGATAACTGTCACGCAACTTTCAGTGCCCCGGGAGGAGGGGGTGGCGAGGTTGGCATCACATACAACAATGGGAACGGCACGATAGCCACCACAAGTTCGAATCTGGTCGCTACGTCGGTAGATGCCAACTGTGATCCCACCCTCATGAACTTGGGAGATTCTCTAGCGGTCACTGCTCAATTTGTGGTCACCCCTCGCCAGACGGTCACCAGCCCCTGACGTGAGCGTCCGGGTGGCCTGGAGGCTGGCCTGTTCCCTCCTGGCCACCTGGAGTCTTTCTCGTGACGCCGATCAGCCGTGAAGGCGAGATTGCCGCAGTGGCGTTGAAGCGCGTCAGTCTGTCCCGCCCCGGTCCGAGCCACTCGCGCCGGGTTAGAAGGGCGAAGTTTCGGCATGACGGAGCCTGATTCAGCTCCGTGGGAGAGTCATCATCTCGGAGGCGGTTATGCGAAAGTCCGGTAAGAGTGCTCTGACCTCTGTTTCCCTGGCGGCGGCGGCCGTCATCGCGGTGACCGCGGCTGCGGCCGACGCTACGTGGACCTTCCTTCCCGGAGGTCCTGTGTCCGCGGTGAACAGCGGCAACATTACGGCGAAGGACACGGCGAGCGGAGCTGCCGCCACCTGCACCAAAGCCGTGGCATCGGCCACGGCCAAGTCGGGTTCGGGCCTGGCGCCGACCGACCTTGTGTCACTAGACTCTATTTCGTTCAGCTCCCCCGCCAACCCCAATGGGTGGTGCTCTAGCGCTGCCGGCACCTTCATGAAGGTTACGGCGCAGAACCTACCGTGGAAATTTAGTGCCACCTCATACGATGCGACCAATAGAGTTGTGTCTGGAAAGATGACCGGTGTGATCGCGAGCCTCATTGGGGCGGATAACTGTCACGCCACTTTCAGTGCCCTCGGGGGAGGCGGCGGGGAGATCGGCATCACCTATACCAATGCGACTCACGCGGTATCCACCACTAAAAGTTCCAATTTGGTCGCTACATCAGTGGACGCCAACTGTGATCCGACGCTCATAAATTTGGGGGACCCGCTGTCGGTCAACGCCTATTTCGTAGTCTCCCCTCCCCAGACGGTCTTGAGCTCTTGAGGCGAGTGTTCGGGCCGTCTTGTCGAGGCAATGCGACTGCAAATTTTGCGGTGGCGGACACCTCCTTTCCGTGGAAAAATCTTCCCCTCTGGAGTGCGAAATGCGTAAGGCCGGTAAAAGTGCTCTGACGTCGGTTTCGCTGGCGGCGACGGCGGTCGTTGCAGTGACCGCAGCGGGAGTGGCCGGGACGTGGACCGTTTTGCCGGGCGGACCGGCAACTGCGGTGAACTCTGGAAATATGAGTGCCAAGGATCTGGCGACAGGTCTGGGTATGACCTGTACGAAAGCAGTTGCATCGGCAACGGCGAAGTCGGGCTCGGGGCTCTCGCCGAATGACCTGGTGACCATTAATTCGGTCAAGTTCAGCAATCCAGCCAACGTGGGTGGGGCGTGTTCGGGGCCTGTTGGAATTACGGTCTCGTTGACCGCTCAAAATCTTCCATGGAAGTTGAGTGGCACTCAGGTGACCAGTACCGGCGCGGACGGCAAGATCACTGGCGTGGCGGTGTCAACCACCAGTTCGGACAATTGCCACGCAACGTATGGCGCTCCTGGCGGCGGACCCGGCGAGGTGGACGTCTCCTATATCAATAGCGTCCATGCGGTGAAGGTCACCGGAACCAACCTGGTGGTGCAGACCGCTGACGCAAATTGTGACCCCACGCTTATCAACGCGGGGGATGCGTTGGGAATCACTGGAACGTTTGTGATCACCCCTGCTGAGACGATTACCAGCCCCTGACGCGGGATGCCGGGCGGCGGCGCGATATGTCTACGTTGCCGCCCGGCACACGATGACCGAGTAGCGGTCGGCGGCCTCTCTGGTGTCGTCGGGAGCGGCGGTGGTCAAGGCGTCCAGGAGGGTTTCGGCGGATGAGGCGCTGATGAGGATGGGGCCGGTGGCTCGCCAGATGCCTCGGTTGTCCACGTGGACGTCCCACTGCGGGTAGAGGTCGCGGAGGACGGCCGTTAGGAGAGCGCGAGCGCTCACGCGTGCGCGTGTAGGAGCGCCCATACGGCTTTGCCTCCTTCTGGGATGCGGGCGAATCCCCATGCGGGGACCATCAGGTCGACCATGGCGAGGCCGCGTCCCGTTAGGGCGTCGAGAGTCAGAGGCTTCGGAGACGGAAGTTCAGGGCTTGCGTCCAGTACCTCTATGACGGGGCCGGCGTCCGTGTTGAAGACGCGAGTGGTGATGGGGTCGTCCTCGCCGGAGCCGTGGCGGTGCGCGTTCGTCGCCAGTTCGGTCACCACTGTGCGCGCGATGTAGATGAGGTCGTCGTCGTACGCGTTCTCGGTGAACCAGTCCGCGACGAAGTCGCGAGCGGCCTTGATGGACTCGGGCTCGGACTTGACCTCGAGTACCGCGACGCCGCTCGGCGGCGGGGTCGGCCGGAGGCCGGAATCTGTGATCATCACGTGCGCCTCGGTTTGTCCTGGGAGTTTCGCGTTCTGTCACCATCCAGCCACGGAGCGACGTACGGTAGGACGGAACTCGTCAGGAAGTCGCACATCACTACCAACGGGATTGCCGGTACTACCGGCCTCGACCTGGGAGCTCACATGGTGACGAAGAAGCGGATCGACCCCCACCTGCGCCGCTTCGGTGCGAAGATCCAGCGGTTCCGGGAAGAGGCCGGCCTGAGTCAGGCCGAAGCGGCCAAGATGGTGAACGTCACCCGCAGCTATATCGGCCAGGTCGAGCGTGGGATCACCAGGTGTCGTAAGGACTTCTCCGAGCGACTGGGTGTCGCGCTCATGCGTCCGGAAGAAGTTGCCGAGGCATGGAGTGAGCTGGTCCGCAGCGCTAAGTACCCGCAGTACTTCGAGGACTTCGCGTCGTTGGAATCAACCGCCGTGTTGCTGCGCAAGTATTCGGCGGACGTAGTGGATGGACTGCTGCAGGTCGAGTCCTACGCGCGCGTTCTGTTGCGCGCGGAGGATTCGGTGCTCGCACGAATGAAACGTCAGGAGATCCTCACTCGTGAGCCGACTCCCATGGTGTGCTTCATCCTGGACGAGTCGGTGCTGTACCGCGAAGTCGGCTCCCCGGAAATCATGAACGCGCAACTCAATCATCTGCTCGAAGTCTCGGCCTGGGAGAAGGTCTGTCTCCAGGTGGCCCCCACCGCTTACTATCGCGGCGTCAGCGGGTCGTTTTCGATCGCGACCCAGGAAGACCGCGATGAGGCCGCCTACGCCGGGTCGGCGTTCGGCGGCGAGACCTCGGAGGAGGCCGAGCAGTTGTTGCTGGTCAACGAGGCGTTCGCTGTCCTCCAGGCTCGGGCGCGCAACGTGGCTGACACGCGGACATTCATCCGAAGGGTGCTTGAGGAGCGATGGACATGACCAAGAGCCAGTGGCGCAAGTCGTCCTAC
This sequence comes from Actinomadura logoneensis, assembly GCF_003428695.1. GTDB lineage: Bacteria > Actinomycetota > Actinomycetes > Streptosporangiales > Streptosporangiaceae > Spirillospora > Spirillospora logoneensis. Next base: position 22,542 of record NZ_QURH01000039.1, read on the forward strand.
AGCAGTGACAAGGGGGATGACTGCGTTGAGGTCGCGGGTGAGTTGCAGGGCGTGCTGATTCGGGACAGCAAGAATCCCGATGCCGGCAACGTGCTTGTTGAGCGCCATGCCTTCGGCGTGGTTCTCGGACGTATCAGGTCGCTGGGGCAGGCGTAACCCCGCCTCTTGAATTTGGGGCGGGGACGGTTGAGCGCATGACGAACCCGGCTCACTGCTGCCCGGAATAGTGGGCCGTTCGTTGGCCGTCCTTGCTCCGCATCCGCGCGGTGCTGCCGGGGTGGCTGATCGCGAGGGTGGGTCCGGTGCGTCCCTGCCCCGCTTGGTCTTCCTCGGCGTCGGCACTCGGTGCCGGGACCGTCAATCCGCCTCGACCCCGGCTTCCTTCCTCTGGGGCTGGGGGCGGATGAGTCGTGTGACTCGCAGGGGGAGGGCTTCGATCACCATGATCGAGACGGAGGTGAACGGGCCCCTCCCGTCCTCCCGGATTCCGGCTGACGCTGGTACCTGCCCCCTGAGGAAGGAAGACCTGCCATGAAGCGCCCCAAGGTCACCATTGCGGCTGCGGTTGCGACGCTCGCCCTCTCGCTCGGCGGCCTCGCCGGATGCTCCAAGTTCACCGAGCCGTTCAAGGACGCGCCGCGCTCCGGGCACGACAACGGAGCCCCCGCCGACCTGATCCGGATGCCGGACGGCTTCAGCAACGCGGCCACCAAGTGCGACCACGGCAACCGCATCTACACCGCCTACCACGGCGACCAGGCGTACGGCTCCATCGCGGTCGTCCCCCAAGACCCCACCTGCCGCAACGTCACACCTTGACGTCCCGGCCGCGCGCCTCCCGTCATCCCGCTCCGTCCGCTGGCCTGGCGGGACGGGGCACATCCGCCCGGACCCTCGTCCTACTGGCCGCGCTCGCTGTGACGTCACGCCACCGCCACCGCCCGGACGCCCGGTGTCGCATGCCAAGTAGATGGCCGACCTCGCCAGGGCGCCGCGGCCGAGTGGGGCCGGGGCCATTCCTCGCGCCCTCGGCGTCAACGTGCCCGCGCCGTGATGACGCACGACGGGCGGGCGGCGGTCAGTCCGCCAGGCGGGTGCCGCGGCGCCAGACGGCTCGGGTGTTGAGGGTGTCGCTGATGTCGCTGGTCGGGTCGCCGTCGACCAGGAGGAGGTCCGCGCGGAGCCCTTCGGCGATGCGGCCTCGGTCGCTGAGGCGGAACCGGCGGGCCGTCGTCGCCGTGGCCGCGCGCAGGGCCCGTGCGGGCGTGAGTCCGGCGGCCACCAGGTGCTGCAGTTCCTGGTGCAGGCTCGCCCCGTGCGCCAGTCCACCGAAGAACGTCTCAGGCATGGAGACGTCGGTGCCGGCCAGCACGTCCACACCGGCCTCGTCCAGAGCGCGGACGGTGGCGTATACGTCCTCCAGCTTCCCCTGCGGGTAGCGGTTGTAGCTGGACCGCAGGGTCTCGTCCCACTTGGCGTCGAGGCGTGCGGCGACGCGCGGGTCGTCGGCGAGCGCGCTGCCGGTGATCCCCATCATCGAGGCGTTGAGGCTGACGCAGGCGATGACGAACATGCCCGCGTCCTTGATGAGGTCGATGATCTCGGCGCTGTGCGGCTGGTCCATGAACACGTGGGTGAGGCCGTCCACCCCGGCCTCGGCGGCCATCCGGGTGGCGTCCACGGTCAGTGCGTGGGCGACGGTGAGCGCACCGTACTTCTTGGCCTCCGCGACACCGGCGCTCACGGTGGACTGGTCGAGCATCGGCAGGCCGGGGTGTCCCTCCATGCTGCCGTCGTCGATCATGAACTTGATGAAGTCGGAGCCCCGGGCGAGGAGCTGGGGGACGAACGCCGCCGCTTCCTCGGGAGTGGTGGAGAACGGCATCAGGGGCATGACCGGCGGGAGGTCCCACTTCGGCCGGAACCCTTCGGGCATCAGCTCGCTCGGGTGGCCGCCGGGCGGCGTGATGGCGAAGCCGGCGGAACGCACGTCCGCCACGGTGTCGTCCTCGGTGATGAGCCCGCGGTTCTCCCGGGTGTTCATCCCCTGCATCTCCAGCTCGGTCGTCACGCCGAACCGCAGTGCGAGCGCGAGGGAACCCGGGGCGGAGTGCACATGGGCGTCGATGAGCCCCGGCAGCAGGGTGGCGCCGCTCCCGTCCACCGTCTCGCAGCCCTCGGGGACGTCGCCGCCGACGCGAGCGATCCGGGCGCCGTCGATGACCACGGTCTGCACGCCGAGGTCCTTCTCCCCGTCGAAGACCCGGGCGTTGGTGATCGCGGTGAGTGCCATGGCAGTCCGCCTCGTTTCCTCGCTCGTCGTAATTACATACCGGATGCTATGTACTTGCTGACGGGTATGCAAATGCCGGGACGCGAGCCTAGAATCGGGCCCATGAGCAGCGCGTCCTCCTCCGAGCGGCCCCCCGACGACCCGGTGCTGGACCAGATCGGCCCGGCGCTGTCCCGGCTGCGGCGACGCGCACCGGCCTCGGGCAAGGACCTCTCCCGCAATCTCGTCCTCAACGTGATCGCCGACGCGCCGGACGAGATGACCGTCGGCGGCCTCGCCGCCGAGATGGGCGTCGCCCAGCCGGTGGCCAGCCGGACCGTCGCCGCCTGCATCGAGGAAGGGCTGCTGCGCCGGGCGGCGTCCCAGGTCGACGGACGCCGCACCGTCCTCGAACTCACCGAGCACGGCGAGGCCGAACGCGACCGCTTCGCCGCCGAGCAGCGGAAGGCGTTCCAGGAGATCACCGCCGCCTGGACGCCGGAGGAGCGCATCCAGTTCGCGCGCCTCCTCGTCCGCTACGGCACCGACGCCGCCGCCTGGTCCAAAAAGCGGGCCGCAAGCCGCGACTGAGACCCCGGCGTCCCTGCCCCTTCGGTCGTCCCGTCCGCGCTGCGCGCCACATCCGCTGCCGGAAACACGCGCCAGTCAGGCCGGGGGACAGCGCCCGCCGCGCCTGGCGCGGACGTCCGGACACACGTCTTGAAGAAGGACGGCCGAACGCGCGAACTTCTTCGTGCTCTCGTGACATCCAGACGCCGGATTCGGAGCGCGGGTTCGGCACGGGGCGGGTCGGATTGATCACGTCGCGTCGCGCCAACCTCCGGGGGCCGAGCCCGCATCACACCCCGTACAGCACGATCACGGAGATCGCGCCCCGAGGTTGGGAGCTCCCCCCATGCGCAAGATCCTGCTCACCGGTGCAGCCGCCGCGCTCGCGCTCAGCCTGTCGGCCTGCAACATCGACGTCAACGGCAAGGCGACGGCGTCCGAGCCCTCCGGCTCCGCGTCCGCCCCGACCAGCGCGCCCGCCCCGTCCGGCGCCCCGTCCCACCACCGCGGCACCGGGGGCACCGGCTCCGGCCCGGGCGGCTCCGAGCCGACGCGCTCGGGCCGCCCCTGCGACCCGAACGTCTCGCCCATCCGCCAGGGCGCCTGCCCGGTCAAGGTCAAGTCCGGGCCGCTGCGCTACCTGGCGTCCGGCAAGTACACCGTCGGCGACACCGCCTTCTTCACCACCCAGAACACCGTCCTGGTCGTCGCCAGTGGCACGTGCCCCGACGGCACCAGCTCCGGCCCCAACATGCGCTGCGGCATCGACGGCATGGACAAGTGGGTCCAGGCTTCCCCGCACAACGTCGTCGTCCACTTCGACGGCGGCACCGCCACCAAGATCCAGGAAACCCAGTAACCCCCCCGCGCCCCGAGCTCGCGTGCTGCGAAGTGGTCTTCATCCGAGGCATGAAGGTCGATGGGGATGTCCACGACGCCAGAGGCACCTGCCCCCTGCGCCACTCGTCCACTCGAAGCAAGAGCGACGCCTTGACGCAGCGCCTCCGGCGTCGGACCCTCCCAAGGGCAACCTTCGGCCACCGGTCAACCGGGAGAGCGCCATGGCACTAGATTTCGTGGGTGTGGATCCGGCGAACCCGGACGACGACTGTCCGGCCGTGTGGGTGGACTCTGAGAGCGGTGACTTCTACTTCCAAGGGGAAAGCGTCACCGACCCCGACGTCCTTGCGTGGATCAACTCCGACAGCAGGCTCAAGGAAACCGAGTCGGTGGTCCGGCTTCCCGCAGCAATGGCCCAGATCATCATGGAGGCGGCCCGTGGGGACTACGAGCGCGACAGGCGGCGCTTCACTCCCGAGAACCACCCCCGCCCCGCTGAGGACGTACGGACGCGACGAGAGCAAGCCGAGCTTCGCTGACCTGGCGGCGGACGCCACTTCGTCCGCCTTCCACCTGGAGCTGCACGACTGGCACCTCACGGACGACCCTCGTTTCCTGGCCTGGAAGGAGGGGCGCCCGCAACCGTCCGTCCCCGTCGGGACCGCGTTCCAGGACGCCGTGCGGGGAGCCGTGGAACGCGGTGTCGTCGTCCGCCGCGTGCGGATCGTCTCGGAACCGGTCAGCGACTACGTCCGGTGGGAGCACAGCATCACCGCGGCCCACAACATCGCGGCCGGTGAGGACGTCCGCTGGCTGCCCAGGTCCATGTCCTCGACGCTGGCCCTCCCCGGAAACCCCTTCTGGATCTTCGACGGCAGGGTCGTCCGCTTCTCCGTCTTCGACGGCGCGGGCAACGTCGTCGGACACCAGCTCAGTGATGACCCGCGTGTGACCGCGCTGTGCTCCTCGGCCTTCGAAGCCGCGTGGGACCTGGCCGTCCCGCATGAGGACTACACGCTCGACTGAACGCCCACCCCGTGCCCTCTTCCTCGTCCTCCAGTGCCCAGCAGGCCCGACAGGCCCTCGCCGACCAGCTGCGCGAAGTCCGGCAGGCCGCCGGCCTCTCCGCCAAGGAACTGGCCAGGCGCGCGGGCTGGCACGGCAACTCCAAGGTGAGCAAGATCGAGCACGGCGCCCGGCCCGCCTCCATCGCCGATGTCAGCACATGGTGCGCGGTCTGCGGGGTCTCCCCGGAACGAACGGCGGAACTCCTCGCCGAGCAGCGTTCGGCCGCCGGTATGTGGCTCACCTATCAGCGGCTCAACCGTGCGGGCCTCAAGCGCGCCCAGCAGTCGGTCAGGCCGGTCTACGAACGCGCCTCGCTCATCCGCTCCTACCAGGCGCGGACCTTCCCCGGGCTGATCCAGACCGCCGCGTTCACCACGACGACCCTGGAACAGGTGCGGCTGCGGCAGGGCGTGCCCCTTGACGATGTCGCCGCCGCGGTCGCGGAGCGGATGGACCGCCAGCAACTCCTGAGACGCCCCGGGCGGCGGTTCATCTTCATCCTCGAAGAAGCGGTGCTCCGCTACCGCCTCGCCGGCCCCGCGGCGCACGCCGAGCAGCTCGGCCACCTTCTGGAGGTGATGAGCATGCCCGCCGTGTCGCTCGGCATCATCCCGCTGGACGCCGACCGCGTTCGGGCACGGCCGGCCGAGGGCTTCCTCATCTTCGACGAGGACCAGGTGTCCGTGGAGCTCGTCTCCGGCTACCTCAGACTCGCACAACCCGCCGAGGTGAACGCCTACGCGCGAGAGTTCGCCGGTCTGGAGAAGGCCGCCGTCTACGGCCGGTCGGCCCGCGAACTCGTCGCGGCGGCGCTCGCCTGAACGGCTCGACCCACCTCCACCTGGCCCTGATCGCCACGGCCCACCCTTGCCATTGACGCCCAGCGAGCCAGTGGCGGCAAGCGCTGCCTGACCGCTTGGACCGATATCTGACCAAGGGTCCGGCTGAGGTCGTCGAAGTACTGTGGCGGAGTGCCGAACTACTCGCCGGAGAACATCAGGATGACGGCGCTGCCCGCACCAGTCAGGCGAGGACGGTGGTGGGTTCACTCGTGGACGCTCGAGTCTTCCGCCGGGATCAGTCTCGAAGACTTCACTCTCCCGGAACCGCTCATCGATTTCGAAGGCGCCACCCTGATCACGTTCGAGCCCGCGAGGGGTGTGCTCGTGATCAGGGTTAGCGAACTGGACGAAGTGATCTCCGCGGCGGCGCTCGTTTACGTCGCCCAGATCGTCAACCTGGTTCGGGATGGCACGGGGGCCGAACTCGCCGTCAACGGCGATACCGAGAACCCTCTGTTCGACGTGGTCAGAGAGTGAGAGCTCAGGGCCGCCGTCCGGACCACAGCGTGAGCTGGGGTTCTTGGGGGAGGCCCAATCGTCCCAGGTGGGGGAGGGGGTCGGATGTGGACAGGGGTGGGGTGGCAAATGCCGCCTTCTCCGGCGATGCCCCGCAAGTCGCCTTGGCCGCCCGTCCGCCACTGTCGGTGACGATCGCTAGCTTCTCGTGACATGCCCGGACGACGACATGACGGCGTCAGAGCCGTCCTTGCGAAGAGCAACCTGGAGGTTCTCTTGAGCATGAGCACTGGCAACGAGGTCGTCAGCGAGTTCAAGCGCACCCAGCAGGCCATCGGCAAGGCGCAGGCCAAGGCCCAGGATGCCCTGGAGATTCTGGAGCACCGTGGTGTGAAGGTGTCCGCGGACATGTGGGCTCGCGCGGACGCTTGTGCCGACCTGGAGCAGGCGGAGCGGTGGTTCAAGCGGTCCTTCGACGTCGAGCGTGCCGAGGACCTGCTGGACTGACCCGGCCCGATGGCGGACGGGAGCGCGTCCCGTCCGCCATCGGTGTTCCACGACGGATCAGCGGGTCAGCACTGCCATTCCACGGCCCGTCCCATCCAGTGGTGAGCCCACTTGTGCGGCTTGCACGGGAACGGCCCGTGGTGGTGCCGGTGGCGGACCCTGACGGTGGTGCTGACCCTGCAACCCCAGCGGGGGTGCCGCTGTCCGGGCGCCCGGCAGTTCCAGGTGACGGTGTTGCGCATGATGCCGGGCCTGCGGGTCCGCACGGTGTACGTGATCTCCGCGGTCTGGCCCGCCAGGAGGTCTCCGGTCCAGGTCAGGAGGCGTCCGTTGCGGTGGACGGTCCCGATGGTCGCCTGGACGGGCCCCACGAGGAAGCCGGTGCCGAGGACGCCCGACAGGTCGTCGGTGATGGTCGCGCCGTGGAAGGTGTGCGCGCAGGTGTTGGTGACACGGATGCGGTAGCGCACCTCACCCCAGACGGGGACGCTGCTCGGCCGCGCGGTCTTCGCCACGGTGATCGTGTCGTTCGCGCATTCCTCCGGCGGCGGGACGGGGCACGAGCCGGTGTCGTAGGTGAGCGTCACCTCGCCGTTGCCCTGGCGGACACCCGTCTCGTAGGTGGCTCCGGCGGGGCCGAGGCTCGATCCGCCGCCACCGCCGCCCGCGCCCGTGCTGTTGGGCGTGGAGGAGCCGCCGGCGCCGCCGCCGTGTGCGCCTCCGCCACCGCCGCCGCCCGTCCCCATGTGCGGGTCCGCGAGGTTGACCGCGCCGTCCCCGCCGACGCGTCCTGTCGCGGCGCCGCCGGGGAGGCCGGGCTGGTCGGAGCCCGAGA
>NZ_QURH01000033.1 GCF_003428695.1 Actinomadura logoneensis
CGGCCCGGGCGCGCCGGGCGGTCCCGGATTCCCCGGTGTCACGAGCGGTCCCGGCGGCCCCGGCGCGATGAACGCCCCTGGCGGCCCGCCCGCTCCTGGTGGCCCGGGCGCACCCGGCGGTCCTGGCGGGCCGAACCGGTTCGGGATGCCCGCTTCCGGCGGCCCCGGCGGCCCCGGCGGCCCCGGGATGAAGCCCGCCGGCCCGGCGCCTACCGGAATGCCGGGCGACGGCGCCGTGCCGGGCGTGTTCGAGTTCGGGTTCGGTGAGCCGGAAGGCCCGCGCGGCCCCGGTGGTCCCGGCGGTCCGGGCGGACCTGGCGGACCTGGCGGGCCGGGTGGTCCCGGTGGCGGCGGGCGGCGGCGGAGGCCGCCGGAGCGCGGTCCGCGCCGGTGGTACGACCGGAAGGCCCGCGCGGCCCCGGTGGTCCCGGCGGTCCGGGCGGACCTGGCGGACCTGGCGGGCCGGGTGGTCCCGGTGGCGGCGGGCGGCGGCGGAGGCCGCCGGAGCGCGGTCCGCGCCGGTGGTACGACCACCTGCGGTCCCGGGCGACGGGGTGGCGGCGGTTCGTGCCGTCCTGGAAGCTGGTCGTCGGCTCCGGGCTGCTGGTCTCGGCGGGCCTCGGCACGATGATCGGCATCGCGTACGCGCAGACGCCCGTCCCGGACGAGGGGAACGCGGACGCGACGAAGACCGCCGCGATCTTCTACTACAGCGACGGGAAGACCGAGATCGGCCGGATCGGCAAGAACCGCGTCACGGTCCCGATCAGCAAGGTGCCGATGCACGTCCGGTACGCGGTCGTGGCCGCCGAGAACCGGTCGTTCTACAGCGACAGCGGCTTCTCGGTGTCGGGCATCAGCCGCGCCGTGTGGACGAACGTCAGCGGCGGCGACACCCAGGGCGGCTCGACGATCACCCAGCAGCTCGCGAAGAACTACTACCTGAACGACAAGCGGACGATGGGCCGCAAGTTCCGGGAGCTGTTCATCTCGCTGAAGCTGGAGGACAAGCTCGGCAGCAAGGACAAGATCCTCGAGCTGTACCTGAACACGATCTACTTCGGCCGCAACTCCTACGGCATCGAGGCCGCGTCCAACACCTACTTCGGCAAGCACGTCAACCAGCTCACGCCGGACGAGGGCGCGCTGCTCGCCGCGATCATCCAGCAGCCGGGCAAGTACGACCCGCGCAGCGGCAACAAGACCTGGCAGGCGGAGACCGCCGCGCGGTACCGGTACGTCCTGGACGGCATGCACAAGATGAACCGCCTGACGGACCAGCAGTTCGCGGAGTACAACAAGCGGCTGCCCGAGACCAAGCCGATCGGCGGCCCGTCCACGTTCGGCGGGCAGCGCGGCTACGCCATCAAGCGCGCGCTCAAGGAGCTCGACCGGCAGGGCATCGACGAGAAGACCGTCGTCGAGAAGGGCCTGCGGGTCACCACGACGTTCGACAAGGACAAGATGGCCGCCGCGAAGAAGGCCGTCGAGGACACCGTGCCGGGCGTCGATCCCAACAAGCTGCTGAAGAAGCACATCCGGCTGGGACTGGCGTCGGTCGACACCGACAACGGTGAGGTCCAGGCCATCTACGGCGGCCCGAGCTACCTGAAGGACGCCTACGACAACGTGTGGCTGGGCAGCGCGCAGGCCGGTTCGGCGATGAAGCCGTACGTCCTGGCGGCGGCGCTGGAGAAGGGCTACGGGTTGAAGAGCCTGGTCGAGGGCCGCTCCGGGATGGGCTTCGACGGCCAGGGCAACTCGGTCAAGGGCGGTGCCCCGAACGACGTGACGCAGGGCGGGCTGCCGAACTCCCACCACGCCAAGGGCGGGATCACCCTGATCCAGGCGATGAAGGAGTCGACGAACACCGCGTTCGCGCAGTTGGCGCTGAAGACCGGCCCGGCGCAGATCGTCGCGATGGCCGAGCAACTCGGCGTGAGCTCCGACATGGTCGGCGACTACAAGGACAAGTACGGCATCGCGCTGGGCGTCAACAACATCCGGCCGATCGAGCAGGCGGCCGGGTATGCGGTCTTCGCCAACGGCGGCACCTACTACCAACCGCACGTGATCCGCAGGGTCGGGACGGCGGACGGCAAGGTCTTCAAGAAGCTTGACTGGGAGGTCAAGCGGTCCGCGCTGTCCAAGCCGATCACGCAGGACGTCACGTACGCGCTGCAGCAGCCGGTGAAGCCGGGCGGCACCGCGCCGTCGGCGGCGCTCTCGGACCGTCCGGTGGCCGGTAAGACCGGTACGACGGACAAGAACGTCGCGACATGGTTCGTCGGATACGTCCCGCAGATCTCGACGGCCGTGACGATGTACAACAACGACCGGAAGACGCTGGTCGTGCCGGGCATCGGCGAGGTCGTCGGCGGTAGCGTCCCGGCGCGGATCTGGCACGCCTACATGGCCGAGGCGACCAAGGGCATGGCGGTCGAGCAGTTCCCGCCGCCCGCGTGGGTCGGCACCCCGCAGAAGTGGGTGGACGTCTTCAAGGAGAAGAAGAAGGACAAGGGCAAGGACAAGCGTCCGCCGTGGTGTGACAACAACCCGTTCGCGCAGTACGACCCGCGGTGCCGGGGCGGCGGCGACAACGGCGGCGGGGGCGGCAAGCAGCCGTGCCAGTCGCCCTTCCCGGACGCCAACTGCGACCCGAACAAGCCGCCGTCCAACCCGCCGCCGAAGTGGTGGTGCACCATCCACAACGGCGACCCGCGCTGCGACGGGCGCAAGAAGGGGCGGGGGCACGGCGGTCCGGCCTGGCCGAACTCGGTGGCCGACCGTCCGCGGATCCTCGCGACCGCGCCGCCGGACGAGCCGTGATCCGGATCTGACCCGAGCGGCCGGACCGAGTGGTCCGACTTCAGCGGTCGGACTCGAGCGGTCGGACTTCAGCGGTCGGACCCGAGTGGTCTGTTCCGAGTGGTCTGACCCCGGCGGTTGGACGCGAGCGGTCCGATCCGACGACGATGAGCCCGGCCCGACAACCTGTCGGGCCGGGCTCGCGTCCTCCGAGAGGACACGCGGAGCGCCGTGCGGACGGTGGGTGCCCGCGGTGCCACCACCAGTGATCCATCTCATTTAGTGACAAAAGCATAAAACCGTTCTTGAACAGGGATTTTTCGCTTTGCTGCCTCGTTGATCGGTCGGGCGGGACCGGCAGGGCCGCCCCCAGCGCCCCGCGGTGCGCAGTACCCTCGGACGACGCACAGCCGTACCCCCACCGATGAGGTCGTGTGAGTTACCGAAGCCAATACGGACCGGAATACGGAGAGAGCCCGCCTCCGGCACAGGGCTCCAGCCGCCCCGGCGGTAGCGCCATGCCCCCAGGCCGGGGTACACCGAACGGTGACCCCGGCTCCCCCGCCCGCGGCCGCAGGCCGGCCCGTGTCGGAGGCCGGGGAGCGCCGTCGCGCCAGGGCGGAGGCAGGCAGGCCGCCGGCGGACGCCGTGCCGCGCCGCAGAACGCGCCGCGCC
>NZ_QURH01000030.1 GCF_003428695.1 Actinomadura logoneensis
GGACCGAGCGGGAGCTGGCCGAGGCCCGCGACGCGCGCGCCGCCGCCGAAAAGGAGCTGCGCAAGGCGCGCGTCCGCCTCGACCGCGCCGAGGCGAACGCCGAGGCCGCCAAGCGCGCCGCCCGCGAGGGCCGCAACCTCGACGACGTCCGGCTGCGGATGCTGCTGGAGACGCTGGTGGACGCCGCGCAGGGCGTCCGGCGCGAGCTGGCGCTGCCCTCGACCATCGGCCGTCCCGCCGACCTGGTCGGCGGCGGCGAGGCGGGAGCGCCGCACCGCGCGCTGCCCGGCCGCGCCCTGTCCGACGGCGACCCGCAGCTGCTGGACCGGCGCGCTGCCCGGCCGCGCCCTGTCCGACGGCGACCCGCAGCTGCTGGACCGGCTGCTCCAGCTCCCCGGCGTCCATCTGGTCGTGGACGGCTACAACGTCACCAAGACGGGCTACGGCGACCTCACCCTCGCCGACCAGCGCGGCCGGCTGCTGTCCGGGCTCGGCGGGCTGGCCGCGCAGACCCGCGCGGAGGTCACCTGCGTCTTCGACGGCGCGGAGCTCGACAGCCCGGTCGCGACCGTCGCGCCGCGCGGTGTGCGGGTGCTGTTCAGCCAGCCCGGCCAGACGGCCGACGAGCTGATCGGCGAGCTGGTCCGCGCGGAGCCGGGCGGCCGGGCCGTGGTGGTCGTCTCGTCCGACCGCGAGGTGCAGGACGCCGCCCGCCGGGCCGGCGCGCGCCCGGTCCCGTCGCCGCTGCTGCTGCGCCGCCTGGGCCGTAGCTGACCCGTCGGCGGGCCACCCGCCGGCGGCCTGCGGAGAGCCACGTCACACGTCCTTCCGTCCGGGAACGGGACGCCCTGGAACCGGTCACACGCGCATCGTGAGGCCCTTGTGACCCACGGTAGGTAAAGCGGGCTTAACTACAGCAGATCGGTGGGAATCGGTTGTGACCGGTGGGGGGCCTCGCTAGTGTCGTCCGCTGACGTCTTGGACGAGAGGGGCATATCGAACCGTGGCCAGAGTTCCCAAGCGTGGCACCACGACGCGCCGTGTGTTGGCGACAGCCTGCCTCGCCGTGGCGACCTCGCTCACCCTCCCCCAGGGCTTCGCCGGCGCCGCCCCTGCCAAGCCCAGCGCCGACGAGGTCAAGAAGAAGCTGACCAAGCTGAACGAGCAGGTCGACCAGGCGGTTCAGCAGTACAACAAGACTCAGAGCCAGCTGAAGGCCGCCAGGAAGAAGCTCGCGGCGGCCAAGAAGGCGTCCGACGCCCAGCAGCGCAGCTACGAGAACCAGCGCCAGGCCATCGCCAAGATGGCGGCGACCGCCTATAAGAACGGTGACACCGACTCCGTCACCGGCTTCGTCTCGGCGGGCAACCCGCAGGTCGTCCTCGACCAGGCGGCGGTCATCGCGCAGCTGTCCCGCAACCGGACGGGTGCGCTCGCCCAGTTCCTCGCCGCCGCCCAGCGCGTGGCGCGGGAGAAGGCCCAGGCGCAGCAGACGCTGAACGACGTGACCACCAAGCTGAACGAGCTGAAGAAGCAGAAGGAGGGTCTGGACAAGCAGGTCAAGACCCAGAAGAAGCTGCTCGACAAGCTCGGCGGCCAGGACCCCACGGACAACAACGGGTCCGGCGGCGGCGGAGGTGGCGGAGGCCACTACACCGGGCCGGCCTCCGGCAGCGCCCGCAAGGCGATCGACTTCGCCTATGCCCAGATGGGCAAGCCGTACGTGTACGGCGCCGACGGCCCGAACTCCTACGACTGCTCGGGCCTGACCGAGAAGTCGTGGGCGGCGGCCGGCGTCAACATCGGCCGCGACACCTACGCCCAGTGGGCGAACGTGAAGCACATCAACAAGAGCGACCTCCAGCCGGGCGACCTGGTGTTCTTCAACAGCCTCGGCCACGTGGGCCTCTACATCGGCAACGGCAAGATGATCCACGCGCCGCACACCGGCACCGTGGTCCAGATCGCCGACATCAGCTCCGGTTACTACCAGAGCGCCTGGTACGGCGCCGGACGCCCCTGACACGGGCGATCCGGGCGTCCGCCCGCTCCACGGCCGTCGGGCCGGGTCCCTGACCCGGCC
>NZ_QURH01000032.1 GCF_003428695.1 Actinomadura logoneensis
GGGGTGATCAGGCACTTGCCTGATCTATAAAGGCACTGGCTTTTAACACGCTGTTGAGTTCTCAAGAAACGGACACCCACGCGCTCCGTCCGCAATTCCTGCGGCTTTCGCTCCGTGGCGACTCGCTTACTTTATCAGTTCCGCCCGGCTTGTCAATTTCCGGCCGATTCTGATTCCGCATTTCCCGCCCGCTTTCGCGGCCGTTCCGTGCGGCTCCGCTATTTCACCAGATCCGCACCGATTCGCAAAATCGAGCCTTTCCGATGCCACCAGGACATGCGGGCACGACGGATCGCATCCGCATGATCAGTGGTGGGTGCGCACAGCGGGCCGGCCACCGCACAGCGGCGTCCTGCATCCCTCAAGGCGCGAGGAAGGACACTACCCGAGGCTCGGGGTGCCCGCAACTCGATCGCGGAGGGCGGTCGGCGCCGTTCGCGTCTGGTCAGGCGACCGGCGGCTCACCTACGCTCGAGGCGACGGACAGAACGAGATTCGGGTGGCGGCATGGGCGCTCCGCACGATGTGGCGATCATTGGCAGCGGGTTCGGCGGGATCGGGATGGCCATCCGGTTGCGGCAGGCCGGCGTCGACGACGTGGTGCTGCTGGAGAAGGCCGACGGGCTCGGCGGGACGTGGCGGGACAACACGTATCCGGGCGCGGCGTGCGACGTGCCGTCCCACCTGTACTCGTTCTCGTTCGAGCGGAAGACGGACTGGAGCCGGCGGTTCCCGCCGCAGGAGGAGATCCTCGAGTACCTCTGGCACTGCGCGCGCAAGTACGAGGTGCTCCCCCGCATCAGGTTCGGGACAGAAGTGACCGGCGCGGAGTGGGACGAGGCGGAGGCCGTCTGGCGGGTGTCCACCTCGGACGGGACGGTCAGCGCGCGCGTGCTGGTCTCGGCGTGCGGGCAGCTGAACCGTCCGGTGCTTCCGGAGATCGAGGGGCGCGACTCGTTCGCGGGTCCGGCGTTCCACTCGTCGCGGTGGCAGGACGGCGTGGACCTCGCGGGTAAGCGGGTCGCGGTCCTGGGGACGGGGGCCAGCGCCATCCAGATCGTCCCGGAGCTGGCGAGGGTGGCGGGACGGCTGCACGTGTTCCAGCGGTCGGCGCCGTACGTGATCACCAAGCCGGACCGTCCGTACCGGGCGTGGGAGAAGGCGGTCCTGCGGTCGGTGCCGGGCGCGTACACGGTGAGCCGGGCGCGGATCTACACGCAGTTCGAGGCGCGCGCGCTGGGGTTCGTCAAGTACCCGAAGCTGATGGGCGTGATGGTCCGGCGGTTCCGGAAGAAGCTGGAGGCGGAGATCGGGGACGCCCGGCTGGTGGAACGGCTCCGGCCCGACTACCCGATGGGGTGCAAGCGGATCCTGCTGTCGGACGACTACTACCCCGCGCTCGGCAGCCCGCATGTCGAGCTGGTGACCGACCGCATCGCGCGGATCACGCCGTCCGGGGTCGTCACGGCGGACGGGACGGAGCGGGAGCTGGACGCGATCGTCTACGCGACGGGGTTCGCCTCCACCGAGTTCCTCGCCCCGATGAAGATCGTCGGACGGGACGGGCGCGAGCTCGGCGACGCCTGGCGGGACGGCGGCGCGTCCGCCCATCTGGGCATCACGGTCAGCGGCTTCCCGAACCTGTTCCTGCTGTACGGCCCGTACACCAACCTCGGGCACAACTCGATCATCTACATGCTGGAGTCGCAGTTCCGGTACGTGGTCGGGTGCGTGGCGGCGATGCGGCGGGGACGGCTCGACTGGATCGAGGTGCGGCCGGAGGTCCAGGACGCGTTCGACCGCGGATGCGGGAGATGCTGCGTTCGACGGTCTGGAACGGCGGGTGCCGGAGCTGGTACATGACGGAGGACGGGCGGATCGTCAACAACTGGCCGGGGTTCACGTTCGCGTACCGGCGGGCGACACGCCGCCCGGACCCGCGTGACTTCCGGCGGGGACGCGGCCGGACGGGCCCGCGCCGGGAGGCCGGGGACCGCACGGCCTAGGCTCGGGTCATGCCGACTGCTCTGATCACCGGCGCCACCACCGGACTGGGCGCCGCGTTCGCCCACCGCCTGGCCGCCGACGGGTTCGACCTGGTCCTGCTCGCCCGGAACGCCGAGCGGCTGGACGCCTCCGCGCGCGACCTGCGCGACAGGTACGGCGTCCGCGCCGAGGTCCTGGCCGCCGACCTGTCCACGGACGAGGGGATCGGCAGGGCGGAGGACCGGCTGCGCGAGGGCGTGGACCTGCTGGTCAACAACGCCGGTTTCGGCAACCGGGGGGCGTTCCTGGACGTCCCGGTCGCCGACGAGCTGGTCATGCTGAAGGTGCACTGCGAGGCGGTGCTCCGGCTGACGAACGCGGCGCTGCCGGGGATGCTGGAGCGCGGTCGCGGCGGTGTCGTCAACGTGGCGTCGGTGGCGGCGTTCGCGACGCGCGGCACCTACGGCGCGTCCAAGGCGTGGGTCGTGTCGTTCTCGCAGGCCGCCGCGGCCGAGATCGCGGGACGGCCGGGCGCGGAGAGGGTGCGCGTCATGGCGCTGTGCCCGGGGTTCGTGCACACCGAGTTCCACGAGCGCGCCGGGATGGACATGGCGGGCGTCCCCGACTTCATGTGGCTCGACAAGGACGAGGTCGTGGACGTGGCGCTGCGCGACCTGCGGCGCGGGATCGAGGTCTGCATCCCGGGGGCGCAGTACAAGGCGATCGTGGGGTTCAGCCGCCTCGTCCCGTCCTCGCTGGTCGGGCGGCTCTCCCGGGCCGGACGCAAGTGGGACTGACTCCGTCGGCCTGAAGGGCCGGTGCTGAGTTCGGCGACCTGAGGTGCGGCGCTGAGTCCGCTGGCCTGAAGGTGGCCGCGTGACGCGGTCGGACCGGAATCCGGTCGGAGGGATTGTCAGAAGGCGGGCGGACGCGGAAGGGTGACAACCCGCAAATTCCCCGCGACTCCGCCCCGAAAGGTCCCGCCGATGGGCCACGACCTCGGTTACGCAGCGCTGGCCCTGCTCGCGACCAGCACGTACTACGTCGCCTTCGTGGTGTTCCGGGCGGCGGCAGGGAGGATGCCGCCGCTGCGGGGCGGCCGTCCGTTCCATGTCGCGTGGACGATGCTGACCGACCCGGTGTGGTTCGGCGGCGGGCTGCTGCTGTTCGCGGGACTGGCCGGCGAGGTGGTGGCGTTCGAGGAGCTGCCGCTCGCGGTCGCGCAGCCGGTGTTCGCGGTGAGCCTCGTCCTGCTGGTGGCCTACGCGGTGTGGGTGCTCGGCGAGCGGATGACCGGGCGCGAGTGGGCGAGCGTGGCGCTGTTCGTGGTGGCGACGGTGCTGGTGGGCCTGTCCGCCGGGCGGGGGCCGGCGGCGGCGTCGGCCGGGCGCGGCTGGGGCTCGACGCTGGCGGACCCGTGGCCGCTGGTCGCGGTGACCGTCCCGGCGGTGCTGGTCGCCGGGCTCGTGTG
>NZ_QURH01000036.1 GCF_003428695.1 Actinomadura logoneensis
GGGCGGGGCGCGCGGCGGACGGGGCGGGGCCCGGCGGGGGCGGCGCGGGGGCGCCACGAGCCTCGGGGTTCTCGCTCACCAGAGTCGCGGCGTGGAGGTGAACGCCGCTTCCCCCCTTCACTCTCAGTGATCCGGGTCGGCCGGAGGAACCGGAGGCCGGTGTCGCCCCCGGGGAACGCTTGACGTGGCGGCGGCTGGACCGGTGGAGCGGAGCGGCCCGTGAGGCCGCTCCGCTCCACCGTCCCGGGGTCGGCGGGCGGATCCGCGCCGCCGCCGTCACGGCTTGCTGGTAACGCCTTTCTAGATCATGACATGATCCGGGCGGTGACGTGACGCAAGTGCCACATCAACGCCTTTCTAGATCATGACATGATCCGGGCGGTGACGTGACGCAAGTGCCACATCACTCTTCGACAAGACGGATGACTCCGTAGTCCCAGCCCCTTCTCCGGTACACCACCGTCGGGTGGTTGGTGGCCTTGTCGCGGAACAGGTAGAAGTCGTGGCCGACGAGCTCCATCTCGAACAGGGCCTGTTCGATGCCCATCGGCTCGGCCTTGTGGAACTTCTCCCGGACGATGACGGGCCCGTCACCCTCCATCGGGATCGGTACCAGGTTCTCGTTGAGTTCGGTCGCCAGGGCCTCGTAACCGTCCGTCTCCGCCTCGGTGTCGGCGGGCGCGGACGGCTCGGGTTCGCGGGGCGGAGCGGTCCCGACCGCGGCGGGAAGGTCCTCGGGCAGCGGCTCCATCGCGGGAACCTTGCCCTTGCCCCGGCCTCCGTTGTGGGCCTTGCGCCGTTCGGAGTCGCGGCGCAGCCTCGACTCGAGCTTGTCGAGGGCCAGGTCGAGCGCGCCGTACCGGTCGTCCGCCGCGGCCTCCGCACGGATCACCGGCCCCCGCGAGCGGATGGTCAGTTCCACCCGTTCGCGCTGGTCGGCGAGGCGCGGGTTCCGCTCCTGCGACACCTCCACATCCACGCGCATGACCCTGGTGTTCAGCCGCTCGATCTTGGCGAGCTTGGTGTCGACGTGCTGCCGGAACCGATCGCTGACGTCGGTGTGCCGGCCCCTGACGATGATGTCCACGCGGGACCCCCCTTCTCCCGGTTGCGAGGTTCGTCCAGGAGGGGGCTCGATCCCACCTCCGGACGCCACAGCTCGGTGGGTCGCACCCGCCCGGCCGACCTGGTCTTCGTCCCCACATCCGCCTGCTGAGGGGCTCGCGGCTCTCTCGCCACTACTGCCCTTCTCCCGGTTCGGGGGATGTCGGATCCCCCGGCGGGGCAGGACTTACCTCTAAGGCGCACCGTGATCGGTCGACGAGAAGTCGCCTTACGTGGGCCGTTTCGCCTGCGCCTGGCATCGGCTAGCCGGACCGCATCACGCGCTCGCGACGAGCGCTGCGATCCAACGCAACCACGGACCCGGGCGGGTGCCATGTCAGGAACGCTAACCCCTTACGCCACGAATGTCAGGGGGGTGAACGGAGGAAAAACTCACGTACGGTCATCGACGCGCCCCGAATCGGGGCCTCCGAGGCCCTTCCCGGGGCTCTCTCCGAGCCCTGGATCCCCCTGCGCACAGCGCATCCCGCCGATCACTCCGCCGCAGGTCAGACCGATGTTCCGGCGGGGTGAGTTTGAAAATATCTACCTCCTGCCTGACCCGCAGTGACCGTTGAATACACAACTAATCCGACTTTCCCGAACAAGACGGACACGAGCTCGTCACGGGCGGTAACTACCTGACGTGCTGAGGATCTCCCGTGAAGAAAGTCACCCTCTCTCCAGGAACCTCCGAGGTGTCGCCGCGACCGCCGCCGCACCCACGACCTGCGCACCTGCCTGGCGGAGCACGCGTACCGCCTCCGCCAGCGTCGCGCCGGACGTGACCACGTCGTCCACGACCACCACCCGCCATCCGGTCAGCGGGCCGGCCACGCCGGAGTTCTCCCGTAACGGAGCCCCGGCCGCGCCATTGCCGCCTTTCCTGCCGCTGGGAGATCGATCACCGCGCTTCGCGTTCGTGTTCCCGGGGTTCTCTCGGAGCTGCAGGTCTAAGCCGTCGGATTCACCTCTGGGTGGACGCCTGGTCGGCTGGTGCGCCGCAGGTCTCTGTGGCGAGCGCGACTCCGGCCGCGTGTCATCGTCGGCACTCCCCGCAGACCAGATCCTGTCTCGTGCCTCACCGTCCGGCTTGCGAGCGAACCTCAGCGGAAACGTCGTCTCACCGCTCGGCACCGGCCGTGGCGCTGAGCCTGGCCTTCCGGCCTCGTCCGGCCCGAGTGCCCAGCTGTGCTCTGCCTCCGTGCACACATCCGTCTCCGCGTTCCTTGCGTGGGCTGAGTCCGGAGCAAGCGACTCCGGTTGAGGGCTCGAATCGGGGCGTAGGGAGTCGATGACGTAGCCAGGCACGGGATGGTCCGGAGTGCCGTGCTTCATCCGCAGGAGCCGCATCTCGCGGCGGGAGAGAGCCATGGCGCCGCTCATGTTGGCCTTGCGTTCGGCCTGGCCCAGGCCCGTCTGATCGGCCACGGTCCGCCGGTGCCGCAGCAGGGGCGCGCCGATGACCGGAAAACCCTCAGCGCGGAGTTCCCGCACGGCGACGGCCGCCATGCGGCGGGTCGGGTCGTGCCCGCGCTTCCGCACCGAGGACACCGCGGACGGAACGGGCACCACGATCAACGGCTCGTTCCCCTCCCACCAGAGCACCCCACCGTCCGACCACGCCACCGCCCCCTCCGGCCACGCCGCCCTCCCGTCCGGACACGCAGCCGCCCCGTCCGGACACGCAGCCGTCCCGTCGGGCCGTCGCGCCACATCGTTCGGGCTTGCCGTGGGACCGCCCGGGTTTCGCACCATGCCTTCCGGGCGTGGCGCCGCCTCCTGCGGGCGCCTCGTCGCATTGCCCGGACCTCGCAGCACGCCTTCCGGGCGTGGCATGGCCTCCTGCGAGCGCGGCTTCGCATCGCCCGGACCTCGCAACACGCCTTCCGGACGCTGCACGGCTTCCCTTGACTGCGTCGTCGGGCCGTCTCGGCCTCCTGGGCTTTCCGGGCGGCGGGACGCGCCTGCTTGCCGTGTGGACGGCTGGTGAGCTCCCGGCGGGCCCGGCGGCCCGTGCGGGGCGTTTCGGGCGAGCGGAGGGTTGGGCGCGGGTGTGGCCGCGGGAGGGTCCGCAGTGGCTTTCGGGGTGGTCGGCGGTGGGGGCGCGGGTATCGCCGGAGGGGCGAACGTCCACGCCGTCAGGCGGGTGGGAGCCCGGTCCTCGTACCAGGCGGGCGGAGGCGGGGACGGCGGGGCGGCGTCGAGCGACAGGGCGGACTTGACCGCCGTGGCGAGGGCGCGCCCCAGCGGCTTCGCCAGGCCGGTGCGTCCGGACTCCTTGTGAGCGGCGATGAGAGCCCGTATGGCGCCCTCGTAGGACGTCACCGTCCAGATGGGCGGGTTCAGGGGCGCGAGGCCCGCAGTGGGCACAGGACGAGCCGGAAGGGCCAGCGGAGCGGCGCAGGAGGGGCACAGCAGGCCCCGGGCGGCGCGGCAGCCCGCGCAGCGCTGCGGCAGCAACAGGTCGAGCAGATCACGTGCGAACATGCATTCGACGATGCCGCGCCGCCCACACTGATCACCAACTCACCGGCGATCTGTGGATAACTCGCCTCCGATCCACGTTTCCGCAGATGAGAACACTCGAATCGGCACGCGCCGGAGTCGGCCCTCGGCCGGTGAGGCGTCAGAAGGCGTAGGTGGGATCGCTGCCCGCGACGTTGCAGGCCCACTCGCTGTCGCGCTCGCGGTACGCGGACTGGTGGCAGACCAGGTGCTGGCTGGAGCTCTTGGTGCCGATGAGCACCGGGCCGCCCGGGATGGCGGCGATGCTCAGCGGCTCGCCCAGGGAGCCGACGCCCAGCGAGGTGACCGCGGAGCCGTCCACCGGCATCAGGTAGGGCAGCACCTGCGTGTCGGGGGTCTTGCGCCCCAGGACCGCCAGGGTGTTGTAGTCCCGCCACGACAGGTCGTCCGTCTCGGCGAGCTCGGAGCTGACCGGGACGAAGGACCCCGCGTCGATGCGGTCGCCGCTCCCGGCGATCCGCCCGACCTGCACCTGCTTGCGGCCGTCGATCTTGGCGACGACCGCGACGCGGACGCCGTCGCGGGCGACCTGGAGCGCGTAGATCTCGCGGCCGTCCAGGCCCCAGTGCCAGACCGGTTTGAGGGTCTTGCCCCGTTCCCGCTTCCAGAGCATGGACTTGCCGGGGCTGGTCTCGACCGTCCACAGGGTGCCCTGCCGGTCCCAGCAGGGCGGCGTGAACCGGCCCTCCGGGTCCTTGGCGGTGCGCAGGACGCGCGGGACGCCGTTCGAGTTGAGGTCCGAGCTCAGCAGCTGCCTGCCGTCCGGGCTGAGGCCGGCGACCTCGTGCTGGTCCGGGGAGACGGCCGGACGCGCCATCCGGCCCGGCGCGCTGGTGACGACGGGCAGCGACAGGAAGTTGTTCAGACCCAGCGTGGACAGGTGCCCCGCCGCCCCGATCATGTACGCGCGGTGCTCGCCGCCGACCGTGCCGTCCGGGGTGTTGGCCTGCCAGTCGTTGAAGGTCTGGACCTCGCTCTTGCCCTCGGGCGTCACGACCCCGCGGCCCTCGATCCGCAGCCTCCACTGCTTGATCTCCGACACCTGGCCGAGGCTCCAGGCGAGCTGCGCCGACATCTGCTCGACGTCGCCGGACGCCGCCTCCTTGCTGAGATCGACGGTCGCGACGTCCTTGTCCAGGGACAGGCCGACCAGCTTGGTGCCGTGCGGGAAGGCGCTCCAGACGGCGCCCCGGAGCCAGGTCGTGGGGCCGGCGATGACCGCCTGCACCAGACGCTGCGGAAGGTCCTCCCGGTTCACCAAGGGAAGGAAGACCCCGTTGGGGACGAGCGTCTGCTTGTCGGGAGCGAAGTAGTAGAGGTTGAACGTGCGGAAGACCTGGTCGACGTCGTTCTTGTTGAGCAGCATCGTCTGGCCCAGCGCGTCCGGCAGGGCGGAGATGCGCCACTGGTGCTGCGCGTTGCGCGTGAGCTGGTAGTCGGCCTGGACGCTCTTCTGGAAGGCGGTGTACTGGCCGTCCGTGGTGATGATGCCGAGCTGGGTGCCGTTGATCCGGACGGTGAGCTGGTCTCCCGAGCCGAAGACCTTGGGCTCGGGGCGGTCGTCGAACACCGCGATCGACGGCCGCGGTCCCGGACGCCAGGCGTTGGGGTTGGCCAGGTACTCCTTGGCGACCTTGTGGTCGTCGTCGAAGCTGGCCGAGGCCGCCAGGAACCCGGAGACGATCTCCTGCGGCGACCAGTCGTTCTTGGGCTCCACCGGGATCAGCCGCACGTAGGACTCGTCCGCCTGCTCCGCCCGCTCGGGCGCCTTGACGGACGTGACCCGTCCGCCGCCGGGCAGGGCCGCGCATCCGGACGCGCACAGGGTCAGGGCCGCGGCCGTGGCGACCGCCGCGCGCCCCTTCAGAGCCCCGCCGAGCCAGCGGGACGGACCTTCCAGGCACTTGCGCACAACCGAAACCTCCGGGGCCGCATGCGTGGATTCAGGGCGACGGACCGTCATCAGTCCCCCGCCTCGAGTTCGGCGAAAAGGGGCCGGGAACCGCCCGCTCCCGGCGGGACCAGCGGCAGGGGCGACCCGCGGAGCTCGGCCCCCGCGGTACGGGGCAGCGAGAGGCGGAACTGGGAGCCCTGCCCGGGCTCGCCCCATGCCTGGAGCCAGCCGCCGTGGAGCTGGGCGTCCTCCTTGGAGATCGACAGGCCCAGGCCGGTGCCGCCGGTCGTGCGCGCGCGAGCAGGGTCGGCGCGCCAGAACCGGTCGAACACCATCTGGCCCTCGCCCGGCTTCAGCCCCACGCCGTGGTCGCGGACGGTGACGGCGACGGCGTCCCTGTCGGCGGCGACGGAGACCACGATGTCCTCGCCCTCACCGTGTTCAACGGCGTTGACCAGGAGATTACGCAGAATGCGCTCGACGCGCCGCCGGTCCACTTCGGCCATGCAGGGCTCGCCCGGCAGTTGCAGGACGACCTTGGAGCCCTTGCGTTCGGCGAGCCCCTGGACGTCGCCCACCGTGCGCAGGACGAGGTCGCGCATGTCGAGGGACTCGGCGTCCAGGGTCGCGGCCCCCGCGTCATGGCGGGAGATCTCCAGCAGGTCCGCGAGCAGGGATTCGAAGCGTTCCAGCTGGCTCTGCAGGAGTTCGGCCGAACGCCCCACCGCCGGGTCGCCGAACGTGTCGCGGTACTCGTAGAGCATGTCCGCGGCGATCCGGATGGTGGTCAGCGGCGTGCGCAGCTCGTGGGAGACGTCCGAGACGAACTGGCGCTGGACCTGCGACAGGTCCTCCAGCTCGCGGATCTTCTCCTGGAGGTTGGCCGCCATGTCGTTGAACGATCTGGCCAGCCGGGCGAGGTCGTCCTCCCCGCGCACGCGCATGCGCTCTTCCAGCCGTCCGGCGGCGAGTCTCTGCGCGCCCTGGGCCGCGAGCCGCACCGGGATGACCACCTGCCGGGTCACCAGGGACGCGATGGCCGCCAGCAGCAGGACCAGGACGACCCCCACCCCGGCCAGGGAGCGGCTGACGATCGTGAGGGTGTGCTGCTCCTGCGTCAGCGGGAACAGGTAGTAGACCTCGTAGTGGCTGGTCTTGCCGGCGACGATGAGGCCGCGCTCGGACGGCCTGTGGCCGATGTAGGACAGTTTTCCGTACGTGTAGGCCCGAGTACCCGTCGTCCCGCTTCTCAGCTCGTCCCGGAGCCTCTGGGGGACGCTCTGGGACCGCAGCTCGTTGGTCGCGTACCCGTCGATGTACGGCTGGGTGGTGTCGCGGACGTAGACCTCGTAGAGGCCGGACGGCCCGCTGCGCGACTTCAGCCCGTTGGCGGCGCTGCGGAGCCGGTCCCCGCTGTCGTTGGACACCCCCACGTCCCGCTGGAGGCTGCCAAGGCCCTCGTCCAGCTGCGCCAGGGCGGCCTTGGTCTTGCCGTCCATCAGCGCGGTGGTGATCTGCTGCATCAGGAAGAACCCGAGGATCGCCACGACGATCGCCGAGATGAACAGCGTGGAGGTCACCACCCGGACCTGGATGGACCGCCGCCAGCGCGTGTACCCGGCGCTCGCGACCCGCCGCGCGACCCGCTGGACCCGGCCGAGCCACCGCCGGACCGGCCACCAGACGGCGCGCCGGACCCGCCCGGCCGCCGCGGGG
>NZ_QURH01000040.1 GCF_003428695.1 Actinomadura logoneensis
CGGCCGGGGCCTTGGGCGGGTGCTGGGCGGTCACGCCGCGAGGGGCCGTGCCGCCGTGCGCCCGCTTCCCTCCGGCGGACGGCCCGGACGCCGCGGGCGCGGCCGGAGCACCGGGCTTCTTGGCACCGGCCGCCGAGCCGGCCGCCGAGCCCTGGGACGAACCGGGTTTCGACGCCGCCTTGGATCCGGGCTTCGAGGCCGGCGCCGGGCGGGACGCCTCGCCCGGCCGCCCGGGTGCGGTGGCCGCGTCCGACGGCCTGACCGCGGCCCGGCCGGTGGCGGTCGACGCCGGCGTGGCCGTGGCGCTCGGTGACGCCTTCCGGTGGCGTCCACCGGGTGGCCGTGGCGCTCGGTGACGCCTTCCGGTGGCGTCCACCGGGCGTCGTGGCGGTGGACGAGGCGTGGCTGGAGGATGGGAGATGGGAATTTCCGCATCCGGTCAGTGCCGCGGCCGATCCGGTCAGCAGGGCGGTCGCGAGCGCGATCATGGCAGGTCGTCGCATGTTTGTTCTCCCCCGTTGGCGTCCCATTGTCGGGGCGGCGGAGGCGGCCGGGGCCTCCTGACACGCGGGGAGGAGGTGGTTCGGGCGTGGCGCGCTCCCTACTGTTGGGTAGGAATCGGACGACCGGGTGCAAGGGGGAGACACGATGACGGGATCACCGGTGACCGCCCTCGGGAGCTCGCGGCTCGGGCCCGCCGAGCGCGCGGCGGCCCTCGACGAGATGGTCCGCGAGGAGTACGACGTCGTCGTGGTCGGCGGGGGGATCGTCGGCGCCGGCGCGGCGCTGGACGCCGCCACCCGCGGCCTGTCGGTGGCCGTGGTCGAGGCGCGCGACTTCGCCTCGGGCACCTCGTCCCGCTCGTCCAAGCTCATCCACGGCGGGCTGCGCTACCTGGAGCAGTACAACTTCGAGCTGGTCCGGGAGGCGCTGACCGAGCGCAGCCTGCTGCTGCAGCAGATCGCGCCGCACCTGGTGCGGCCGGTCCCGTTCCTGCTGCCGACCACGCACCGGGTGTGGGAGCGCGGCTACTTCGGCGCGGGCGTGGCGCTGTACGACGCGCTGGCGTTCCAGATGGGCAGCACCCGGGGCGTCCCGCACCACCGGCACCTGACCCGGCGGGGCGCACTGAAGCTCGCGCCGTCCCTGCGCAAGGACGCGTTCGTTGGAGCGATCCAGTACTGGGACGCCCAGATGGACGACGCCCGCTACGTGATGATGGTGCTGCGGACCGCCGCCGAGTACGGCGCGCGGATCGCCTCGCGCACCCAGGTCACCGGCTTCCTGCGGGAGGGCGAGCGGGTCACCGGGGTGCGGATCCGCGACCTGGAGACCGGGACGAAGGGCGAGGTCCGCGGCCGGCAGGTCGTCAACGCGACCGGGGTGTGGACCGACGACATCCAGGAGCTGGTCGGCGGGCGCGGGCAGATCCACGTCAAGTCGTCCAAGGGCATCCACCTGGTGGTGCCGAAGGACCGGATCCACTCGGCGACCGGGATCATCCTGCGCACCGAGAAGTCCGTGCTGTTCGTCATCCCGTGGGGACGGCACTGGATCATCGGCACCACCGACACCGCCTGGGACCTGGACCGCGCGCACCCGGCCGCGTCCAAGGCCGACATCGACTACGTGCTCGACCACGTCAACGCCGTCCTCACGACACCGCTCACGCACGACGACGTCGAGGGCGTGTACGCGGGGCTCCGGCCGCTGCTGACGGGTGAGACCGAGGAGACCTCGAAGCTGTCGCGCGAGCACGTCGTCGCGCATCCGGTGCCGGGGCTGGTGCTGGTCGCGGGCGGCAAGTTCACCACCTACCGGGTGATGGCCAAGGACGCCATCGACGCCGTGGTGCACGGCCTGGACGGCAGGATCGCCGAGTCGTGCACCGACCGGGTCGCGCTGGTGGGCGGCGACGGGTTCGTCCCGATGTGGAACGCCCGGCACCGGCTCGCGGCGCGCTCGGGGCTGCACGTCGCGCGGATCGAGCACCTGCTGCGCCGGTACGGGACGCTGACCGACGACCTGCTCCGGCTGATCGCCGAGAAGCCCGACCTCGGCCGTCCGCTGAACGGCGCGGACGACTACCTGCGCGCCGAGATCGTCTACGCCGCGACGCACGAGGGCGCCCGGCACCTGAACGACGTGCTGGCCCGGCGGACGCGGATCTCCATCGAGACGTGGGACCGCGGTGTCGGCGTCGCGCTGGAGGCCGCCGACCTGCTGGCGCCCGTCCTCGGGTGGTCCAAGCGCCAGCGCGACCGGGAGATCGAGTACTACCGCAAGCGGATCGAGGCCGAGCGCGACTCGCAGGCGCAGGAGGGCGACCAGGAGGCGGACGCCCGTCGCCGCGGCGCGCCGGACATCGTCCCGGTGACCGCTCCGTAACCGTCCCCGCTCCTTCGTCGTTCGGCGGACCGCGTTCGCGGTTCCCCGTCGCCCGGCGGCTCCGGCCCGGCGCCTTATCGGCGCCGGG
>NZ_QURH01000008.1 GCF_003428695.1 Actinomadura logoneensis
GCCGGGCAGGCGGCGGGCGACGGCGCGCAGCCGCCGGTCCACGGCCCGCGCCGCGCGGGGCGAGCGCAGCGCGAGCACGAGGACGGTGAGGATGCCGAGGATGACGGCGGCGGCGAGCAGCGCCATCGCGGCCGTCCGGCGGTCCGGCAGTTCGCCCGCGACCAGCAGCGCCACGATCCCGACGGCGGGCAGCAGCAGCCGCGCCAGCACGTTCCACAGGCCCGTGACCAGCGCGGACACCGTGATCGAGGCGTTGCGGTGGCCCCAGCCGCGGGCCATCGCGAAGGTGACCGCGAGGCCCGCCGCGCCGCCGAACGGCAGCAGGTTGCTGACCGCGCTGCCGACCGCGTTCATCAGGAGCGCCTGCCGGTGCGCGAGGCCCGGCAGGGACGCGGTGAACACGTACGTGTACGCCCAGAGCCCCGCGAGCCAGAGCAGGGTGAGCCCGGCCAGTTCCCACAGGGCGAGCCGGCCGAGCTGGCGGCCGATCTCCGTCCAGTCCACGCCGACGAGGTAGGGCAGCGCGGCCAGCAGCCCCACCGCCCCCGCCAGCGACAGCACCGACAGGACGACCCGCGCGGGCCGACTCAACACTCCGCCGTGAGCGCGGAACCGTCGGCGGCGGACGCGGATCCGGAGACCGGACCGGATGCGGAACCGGCGGCCGGGCCGGGCGTGGCGGCGGCCGAGCCCGGTATGGCCTCGGCGGACGGGCCGGGTGTGGCGGTGGCGGCCGAGCCCGGCGTGGCTTCGGTGGCCGGACCGGGCACGGAGCCCGACAGGGCGACGGGGCGGGCCGAGGGCGCGGGCCAGGCGTCGAGGGGATGGCCGAGACGGGTCCCGGGCGGCAGGTCGCGCCGGACGAACCACTCGGTGCCGAACGCGCGGCGGAAAACCGGCCAGGGCAGCCGCAGCAGCGCCGCGAGCGTCCGCACGGAGTCGCCGCCGGTCGCCTGGGACGCGTGCGCCGCCATCGCGGTCCGCTTCGCGGCGGCGAACCGGCGCACCCGGACCCGGTGGGTGATCTCGGCGGCGGACGCGTAGGCGCGCTCGAACGACGCGACGTCCAGCGAACGCGGCAGCAGCCGCAGCGCCGCCAGCGGGCGCAGGACGCGCAGCAGCAGGTCCCTGTCGACGGTCGCCTCGAGGACGACGGGTGTTCCGGCCAACGTCGCGGCCTCCCTACCGACCCGGTGCACCTGGACATGGTCGGGGTGTCCGTACCCGCCCGCCGGGTCGTAGACGACCAGCAGGTCGGCGGCCTCCTGGCGGAGCACCCCGGCCAACTCGGCGGCGGCCTCCGGCACCGGCGCGCGGGCGAACCCGCCCGGCGCGCTGCCGTCCAGCCCCGAGTCCTCGTACCCAAGCAGAACGACCCGCTCGCAGCCGAGCGCCCGCGCTGAGGCGTGCAGTTCGGCCGTCCGGATCTCGCCCAGCCGGGCCATCCGCGCCGTTCCGTCGTGAACGCCCTGCTCGGCGCGCGCCCCGGTGCCCTCCCGTGAGCCTCCGTCCGGAGCCTCGGCCGGTGGATCGGCGGTCAGGCCGCGCTCCCCGGACGTGGCGACGACAAGGACGACGCGGTGTCCCTCGGCCGCCAGGCGGGTCATGGTGCCCGCCGTGAGCAGCGCCTCGTCGTCCGGGTGGGCATGGAAGAAGACACAGGTTCGTCGCACGGCTATCTAGATTCCCGGCGTGCGTGAAGCGCGCCCCTGCTCCGGGTCAAGGCTCCCCCATGCGCCCGCGCGGTTGAAGGGTCGCCGCAGGTGTCCCCCGCACGGTCGTGGGGTGCGGATTCTCCATGTCAGCGACTGTTTCGCGCCCCGGCTCGGCGGCATCGAGGTGCAGGTGGACGAGCTCGCGCGGGCCCAGCTCGCGGCGGGCCACGACGTCACCGTCGTCACCGCCACCCCCGGCGCCCCCTCCGACCCGTCCACGCCGGGCTCCGCGCCGGGCTCCGCGCCCCCGCCAGGGACGGCGGCATCGAGCGGAGCGGCGGCTTCCCCCGGCATCGCGGCATCGCCGGGGACGGCCGCTTCCCCTGGCACCGCGACGCCGCCCGGCTTCGCGACGCCGCCCGGCTTCACGACTCCGGCCGACCTCGCGGGTTCGCCCGGCACCACGGGTTCGCCCGGCACCACGGGTTCGCCTGGAACCGCGGCCTCGTCTGGGACGGCGCTGGGCGGGGAGACCGGGGAGCCGCCGTTCCCGGTGGTCCGGCTGGTCGCGCCGCTGCCCTGGGAGCTGCCGGTCGGCCGGTCGCTGGCCCCGCTGCTGGAGGAGCTGAAGCCGGACGTCGTCCACGTGCACGCCGGGGCCGTCTCGCCGTTCGCGTGGCGCGCCGTCCACAGCCTGGGGATGGCGGGGTCGCCCGTCGTGCTGACCGTCCACAGCATGTGGGGCCCGGTGAGCCGCGCGGTGTACCGGGCTCTCGTCCCCGGCTGGGCGCGCCGGCACGGCGGCGGGCTGGTCGTGACGACGGTGAGCGAGGCGGCGGCGCGCCCGATCCGCGCGGTGGTGGCCGGCCGGTTCCCCGTCCGCGTCGTGTCGAACGGCATCGACCTGTCGTCGTGGAGCGCCGAGGCCGCCACCCCGTCCACCTGCGACGACGCGGCGATCCCCGGCCTGGAGCCGATCGCGGCGGACGGGACGCCGCACGTGGTCGCGGTCGGACGCCTCGCGCCGCGCAAGGAGCCGGTGAACCTGCTGCGCGTGCTCCGCGAGGCCGCCGCGTCGGCGCCGCTGCGCGCGACGGTCGTCGGGGACGGCCCGGCCCGCCGCCGGATGGAGCGCTACCTGCGGCGGCACGGGATGACCGGCTGGGTGCGGCTCACCGGGCGGCTCGACCGGTCCCGGGTGCGGACGGTGCTGGCGGGCGCGGACGTGTTCCTCGCCCCGGCGTCCCGCGAGTCGTTCGGGCTCGCGGCGCTGGAGGCGCGGCTCGCGGGGGTTCCGGTGGTGGGACGGGCGGGCGGCGGCGTCGCCGACTTCGTCACCTCGGGCCGCGAGGGGCTGCTCGGCACGACGCCGCGCGAGCTGGCGGCGGCGCTGGCGCGGCTCGCGTCCGACCCCGACCTGCGGGGCCGGATCGCGGCGCACAACCGGGCCACCTCGCCCGTCCGGTGCTCGTGGCCCGCCGTCCTCGCGGCGTTCGACTCCTGCTACGAGGCGGCGTCGGCGAAGACCGACCTCGCCCACTTGTAGTCGGACTTGCCGACGGCCGTCCGCTGCACCTCGGGGACGATCCGGACCTCGCGCGGCAGCTTGTACCCGGCGAGCCGGTCGCGGCAGTGCCCGACGAGGTCCTCCAGCGTCGGGGACGTGCCCGGGCGCGGCGCGACGACGGCCGCGACGCGCTGCCCGAACCGCTCGTCGGGCAGGCCGACCACGACGACGTCGTAGACGTCCGGGTGGTCCTTGAGGGCGACCTCGACCTCCTCGGGGTACACCTTCTCGCCCCCGGTGTTGATCATCAGCGAGCCGCGGCCGAGCAGCACGATCGTGCCGTCCTCCTCCAGCTCGGCGAAGTCGCCGGGCACCGACCAGCGCACCCCGTCGGCGTCGGTGAAGAAGGTGGACGCGGTCTTCTGCGGGTCGTTGTAGTACCCGAGCGGGATGTGCCCGGACCGCGCGAGCCTGCCGATCTGGCCGGGCCCGACGGGCTTCAGGTCGTCGTCCAGCACGGTGATCCCCGGCTTCATCATGAACCGGGCGGTGCCCTCCTTGCCGCCCACCGACGGCCCGCACGCACCGGTCTCGGACGCGCCGTAGTTGTCGAGGAAGACGACGTTCGGCAGGTGCCGCTTCAGCTCGTCCTTGGCGCCCTCGGTGAGCGGCGCGCCCCCGGACGCGATCGCGAACAGCGACGAGGTGTCGTGGTCGCCGGACGCCAGCTCCTTGGCGACCGGGCGGGCCATCACGTCCCCGACGATCATCATCACGTTCGCCTGCTCCTCGGCGAGCAGCCGCAGCGCCTTGGCCGGGTCGAACGCGTGGTCGGTGTAGAGGACGACCTTCGCCCCGCTGAACAGGCCCATGAACGCCACCCACTGGCCCGCGCCGTGCATGACGGGCGCGCAGTCGAGCACCGCCATCGGCGGCTGCTCGGCGTTCGCGGCGAGCGCCTCGGGGCTGGTCACCGGGTCGCCGAGGACGTTGCCGCCGCCCAGGGCGCCGAAGAAGATGTCCTCGCTGCGCCACTCGACGCCCTTGGGGTAGCCGGTCGTCCCGCCGGTGTACATGATGTAGCGGTCGTCGCTGGACCGCTCGGGGAAGTCGTCGTCGCCGGAGACCTCGCCGAGCGCCTTCTCGTACTCGACCGCGCCGGGGATCTCGGCGTCCGAGCCGTCCTCCAGGACGACCAGGTGCCGCAGCCGGGGCAGGTCGCCGCGGATGTCGCGGACCTTGGCCAGCAGCGACCGCTCGCCGACCAGCGCGACCGCGTCGGAGTCCGACAGCACGTGGTGCAGCTCGGCGGCGACGTACCGGTAGTTCACCGGGATCGGGACGGCGCGGATCTTGAAGGCGCCGAGCATCGTCTCGATCCACTCGGCCCGGTTGTAGGCGAGGATCGCCACGTGCTCGCCCGGCCGCACCCCGGCGGCGTCCAGGTGGTGCCCGACCCGGCTCGCCCGCTCGTTCAGCTCCCCGTAGGTCCGGCGCTGGTCGCCCGCCACGAGCGCCGGTCTGTCCGGGCCCGCCTCGGCCAGGATTTCCAGGAGATCCGCCAGGTTGTAGCTCCGCGCCATGGCCACACGTCCTCGGGGTGGGGGTGTACCGGGTGCCCCCGATGATTGCCCGCGATCCGGCGTCCGCTCAATAGCTGTGGACACCCCGTCTAATGAGATGGGTCACAAAAGGAACTCCTGTCACCTCTTACCCCGACCTCTGCCGAGAGCGGTGAATTCGCAGGTCAACGGCCGGTTCTCCGGTAGGTGCGCGGCCGGGCCGGCGGAGGCCGTGAGGCCCTGGCCCGCAAGGGATCCGCGTTCTTACACCGCTCTTATCTGGGAAGGGGCATGCTGAGCCGTAACGATTACGTATCAGACGGGGGTAGCGGTGAGCGCAGGCGCAATGGCGTGGACGCCTCCGACATGGGAGGAGATCGTCGACCAGCACTCCACGCGGGTGTTCCGGTTGGCGTACCGGCTGACGGGGAACCGGCACGACGCCGAGGACCTCACCCAGGATGTGTTCGTCCGGGTGTTCCGGTCCCTGTCGTCCTACACGCCGGGGACGTTCGAGGGCTGGCTCCACCGCATCACCACGAACCTGTTCCTCGACCGCGCGCGCCGCAAGCAGCGCATCCGCTTCGACGCCCTCGCCGAGGACGCCGACGAGCGCCTCGAGGGCCGCGAGCCGTCGCCCGCGCAGACCTACGACGACCGCCACCTGGACGCCGACATCCAGGCCGCGCTCGACTCGCTCGCGCCCGAGTACCGCGCGGCCGTGGTGCTCTGCGACATCGAGGGCCTCACCTACGAGGAGATCGCGGCCTCGCTCGGCGTGAAGCTCGGCACCGTCCGCAGCCGCATCCACCGGGGCCGCGCGCAACTGCGCGTCGCGCTGGAGCACCGCCGCCCGGCCGCCGCCGCTCCGGCCGCCGCCAACGCGACCGCGCCGTCCCGGGAGTGCCTGACCACCGCGCCATAACCCCACCGGAACCGCGGAAGCGTGCCCTGCGCCGCTGCCGCCCTGGGTGCCCACCGAACTTGAGCCGTGCGGAGCAGCGTCCCGCACGGCTCAAACCTTTCCGCCGGACCTCGAAGCCTCGCTAGTCTTCGCCGGGCCCGTAGAGGTAGTGCTCTTCGAGCTTGAGTCCGAGGCGTTCGCCCTGGGCGACGACGGCCTGCGGGGTGCGTCCGGCGAGGCTGATGTAGTACTGCACGCGGTCCGGGACGAAGACCAGCACGTCCGGGCCGCCGTAGACGATCGCGTCCTGCTGGAGTTCGGCCCACGGCTCGAAACCGAGTTCGGGCATCCGCTCCGCGATCCGGGCGACCAGGTCGTCCAGGTCGCCGTCGATGACGTCGTCGGCGTCGACCTCCACCGACCACCCGAGCCTGTGCGGCAGCCGCTGGACGGCCAGCTGGAGGAAGAATTCCGAGATCGACCGCGCCTGGAGCGCCCACTCGTCGTCGGACACGCTGACCAGGACACGCGGGTCGGGCTCGTGCGCCTCGGCCGCCAGGTAACCCCACTCGTTGCAGTACTGGTTCTCCGCCATGAACACGCAGACGCGCTGGTCGGCGTCCGGCGGGACCAGGCCGGAGCCGACCTGGAGCGAGCCGGCGGCGCCGTACCCGGACGGGTCGGGCCGCACGGTCGGCGGATAGACCGGATTGGTCTCGTAGTACTGGGCGTCATGCGTGAACGAGTTGAACGGCAACTCCCACCACTCGTCCAGCGCGGCGGGAATCGGAAGGGCGGGATCGACGCCCTCCAACCGGTCGTCCTCCGATCCGCCGTGGAGCGCGCGGACGTACGCCTTGTGCTCGTCCTCGGTCCAGCGATCCCACCGGGGCGCGCCGGGCTGCACCGCGTAGCCCCACTCCTCGTGGAACTCGCGCAGCACGTCCCAGCGATTCGGCGCGGCCTTCAACCGCTCCGCGAACATCCCGTAGTCAATGATCTCCGCCACGGGGAGGAGCGTACGGGGACGGTCCGACAGACCGTCCCCGGAGTGCGGAGATCAGGCGATCTCGGCCAGGCCGTCCTTGATCACGACATCGCCGGAGCTGGACGTCGTCTCGAAGACGTACGTCCCGGCGCCGCTGCCGTAGATGCGGGTCGTGACGTCCTGACCGGGCAGGACGGGCTTGGAGAAGCGCACCGCGAGGCGCTTCAACCGGGTCGGGTCGCCGTCCGCCACCGACTCGATCACCGCGCGGGACGTGAACGCCATCGTGCACAGGCCGTGCGCGATGATCCCCGGCAGGCCCGCGCTCTTGGCGAACTCCTCGTCCAGGTGGATCGGCATCGGGTCGCCGGACGCCTTCGAGTAGCGGAACGTCTGGTCGTCGTCCACGTGCTGGGTGACCTCGGCGACCGGCGCGGCGGACCGCAGCTCCTCGGGGAAGCGGTGCGCGGGGGCCTGCTCGCCGACCGTCTCCCCCGCCTGGAAGCCGCGGAAGAACGACACCATCCACTGCTCGTTGACCAGGTCGCCGCCGTCGGTGCGGGTCTCCAGCCTCAGCGACACCGTGGTGCCCGAGCCCTTGGACGAGTACCCGGTGACCTTCGCGCGCGAGACCAGCTTCATGCCGGGCTCGATCGGCCGGTGGAACACCATGTCCTGCTCGCCGTGCACGACGAACGGGATCAGGCTGTCCGGGACGACCTTGAACAGCGGGTCGATCATGCCCTGGAACACCGGGACGATCGCGAACACCGGCGGCGCCAGCTCGCCGCTGACGTGGCGCGCGTTGCCGTCGTTGGTGGCGGCGGCGTACTCGACCGTCCGCTCGCGCTCGACGGCGAAGTCGAACGGAGCGCTCCACACGCCCAGGTTGTCCTTGTTCATCTCGGTCATTGGGGGTTCCTTACTGGTAGAGGCCCTTGGCCCAGCGGTAGTCGGCCTTCCCGGCGGGCGAGCGCCGCACCCGGTCCACGATCCTGATGTCGCGGGGCACCTTGTACCCGGCGAGCGTCCGGCGGGCGTGCGCGACCAGCTCCTCCGGCGTCGCGGACGCGCCCGGCGCGAGCGAGACGGCGGCGGCGACGCGGCTGCCGAGGCGCTCGTCCGGGACGCCGACGACCAGCGCGTCGTACACCGCCGGGTGCCGCTTCAGCGTCGCCTCGACCTCCTCCACGAACACCTTCTCGCCGCCGGTGTTGACCACCAGGGAGCCGCGGCCGAGCAGCACCACCGAGCCGTCCGCCTCGATCCGCGCCATGTCGCCCTGCAGCGCCCAGCGGACCCCCTCGTCGTCGGTGACGAACGTCCTCGCGGTCTTCGCCTCGTCGTTCCAGTAGCCGAGCGGGATGCGGCCCCGGCGGGCGAGCTGCCCGATCTCGCCGGACCCCGGCCCGACGGGGCGCAGCGCGTGGTCCAGCACGGCGGTGTCGTCGCCGCGCGGCACGAACCGCGGCTGCCCGTCCGCGGCCGGCGCGACCGCCTGCCCCGACGCGCCGGTCTCCGACCCGCCGAACGCGTCCAGGATCATGAGCAGGGACGGGACGAGCTCGTGCAGCCGCGCCTTGACGTCCGGGGACGTCACCGCGCCGCCCGTCGCGATCACCAGCAGGTGGGACAGGTCGTACCGGCCGGGACGCGCCTCCAGCTCGGCGACCAGCGGCCGGGCCATGGCGTCCCCGACCGCGTTCAGCGTGACGATCCGCTCCTCGGCGGCGAGGGCGAGCACCTGCGCCGCGTCGAAGCTCCGGCCCGTCCACAGGACGAGCGTGGACCCGGTGGTGAGCGCGGCCCAGGCGACCCACATGCCCGCGCCGTGCATCAGCGGCGCGCAGACCATCGTGTTCAGGCCGCCGTCCAGCACCTTCTCCGCCAGCGTCTCGGGCGTCGGGACGGGGTCGCCCATCGCGTTCCCGCCGCCCATGGCCGACATGAAGATGTCCTCGTGCCGCCACATCACGCCCTTGGGCATCCCGGTCGTGCCGCCGGTGTAGAGCAGGTAGAGGTCGTCGGGCGACCGCTCGCCGAAATCGTTCTCCGGCGACGCGGCGGCGAGGGCGCTCTCGTACTCGACCGCGTCGGGGACGTCGTCGTCCGAGCCGTCCTCGACCACCAGGACGTGCCGGAGATCCGCGAGCCCGTCGCGAGCTGCGCCCAGCCGGGCGATCAGCGACCGCTCGCCGACCAGCGCCACCGAGTTCGAGTCGCCGATCACATAGGCCAGCTCGCCGGCGGTGTACCGGTAGTTGACGTTCACCGGGACGGCGCGCAGCTTGTACGCGCCGATCTGCGCCTCCAGCCACTCGGCGCGGTTGTAGGCGAGCAGCGAGACGGTGTCACCCGGCCCCACACCCTGTGCCGCCAGGTGGTGGGCGACCCGGTTCGCGCGTTCGTCCAGCTCCCGGTACGTCAGCCGCCGCTCACCCGAGACGAGCGCGAGCTTCCCGGGCACCGCCGCGGCGACGATCTCGAACAGGTCGGCCAGGTTGAAGCTGCGCGCCATGCCGTCCTCCGGAGGGTGGTGCGGCGAACCGTTCCGGTCGGAAACATACAAGCTCGACTGTTTCCTAAACAGGCCCCCGGGTTCAGACGAGTACCTCCTACCGAGACACAAAGAGCCCCCGAAGATCTCCGGGGGCTCGTCCACCGAGGGGTCACGCCAGGTCGTGCTCGCCCGCCTTGATGCGTCCCAGCAGGTCTCGCACCGCCGACCTCGGGACGGCGAACGTGGCACCGCCCGGGTCCTTGCTGTCACGCACCCCGACCCGCCCGGAAAAACCCACCACGCGTCCAAGGTCAGCGCACTCAACACACGACCCACCGTCCGAGCTTGACCGTGAAGCCTTGCGCCATTCCACATCTGTCAGCCGCAACGGTTCATCACTTCCTCAATAACGGCTCGTGTTGCCGATACGTCGTAGGCTATGTCCCCCATGGTTTCGAGGCGACGCGCGTAGTGTTCCACACGGCGCGGAGCAAGGAAGATGTTCCCGACCGCCCCGGTCGCCTCTGCGAACGCCACGTCCCCGCCGCCGACGGTCATGAGCTGGCAGCCGCCGTCATGCCCGATGTGCCACCCGGGCTCGCGCCCCACCACGCGGATGCTCACGCCCGGACGCCCACCCAAGTCCAACAGATGCTCGAACTGGCCGCGCATGATCTCAGGGCTTCCCACAAAGGACTCAAGCGCCATCCAGGAGATGAACGCGGAGATACGTGGTGGGTCGTCGTGGCCCCACACGTTCGTCTGCCGCTCCATCCGGCTCGTGAGCGCCTTGTCCACGTCCTTGAGCAGGCCGGCGCTGTATGCCTGGCCGAACAAGGCAGCGGCGTACTCAGAGGTTTGCCAGAGACCGGAGATGGTTCCGAGATCCCACGTGCGGATACGCAGTGCCCGCTTCTCATATGCGGCCAACGACGGAAGCCAAGCATCCTCCGGACGCGCCAGGGCGTGCGCGACCAGATGCGAGAGCAGCCCGCGCAGTTCCCACGCGTCATCGAGCTTCACAGCATTCTCGGGAGTCAACCGGCGCGTCCCCCTGAGTAGCCGGGTGACGTGGCCGGGCGTACATCCGAGAATGCGAGCCATGCCCGCTTTGGATGTGCTCTGTACGTAGATCTGCCGGTCGAGTTCCACCGCTATGAGATCCCAGAGCGAGTGTGCGGCGTCGAGATCCCGCACAGCTTCATCGCGCTTATCGAGGGGACGTTTCTGCTGGCCATTGGCATGCTGGAGGGACGCCATTCAAGATCTATTTCTTTGACCGAATGAGCCGGGACCTGTGGCGAAGCTACCTCCGTGACGCGCACTCTGTAACCCACTTCGCACAATCCGTTACGGAGGTCTTCGTATGCGCCTCGTACCACGGCGGCGCGGCGGACGGCACGCGGCACGGGCCGCGCGGGCCGTCCAGCCCGAAGCCGCAACCCCGCCTACGTCACCTGTCTCCCGTCCTCGCCATCCTCGGGCGCAGGCGCTCGACGCTCTCGTGAACACGGCCCCGCGCTACGGAATGAGCGCAGCTCGCGAGTGGGACATCGTGTCGCTCTCGATCGTCGGCGTTCCGCCCATCAAGGTCCACGTCGACTACCAGCACGGCGCGTGGTGCTACGTGTGGACGGGACGGACGTCCCTCGGTCCTGTGGCCGACGCGCACCACGTACTTCGCCTGATCGCATGGACGCTGAGTACGGGAGGTGCGCGGTGAGCGGCCGGGGCTCGTACAAGAACCGGACCACCCGCTTCGCGGACCCTGCCGTTCTGGTGCCTGTGGTCGTCGGCGCCTGGGGGCGTGTGTGGGATGTCGCGTGGGCGGACGGACGGCCGTCGCACCGCATGCGCGAACTCATCTGCGCGCTTGCGAGCGCCGATGCGGTGGACGCCCTGGAACACGCGGAAACACTCCCCGTCCTTCTCGCGCTGGACGCGGCATGGGAGGAGGTCAAAGCGGCTTTCACTGGCCGCTTGGCGGCGTTCGGCTACTTTCCCGCGCGCATTCGGATCATCACCGCGCTCGCACACACCGAGTACCTGGACATCGTCAGCGAGGCGATTCGGCGCATGGGGCCGACGCCGCCCGACAGTGCCGAGGGTGAGGCCAATGCGTGACGCGAGCACTCCGATCAAGGTCCCGGCATGAGGTGGCCATCGTGCGCCCGGCGAGTCCGGCTCCGGCGAAGCGGCGCGGGGGCGGATCTGGGCTGGATGCTGCAACCTGACAGTTGTGAGGACGGGGAAGCCCGTGTGCGGCGCGCCCATGAGGCGAGGGCCGAATCCCCGGTGACGGCGGGCTGGCTCCTCGACGTCCAGCCTCACCGCGTTGAGGGCTACATGGGCGTGACACTGTAGGTGGCCCTGCTCGGCCTCGGCGGCCGTCTGGACGGACGCCGCATCTGGATCGAGGCGTCCGGCGTACAAGACCTGCTGGACGTGGCCGACCGAGTCCGCTCGCCCGAGTTCCGTGAAGCCATGGGCGCCTTCGGCGACTCCTACACCTGAGCCGAGTCACCTGCCCTGCCGACCTGGGCGATGACGTGCTGAATGCTCTTTGAGAATGCCTGGCTCAGCTTGCGCCGTCGTGCGAGAAGCTGACGATTTTATGTTCACCGAGTTCGATGCCGTACCGCTTGTAAACCTTCGTGGTGTTCTCACTCGTGAGCTGCGAACCCTCAAAGCCAAGGAGGGTGGCGACACGTCGTACCTCTTCGGGAGTGCCAGCTTCAATCTCCAGGTACGGTGGAATCATGGGCCACTCGTCGATCTCCAGTTGGGCGCCATCGAGGACAAAGCTCGTCCTACGGTTCTCCTGGTATGCCTTTGGCTGGAATCCGAGAAAGCCGAGCAGTTCGTTCGTCGCCTCGAGGTCGTCGATTCCGACCTCGACCTCGTACGTGCCGTCGATGCCGTCGTGGGAGATCTCTTTGACGGCGAGGGTGGCCTTCGTGCCGTTGTCGCGAAGCCTGATCCATTTTGATTCATCACCTGGGATGATGTCGTAGACATAGCGACGTTGAAGCCTCGATGCACTGACCTGTCGGCCACCTTTGGAGCAAATCAGGTTCGCCACAGAGGTCGGGTCGATATCGAGTACCTTGACCTCATATTCTGCGGGCACATCAAGTCCTTCCACTAGAATCGGTCTTTAGATAGCCGGCGGTACTCGGCATCGCGCAGAGCCAAGACCTCCCTGCATAGATCATGCCGGACGAAGTCTGCGACCGGCATGCAGAGATCCATGCGCTGAATGCAGACACCAACCTGATATCCCCCACGAGCGTCGCGGTAGAGCCGGACACCGTAGAAGCCCTCTTGACAGTCGCTATCATTGTTGAATCTGCACCCTGAGCACGTCTCGGGCAAGCGGACGCTCCGGATTTGCTTGAACCATATCGTGCGGCCGTCCGGCAATTCATAGGCCGTTCGACTTCCAGAGACGCCGGCGGTGAGGTGATGCGCAGTGGCAACGGCGCCGAGGTCGGCGAGGATCCGGGTGATGGCCTCAATCGACTCGGCCCCGTCTGCGAGTGAATTCAGCAGCCGAACGTCGAGCCATGGCGAGTATTCCTCCAGCAGTCGCAGTACTCGTGGAGCGTGAGCATAGTTCGGAACAACGATGTTTGCGCTTGCCGGGATCCCAGCGCGCTCTGCTGCTGTGACCGAATCCTTCAGTGCGGCGATCTTCCGTTCAGCTCGGCGGATGTTGGCGAAGCGGGAATGCTGAACCTGGGCAAGCTCGTCGGGGGTGGTTCCGAAGATACTGAAGTTGACACGGTCGAGCCCAGCTCGAGCACAGCTCTCCCATACCGCGGCCCCCCGCTCGCCATTCGATGTGACACACACTCGAAGACCGCCCTGAACGCCGATCTGCACGATCTGAGCCAGCTGGGGGTGCAGCGTCGGTTCACCTCCAGTGAGATGCAGCTCGTTGAGATCCAACGCATCGCGCAGGAGCGTCAGCGTTGATGCAAAGTATGCGTCAGGCACCACGGTTGCGGGCAAGAAACGCGCACCGTTCGTACCAAGGTAGATGGACACCCGTCCCGAGGCACCCTGAGCAGCATAGCCGTTAGCGGTGCGCAGGTTATCCGCTACGACCGGCGTTCCTTCATTATGGCAAAAGGTACACGTCATGCCACAACCGTCGATGATCTTTGCGCGCAGTGTTCGGTCGGTGTGGACATAGGTGGTGACGGGCACTCGATGGTCGGACTTGAACGACGCCGACCTGGCGGCACCGGAGTCATCCGGGGGATTTACGGATGCGATCGTGACCACTTGTCACCTCTCCGCTTTCCGTTGCCTGCGGGCACTCGACGGGCTCACGTCGGGTACGCCCGTCCTCGCCTCTGTAGCGGGTCAAGAGGAGCGCTTCGATCTTGTGGCGGCCGTGTGCGGCGCGCTTGGCGGGGCGGTCGCCTCTCCCACTCTGCCCCAGAAACCAATATCGCTCAAATATGCTGATCAGGGCAGGGTTCATAATGATCTCTATTCTCCTGAGCAAGAATCCTCGGCCCTTGCCTCCGGCCCCGCCGACACGCTCCAACGGGTTGCTCAAGCGGTCCGCAAGCTTCGAGGTCTGCGACCTGACCTCGCCTCCCGGCCCAGTAGCCGCGCGGCGCAGCTCAGCGACCGCATGGCCCAACTAGGAGAAGTACCGCCATACAGGCACACGCCGAAGCGCATCAGGGCCGACAGAACGAACAAGGCCGCGTCTTCCGGAGCGGCTGGCTCGCTGGAGTGACGAAGCACTATCCCGGTGAGCCCAAGCCGGGGTACGTGGCGCCATGGGGAAGACACCCCCGAGCGGGAGCGGCCGGCCGCGAGTGCGGTTTTTACAGGCAGGTTGCCGACTTCACAACCGTCTCGGGAGGGAGCACGGCGAAGCTGACGCGAGCACAGAGATGCCTTGCCGGAGTGGGGGCAGCAGGCCGATGCCGACATCTTCGAGCGCATCGAGCAAGACGTTCTCTGATCGGCTGCGGGCGTCTCAGCGGGACTCCCCGCTGGAGCCGCTGCATGTCCGGGGTGGTTCGCAGCCTCATGGCGTTGAACCCCAGGAATCTCGTATGTCCCGGGCCGCGACCAGCACCACTCCCCGCCCGCCGTTTCCGCTACTCAGAAGACGTCCGGAGAGCCGTTCAGGCCCGAGCCGATGCGCGGCAGGTGGAGGACGTCACCGTCGGGCTCCAGCACCACATCGGGCTGGGCGGGGTCGCCGTTCACCTGGGCCGGTGGGTTAGAGGCGCCAGACGTGGATTTTGCCGGCGGCGTCGCCGGAGGCCACGCGGGTGGCGTCGGGGCTCAGTGCCAGGGCGAAGCCGCTGAACGTGCCGAGGCTGCGGACGGCTCTGCCCGTGTTCGGGTCCCAGATCTGGACCGTGGAGCCGCCCTCCTCGGCGGAGGTGGCCAGGTAGCGGCCGTCGCGGCCGTACGCCAGCCTGCCGCTGACGCCTCCGGGCAGGTCCCTGCGGAGCTTGCCGGTGGCGATGTCCCAGATCCCGGCGCGGACCTTGGGCCCGGCCGCGGCGATCGTGGTGCCGTCCGGGCTGAAGGCGACGGCGTCGATACGGCGGTGGGTGTCGATGCGGCCGGTGCGCTTGCGCTGGGCCACGTCCCAGAGGCGGATGCTGGAGCCGTCGCCGTACGCCAGCGTCCGGTTGTCGGGGCTGAACGCCGGTTGCTCGATGAACTGGCCGCTCTCCGACGTGCTGAACAGGAGCGAGCGCGAGGTGACGTCCCAGACGCGGACGTGGGAGACGATCGCGGCGTCTTTGCCGAAATTGAAGACGCCGACGGCGAGCATCCGGCCGTCCGGACTGAACGTGGCGGAGATGGCTCCGGCGTTGTCGGGATCGGGCAGGTCGCCGACGATGCGGCGGCCGGCGACGTCCCAGAACTGGATCACGTTGTTGACGTCCTCGGCCGCCAGGAGCTTGCCGTCGGGACTGAACGCCACCACGTGGCGGGACTTCTGGGGGTCGCCGGTGTCGTGCGCGAGGGTCGCGAGGCGCGTTCCGGTGGTGGTGTCCCAGAGCTGGAGGGAGCTCTCGTCGTCCGCGCTGGCCAGCGTCCTCCCGTCCGGGCTGAACGCCAGGCCCCAGACGGTGGCCGAGTGGGTGTCGAGGAGGCCCTCGTCCGGAAGGGTGGCCGCGGGGCTGGACGGCGACGCGTGCGGCCGGGACCCGTTCGAGGCGAGTCCCTGGACGGCGAACCCGGCGCCCGCCGCCAGGACGACTGCGACCCCGGCGGCGATCGCCGCCAGCCGTCCGCGCGGGAGCCGGAGCCCGGGAGGGGCGACCAGTGTCCCGGGCGCCTGGACGCTCGGAGTTGGCGCGGCCGACGGATGCGTGGGCACGGGCGCCGGAGCGGCCGGCGTGTGCGCGGGCGGGGGCGGGATGTCGAGGAGGCGGCGGACGGTCTCGGCGGGCGGGCGGGCGTCGGGGTCCTTCTGGAGGAGGGAGGTGAGGAGTTCGGTGAGGGGGCCGGCCTTCTTCGGGGGCGGCGGGGGCTCGGTGGCGATGGCGACGAAGATCGCGCCGTGGGTCGGGCCGCCGAACGGCGGGCGTCCCTCCACGGCGGCGTAGAGGGTGGCGCCCAGGGACCACAGGTCGGAGGCCGGGGTGGCCGGACGTCCCCGGACCTGCTCCGGCGACATGTAGGCGGGCGTGCCCAGCAGCGCGCCGGACCGGGTGAGCGTGGCGTCGCCGTCGAGCGCCGCGATGCCGAAGTCGGTGAGGATCGCGCGGTCGCCGTCCAGCAGCACGTTCGCCGGTTTGACGTCGCGGTGGACGATGCCGTGGGCGTGCGCGGTGGCCAGCGCGTCGAGCATCTGCCGTCCGATCGCGGCGACGCGAGCGGGCGGCAGCGGCCCGTCCGCGCGGATCACGGCGTCCAGCGAGGGGCCCTCGACCAGCTCCATGACCAGCCACGGCCGCCCGTCGTCGCCGGTCACGCGGTCGTGCAGCGCCACGATGCCGGGATGGCGGAGCCGGGCGGCGGCGCGCGCCTCGCGCTCGGCCCGGGCGTACCACTCCCGGCGCTCGGCGTCCTCGACCTCCTCGGGGAGCCGCAGTTCCTTGACGGCCACCTCGCGGCCGAGCTCGGCGTCGTAGGCGCGCCACACGCGTCCCATGCCGCCGCGCCCGATCAGCCCGAGGATCCGGTAGCGGCCCGCCAGCGACACCCCGGGTTCACCGCGCATGGGGGTGAAGATAGCGAACCGTCCCCCGGACGGCCCAGCGCGGCCGGTCAGCGCTGGGCGATCATGCGGCGGAGGCGGTCCCTGGAGCGGTGCCAGCGGGCCTCCTGCCGCTCCGGGGTCGTCGGGTGGACGAAGTCGAGCAGGCAGAGGCCCCGGATGGTCTCCAGGACGACGTGGATGTCGCCCTGGACGTCCGGATCGTCCACCTGGTCGCCGAAGACGGCGCGGCTGATCTCCAGGATGCCGGCGGTGATCAGCCGCTCGAACTCGGCGACGTGCCCGCGCAGGTCGGGGTCGGTGCGGGCGGCGATCCACAGCTCCATGGACGCCTCGAACAGCGGACCCCGGCAGGCCCGCCAGAGCAGGTCCAGGGCGTCGCCGAGGGGGTCGGCGGAGGCGCGCAGGCGGTCCAGGTCCTCGGCGAGGAAACGGTCGGCGCGCCTGCGGGCCAGGTGCTCGACGGCCGCGAGGACGAGGGCGTTCTTGGTCGGGAAGTGGTGCACCTGGGCGCCGCGCGAGACGCCCGCGCGCTCCACCACCCGGGTCGTGGTGGTGCCGTGGTAGCCGTGCTCGACCAGGCAGGCGACGGTCGCGTCGAGCAGCGCCGCGCGGGTCGCGGCGGTGCGTTCCTCCTGCGTGCGGCGGGGACGGACGGATGGCGGCATGGCCGGAGCCTACCGAAGAACATGCAGGTCGGCCTGTATGTAGGAGCGCGCGGAAGCGGGCACGCTCCACGGGATGGACCCGGCTTCGGGCGGACTTGACACTGCTTGAAGTCTCAACTAATCTCCGGTACGTCAGCTCGTTGAAGTTTCAAGAACTACCCCGCAGGAGCACGCCATGACCATCGCCGCCACCGAGCTCGGCCTGACCGCCGGCACCTGG
The DNA here is from genome assembly GCF_003428695.1 of Actinomadura logoneensis. Classification (GTDB taxonomy): domain Bacteria; phylum Actinomycetota; class Actinomycetes; order Streptosporangiales; family Streptosporangiaceae; genus Spirillospora; species Spirillospora logoneensis. Next base: position 17,218 of record NZ_QURH01000008.1, read on the forward strand.
AACATCGACCCGGCGCACTCCGAGGTCACCTTCGCGATCCGGCACCTGATGACCAAGGTCCGCGGCTCGTTCACCGACTTCTCCGGCGCCGTGCAGATCGCCGACGACGTCGCCGCGTCCACCGCGACGGCCGAGATCAAGCTCGCCTCGATCGACACGCGCAACGCCGACCGCGACGGGCACGTCCGCAGCGCCGACGTGCTCGACGTCGAGAACCACCCGACCATGACCTTCGCCACGACCGGCGTGCGCGCCGAGGGCGGCGACTACAAGGTGGACGGCACGCTGACGATCAAGGGCGTTGCCAAGCCGGTCACCCTGGACGTGGAGTTCCACGGCGTCGGCACCGACCCGTGGGGCGGCACCCGCGCCGGCTTCTCCGCCACCACCCAGATCAACCGCAAGGACTGGGGCGTGGAGTTCAACGTCCCGCTGGGCGGCGACAAGGCCCTGCTCGGCGACAAGGTCGACATCACCCTGGAGATCCAGGCCGTCCGCGCCTGACCTCGAAGGGGTCTCCCCGCACCGGGGAGCACGCCGTACGAAGACCCGGAGGCCCGGCCTCCGGGTCTTCGGGCTTTCCGGCCGCGGTCGCACGGATGACCCCGGGCCTCGCGCTCAGGCCCGGTCCTTCTCGGCGGCGAGCGGGAGCCGGAGGACGAACCGGGCCCCGCGGACGGAGTCCTCGATCCCCAGCGAGCCGCCGTGCGCCTGGGCGATCTCGCGGGCGATGGCCAGGCCGAGGCCGGTGCCGCCCGCGTGGCGGCTGCGAGCGCTGTCCAGCCGGGTGAAGCGGGCGAAGACGCGCTCGCGGTCGCCCTCCGGGATGCCCGCGCCGTCGTCCTGGACGGTCAGCACCGCGAACCCGCCGGACGAGCTGACCGAGACCGCGACCGTGCCGTCGGCGTAGCGCTCGGCGTTGTCCAGCAGGTTGCCCAGCAGCCGGACGAACTGCATCCGGACGCCGTTCACCCGCACGCCCGGGGCCAGGTCGGCGACCAGGCGCGGAGCGTCCGCCGTGCGCGCCGCGCCGTCCCGGCGGTCGATCTCGCGGCGGGCCAGGTCGCCGAGGTCCAGCACCTCGCGGGCCGCGTCGCCGGTGCCGATTCGGGCGAGCAGCAGCAGGTCGGTGACGATGTGCTCCAGCCGGTCGGTGTCGCGCAGCGCCGACTCGACCACGGCCTTCAGGTCGGTGTCCTCGGGATGCATCGAGGCGTCCTCGAGGTTGGCGCGCAGGCCCGCGATCGGGGTGCGCAGCTCGTGCGAGGCGTCCGAGGCGAACTGGCGCTGCCGGTCCACGGCGCGCTCCAGCCGGTCCAGGGTCCGGTTCGCGGTCGCGGCGAGCTCGGCGATCTCGTCCTCGCCGGACGGCTGCGGCACCCTGCGGGACAGGTCGCTGCCGCTGATCTCGGCGAGCTGGGCGCGGATCAGCGCCACCGGGCGCAGCGTCCGGCCGACGACCCGCCAGGTGACCCACGCCGCCAGCGCCGACAGGGCGAGGACGCCGAGCAGCAGCAGCACCTCCAGGGCGCCGTTCGCCAGCACCGCGGGCACCGGCGTCGCGGCGTACACCACGACCGAGTCCGGCGCGGTGGTGACACGGATCGCCTCGACGATCTCGCAGCGCCGTCCGAGGCCGCCGCCGGAGCACTGCTGGAAGTCCCGGACGCGCTGGTCGCGCGGCGGCCGGTAGTCGCTGACCGGGGCGCGCCGTCCGGCGGCGGGGGTGGCGTCCAGCAGGTTGCCGCCGGGGCCGACGACCTGGATCAGCACCCGTCCGCCGGTGTCGTCCGGGATCGGCGAGGCGAGCGAGCCGTCGCGGATCGCGGCGCTGGTGCGGCGCGCGGACTGGGCGGTGTCCTGGACGAGGTCGGCGCGCACGGTGCCCCGGATGCCGAAGTCGGCCCCGACGGCGATGGCGCCGGACACCACGGCCGCCAGCACCGCGGCGACGAGTGTGTCCCGCGTCCTGATCGACCGTGGCCGCAACCGCATCGTGCCCCTCCTCACATTTCCCCCAGCGTGGCACGGCCGCACTCCCGCCGTCCCGTTCCCCGCGGACCCGTCCGACTGGCGCGGACGCCCTGGCACACAGGCGTCCCGGGGGTGCGCGGACGCGTCCCACGGCCCCGTCCGACACGGCACGTCGGCACTCGGTGACCGCGCGGAGCACGCGTATCGGCGCGCCCGTAACCCCGCTCGGGGTTTCCCTCGGCCAGATCTGGACATTCCGCCTCACAAGACCATATCCGCGGCAGAAGGCGAGGACATGGGACGGGACGTTTCCGCCGCGACCATCAGCGGTGTGGACCGGCGCAGGTACCGGGAGAAGGTGCGGCGCGACCTCGACGTGCTGGCCCGCATGCTGGGCGAGTCGCAGTTCGAGTTCGAGCGCCCGCACATCGGGCTGGAGATCGAGCTCAACCTGATCGACACGGCCGGCGACCCGCTGATGCGCAACGCCGACGTGCTGAAGGCCATCGCCGACCCGGCGTGGGCCACCGAGCTCGGCCAGTTCAACCTGGAGATCAACATCCCGCCACGGGAGCTCGGGGGTGACAACGCCCGCGAGCTGGAGGAGGAGGTCCGCGACCATCTCACCCACGCCGACGCGCAGGCCCGGGAGGTCGGCGCGGAGCTGGTGACGATCGGCATCCTGCCGACGCTCCGCCGCGCCGACATCGGCGAGGAGGCGCTGTCGGCCAACAACCGGTACAAGCTGCTCAACGACGAGATCTTCGCCGCGCGCGGCGAGGAGATCCGGATCGACATCGACGGTCCGGAGCCGCTGTGCATGCACACCGACACGATCACCCCGGAGGCCGCCTGCACCAGCGTCCAGTTCCACATCCAGGTGAGCCCGGAGAAGTTCGGCGCGCACTGGAACGCGGCACAGGCCATCGCGGGCCCGCAGGTCGCGCTCGCCGCCAACTCCCCGTACCTGTTCGGGCACCGGCTCTGGCGCGAGACCCGGATCCCGCTGTTCGAGCAGTCCACCGACACCCGCCCCGAAGAGCTGAAGGCGCAGGGCGTCCGCCCCCGGGTGTGGTTCGGCGAACGCTGGATCACCTCGGTGTTCGACCTGTTCGAGGAGAACACCCGCTACTTCCCTGCCCTGCTCCCGATCTGCGAGGAGGAGGACCCCGAGTCCGTGCTCGACGGCGGCGGCATCCCCGAGCTGCCCGAGCTGTCCCTGCACAACGGAACGATCTACCGCTGGAACCGGCCGATCTACGCGGTCGTGGACGGGCGCCCGCACCTGCGCGTGGAGAACCGCGTGCTGCCCGCCGGACCCACGGTCGCCGACACCGTCGCCAACGGAGCCTTCTACTACGGGCTGCTACGCGTCCTCGCCGAGGAGGAGCGCCCGGTGTGGTCCCGCATGTCGTTCGCGACGGCGCGGGAGAACCTGCACCGGGCGGCGCGGGACGGCATCGACGCCCGGCTGTACTGGCCCGGCCTCGGCGAGCTGCCCGCGGCCGAGCTGGTGCTGCACCGGCTGCTGCCGCTCGCCCACGAGGGCCTGGACCGCTGGGGCGTCGAGCCGGCCCGCCGGGACCGGCTGCTCGGCATCATCGAGGGCCGCTGCCTGGCCGGACGCACCGGAGCCGACTGGCAGACCGACACGGTCGAGGCCATCGAGCGGCGCATCGGGCCGCGCCGTCCCGATGCCCTGCGCGAGATGGTCCGCTCGTACGTCGGCCACATGAAGTCCAACGAACCCGTGCACACCTGGCCGGTCGGCCCGTGACCGGCCCCTGCACGCCGCCGGTCGGCCCATGACCGGTCCCTGCACGCCGTCGGTCGGCCCGTGACCGGTCCCTGACGGCCGCCGGTCGCCGACGGCCGCCGGGGCCGATCGGCACAGGATCCGCACAACCCGCCCTGGGAGCGCGCGCACCGCGCTCCTAGGGTCGGGGCATGCGCATCCTGGTCGTGGAGGACGAGCCCACCATCGCCCAGGCGGTCGCCGACCGGCTGACCGCCGAGGGCTTCACGGTCGAGACGGCCGCGGACGGACCGTCCGCCGTCGCGCGGGCGCGCGAGACCTCCCCCGCCCTCATCGTGCTGGACGTGATGCTGCCCGGATTCGACGGCCTGGAGGTCTGCCGCCGCGTCCAGGCGGACCGGCCCGTCCCGGTGCTGATGCTCACCGCCCGCGACGACGAGACCGACAAGCTCGTCGGGCTCGGCGTCGGCGCGGACGACTACCTCACCAAGCCGTTCAGCATGCGCGAGCTGGTCGCCCGCATCCGCGCGCTGCTGCGCCGGGTGGAGCGCGCGGCGACACTGACGCTGGCCGAGGCCGCGCCCGTCACCCGGCTCGGCCCGCTGGAGCTGGACGAGCGGGCGCGCCGCGTCCGCCGGGACGGCACGGAGGTGCACCTCACCCCGACGGAGTTCGACCTGCTCGCCTGCCTCGCCCGGCGTCCCGGGGCCGTCCTCACCCGCGCCGTCCTGCTGGAGGAGGTGTGGGACTGGGCCGACGCGTCCGGCACCCGCGTCGTGGACGGCCACGTGAAGGCGCTGCGGCGCAAGCTCGGCCCGGACCTCATCCGCACGGTGCACGGCGTCGGCTACAGCCTGGAGGCCCTGCCGTGATGGCGCAGGTGTGGGAGCGGGCGCGGCGCAGGCGCGGGTCGGCGGCGCACGCGTGGGAGCGGCTGCCGCGCCCGCTGGACCCGCTGCGGTCGATCAAGGTGAAGCTCGGCGTGCTGGTCGTGGTGACCGCCTGCGTCGCGATCGCGATCGTGCTGTGGGGGTACCCGCTGGGGTTCCGCGCGCGGGTGACCGTCCCGGCGGGGCTGTTCATCGCGCTGGTGGTCACGCAGCTGATCGCGCACGGGATGACCGCGCCGCTGCGCGAGATGACGGCGGCGGCGCGGACGATGGCGCGCGGCGACTACTCGCGCCGGGTGCGGTCCACCTCGCGGGACGAGGTGGGCGAGCTGGCCGGAGCGTTCAACCGGATGGCCGCCGACCTCGCCGCCGTGGACCGGCAGCGCCGCGAGTTCGTCGCGAACGTCTCGCACGAGCTGCGCACGCCGATCAGCGCGCTGCACGCCGTGCTGGAGAACGTCGCGGACGGCGTGACCCCGGCGAGCCCGGAGGTGCTGGAGTCGGCGCTGGAGCAGACCGAACGGCTCGGCCGGCTCGTGGCGCAGTTGCTCGACCTGTCCAAGGTGGACGCCGGGGCCGTCCCGCTCGACCTGCGCGAGCTGGACGTCGCCGGGTTCGTGGACGAGGTGGCCGCCGCCTTCCCCGACACCGTGGTCAGAGCCGACATCGCGCCCGGGCTGAGCTGCGTCGCCGACCGCGACCGGCTGCACCAGGTGCTGGCGAACCTGCTGGACAACGCCGTCCGGCACGGGCCGTCCGGCGGCGCGGTGACGGTCACGGCCGGGCCGGGGGACGGTCCGGGCGGGCTGGTCCTGGAGGTGTGCGACGAGGGGCCGGGCATCCCGGCGGGGCAGCGGGAGCGGGTGTTCGAGCGGTTCTCGCGCGGCGCGTCCGGCGCGGCGACCCCGGACGGCGGCACCGGCCTCGGCCTCGCCATCGCGCGCTGGGTCGTGGACATGCACGGCGGCCGGATCGGCGTCGTCGACACCCCGCGCGGGTGCCGCATCCGCGTGTCCCTGCCGCCCCGCCCGTCCGACGCGTCCTGACGGAACCGTCCCGTCCGACGCGTCGGACGGAACCGTCCCGACCGACGCGTCCCGACGGGCGGCGACGGCTCCGGCGGTCTCCGGCGCGGGGTCAGCGGCGCAGGGACACGATCTCGCCGGTCTCGCCGACGGCCTCGCGCGCCGAGTCCAGCAGGTGCTCGCGCGCGCCGGACGCGAGCAGCGCGCGGGCCCGCAGCACGATCTCCAGGTCGAACCGCAGATCGGGGTCCAGCAACTGGTCGCCGAACAGCTCCTCGAGCTGCCGCAGCCGGTAGCGGACGGTCTGCGGGTGGACGTGCAGCCGCATCGCGACCTCGTTGGCGTTGCGGCCGGACTGCAGCCACGCGAGCAGCGTCTCGGCGAGCCGGTCCTGCTGGCTGGCGCGCAGGTGCGCGAGCGGCGCGAGGCGGAGCGCGGCGAGCGAGGAGACGAGGTCCTCGTCCTGGAACAGGATCAGGGTGGACATGTGCTCGACGCTGCGCACCACGCCGCCGTCCGCCTCGATGACGCCCCGGTCCACCAGCGCGAGGGTCTTCAGCGCCCACTGCGCCGAGCGGGCGGCCTCGGCGACCGGGACGGTCGGGCCGACGACGGCGAGCGTCCCGGCGAGCGCGCGGTCGATGAGCCGGGCGCGGCCCGGGCCGTCGGGGTCGGGGACGACGAGGCTCGGCGTGCGGCGGGTCAGGTCGGCGAGCACGTCCGGCGGGAAGGCCGGGTGGTTGGACCCGGCGGGCGGACGGCCGAGCGCGACCGCCGCGACCGTGCGCGGGACCGGCCAGTGCGCGGCGGCGGCGAGGTCGGCGATCGCCTCGGGCGCGGCGGGCGGGTCGGCGAACAGCAGGTCGAGCAGCCGCTTGCGGCGGCGCTGCATCTCTCCCGCGACGGCGGCCTTGGCCTGCGCGTACCCCTCGGCCGCGGCGGCGGCGAGCTCGTCCTGGACGAGCATCAGCGCCTCGCCGACCGCGCCGAGCGTGCGCGGCGGGACGTCGAGTCTCGCCGCGCCGTCGGCGATCCGCCGCCAGGCGACCATCGCGCCGACCCGCATGGCCGACTGCATCGCGTCCAGGCTGCGGCCCTCGCCCGCCTCCCCGCGCCCGATCGCGCGGAAGAAGTCGGTGATCTCGGCGGACTCGTACCCGGCGTCGGCGACCCGCTCGACGAAGTGGTGCAGGACGCGCTCGACGGCGAGCCGGAGCGTCCCGGAGTAGTCGCCGGGACGGTCGTACTCGCGGACGCGCCCCTGGATCTCGGCGATCATGTCGTCGGCGACCTCGTCGAGGTTGGGCCGCATCTGCTCGGCGAGCTCCCTGGGCAGATCCGTCCAGGGCCGTCCGAACCCGGCCGTCCCGGTGCCTCCCGTCGCGTCCTCCGCCACGCCGCTCCTCCCGGGGGGTGTCACTCCCCGTTCGACATACCGCTACAGCCGGGGAAATTGCTCCTTTTTGAGTCTAGTGTGGGGAAAATCATCACCAGCACCGAGGGTCAGCAATCCGTCCATGGCGAGATCCGACCAGATTCGGCCGTCCACCTTGACGAGGTTGGCCGAAAGCTTCCGGCGCAGGGTGTCCCGCCCTTGTTCCCGCTGCGTTCCCGCTGCGTTCTCGCTGCGTTCTCTCTACAGGAGCTTGCCGAAGCAGCGGCTCGACTCGGAGCAGCTGTAGTAGCCGAACTTCTCGATCTCCTCGTAGCCGGACGACTCGTACAGCGCGAGCGCCTCGGGCTGCGCGGTCCCGGTCTCCAGGACCATGCGCCTGCGTCCGGCCGCCCGCGCGGACGCCTCCAGCCCGGCGAGCAGGTCCCGCGCGAACCCCCGGTTCCGGGCGCGCGGCACGACGTACATGCGCTTGAGCTCCGCGTCCCCGTCCCGGAACCCCGGCTCGGACGCGTCGTGCGCGCGCCAGCCGCCGCACGCGACGGGCTCGCCGTCCACGCGTCCGACGACGAAGTGCCCGAGCGGCGCGGCGAACTCGGCCGGATCGACCGGCGTCTCGTCCGGCCCGCCGTAGCGGACGACGTACTCCTGCTGCAGCTCGTCGATCAGCTTGCGCGCGACCGGATCGGCGTAGGAGGCCACCACCAGTTCCATGCGGAGAAAAGTACGCGAGCAAGGGGACATATCAACACTCGCCCAGCAGTCCGTCCCGCCCGCGACGCACGCCTTGGGGGTCAGGCAGTGGCGGTGGTGCGCGGGCGCGTCACCAGCAGTGGCCCGGCCGCCGCCGCCAGCAGCAGGACGGGCAGCGCGAGCGCCAGGTGGACGCCGCCGAGCGGTGTCCCGACGGCCGCGAACCGGCGAGTCAGGCACCGGCTGCGAACCGGCGGGTCAGGCGCCGACCGCGAAGCGGTGGGTCAGGCGCCGGTGGCGAAGCGGCGGATCAGGCGCCGGTGGCGAAGCGGCGGGCGAGGGCGCGGAAGGCGTCCTTGGCCTCGAACCTTCCCGTCCTCGCGTAGTTCGCACGCACCTTGACCAGCGAGAACCCGGCCATGTCGAGGTCGTGCCGCGGATCGGGCGAGTACGGGGTGTCGGTGTTGATGAAGTTGTAGACGAACGCGCCGTACACGCCCTCGGCCTCGTAGATGTCGAGGAGTTCGGTGAGGTAGCGCGTCTGGACGCGCTCGTCGCGGACGTATCCGTCCGGGATGACGGGCGGCTCCCGCGTCCAGTCCACGATCGAGAACCCCTCGCCGCCGCGCTTCTCCGCGCCCCGGTACGTGCAGCAGCCGAACTCGGTGATGACGACCGGCTTCCCGAACCGGTGCAGCGCCCTGACGTCCCGGACATAGGTCGCCTCGTTCGACGCGTCCCGGTAGAGGTCCACGCCGACGACGTCGAACCTGCTCCACCGCACCGACTCCCAGACACCGGACGTGTAGGTGAGCCGTCCGCCGAACAGCGGCCGGACCGCGTCGTGCGCGCGCACGAGGAAGGCGTTCAGCCGCTCGTCGTACCCCTTGCCCGCCGGGGTCCGCAGGTTCGCGGCCCGCTCCTCCCAGGTCCTGCCGGGGACGAGGCCGGACATGAAGATCGTCAGCTCGCATCCCATCGACAGGCCGACGCCGGGGTGCCGCCGCCGCAGCCGTTCCGCCGTCCGCGCCACGGACCGGAGGAACCGCAGCGTGTGCGCGGCGTCCTTGTCGAACTGGCGCGGCTCGAACCAGACGAACAGGCCCTCGTCCGCCGCGCAGCGCGCCGCGAACTCCAGCCGCCGCAGATCGTCCCCGAGCAGGATCACCGCGTTGCAGTGCAGGTCGCGCCGGATCGCCCGGATCTCCCGCCGCACGAACGCGGGCTTCCACACCTCGCGCACGGTGTCGTAGTTGACGCCGCGCTGCGCCAGGCCCTTCCTCGGGGCCGTCCGCTCCGCCCGGTCCGGCGACCGTCCGCGCATCCACGCGGCGGCGCGCGCCTGGGTCTCCGCCGGACGTCCCACCGCCGCGATCCCGGCCACGCCCGCCGCGACGGCCCCGGCGATCAGCGCCCGCCGTCCGACCGTCCACCGCCCGGCCGTCCGCGGCCCTCCCGCCTCCGGCCTACGGCTCCGTCCCTCCGGCCGCCGCCTCCGCGTCGTCTCCGTTCGCCGCTCCCTTGCGTCCGGCCGCCCCCCTCGTGCGTCCGTCCGCCGCGGCTCGAATTCCGCCATCGAAGCGCCCTTCTCCTCGGCTCACCCGCAAGGCAAGCCTCGGCCCCCGGACGCGTCCCGGACATCGGCCACCCGACGCTCCCGCACCGACCAAAGTCGCGACCCCGCCCCCGCGAAGGTCGCGACTCGGGCCCGTCAGTGGTGCAGGCGCGCCAGCCCCCGCGACAGCTCGGTCGCGTAGAGCCAGGTCTGGCGGCGGCGCTCGCCCGCCAGCTCCCACTTGTCGAGTTCCTCCCGGTAGACGGTGACCCGGAGCTCGACGATGAGGTTCCGCGCGCGGAAGGTGACCAGGTGCGGCTTCCGCGTCTCGGTGCTCTCGACCGGCACCTCGAACGCCTCGTCCCCCAACGGGGACGGGGCCGACACCGGGAAGTCGGCGTACGTGCCGTGGGCCGTGTCGAAGATGGCCGCCGCGTGCTCGACGGCGCTCTCGCCGAGGCGAGGATCGTACTTCGTCATCTCGAGCGAGAGCTCGTCCCTGTTCCGCGGCCCGCGTCCCGTGGTGCGGAACAGGCAGCTCCACATGTCGTATCCGTCGCCCGGCGTGTGACGGCATTCCGATCCTGGATCGTCCGCGTCACGCAGGGTTCTCCAGACCTCCGCCGAGAAGAGCGTCGAGGGAGCGGGCGCGGTCTCGAAGTCGGACGTCCATGCCATCCCCGCCGGACGGATGCTGCTCGCGGGCTCCTCCCGCCGTCTCTCCCCGGGCACGCGGACGTCCGACTTCCACGCCGAGACCGCGCCGACCAGCAGCGCACCGGCGAGAAGTCCCGTACCCACCCGAAATCGCGTTTTCATCGACCAGCCCCCTGACTCGACGGTTCAACCGCGCTCGGCGATGCGGGCGACGGCGGCAAGGAGTTCGACGCGGATCAGCCCGGCGCCGCCGAGTCTGATGAGCGACCAATACAGGGAGAAGATCCGGCGGCTGCGCGGATCGGTCGCGGTGACGCGGGTGTCGGCGACGAGGAGCGTCCGCCCGTCGGCCGGGATGATCTGGAACGCGAGCGCGGCCTTGGCCCAGCCCGGCTCGGAGAAGGCGGCGAACCCGTCGGCGGTGGCGGTGGCGGGCGGTCCGGGGACCGGGCGCGGCTTCCAGAACCGGGCGACCCGTCCGAGGACGATCTCGCGGCCCTCCGTCCGGCCCAGTTCGGGCACCGCGGCGTTGGCGACGAAGCTCCCGGAGGCCGGACGGCGACGGCCGCCCGTCCGGATGCGCATCAGGACGCCGGTCAGCGGGAGGTCGTCCGCGCGGACGCCGAGCAGGGCGCGCCAGACGGCCTCCGGCGACGCGTCCACGCGGCGGGTGTAGCGGGTGCGGAAGTCGGGGTCGGGCAGGAGCCGGTCCAGCAGCCAGTCCATGGTCGTGTACCCCTCGACGTTCTGGACGGTAACGTACAGAACAGGACTGTACGGCACCGTCCAGAACGAGGGAGAGTGACCCCATGCCACGCACCGCCCGCCTCAGCCGGGAGGACTGGGCCGCCGCGGCGCTCGCGGCGCTGGTCGAGGGCGGTGCGTCCGCGGTCGCGGTGGAACCGGTCGCGGCGCGGCTCGGCGCGTCCAAGTCGAGCTTCTACTGGCTGTTCGAGAACCGGTCCGCGCTGCTGGACGCGGCGCTGGAGCTGTGGGAGCGCGAGCAGACCGAGCGCGTCGCGTCCCGCTTCACCGGCATCGCCGACCCGGTCGAGCGCCTGCGCTCGCTGCTCCTGCTGTCCCTCGGCACCGGCCACGCGGACGCCGCGCTGCGGCTGACGTGCGAGGCGGACGAGGCGGTGCGCGCGGTCGCGGGCCGGGTCACCCGGCGGCGGCTGGAGATCGTGGAGGAGGCGTTCCGCGAGCTGGGGATGAGCGCCGGGCAGGCCCGGCACCGCGCCGCCTCCGCCTACGCGAGCTACCTCGGCACCGCCGCCCTCGCCCGCGTCGGGGCCGCCCCGCACGACACCGACGCGTACGTGGACGAGTTCCTGGCGACCTACGCGCCCTGACCGGTGAGGTCCGCGGAGACGTCCCACAGGCGGGCGGCGTCGTCCGGGTCCACGGCCCAGGGCTTGACCCCGCCGACCAGCATGTCGTCGCCGGTCGCGGGCTCGGCGACGTCGCAGTCCTGCGCGTAGAGCCCGCCGAGGCCGTCGAGCAGCGGCGACGTCGCGGCCCAGACCGCCGTGGCCGCTCCCTGCTCGGGGGTCTTGAAGCCTTCGACGGGGGTGCCGTCCTCGCTCATCCAGCCCTGCGCGATCTGCTCCTCGCGCGGGACGTGCCGCTGCAGCGGCGTGAGGATGCTCCCCGGATGGACGGCGAACGCCCGCACCCCGAGCGCGTTCAACTGGACGGCGAACAACGCGTTCGCCGTCTTCGACTGCGCGTACGCGAGCCACCGGTCGTACCCGTCACGGAACTGGAGGTCGTCCCACCGGATGCCCGACAGGAAGTGCCCGGACGACGCGACCGAGACGACCCGCGCGCCGTCCGCGAGCAGCGGGCGCAGCCGGTTGACCAGCGTGAAGTGCCCGAGATGGTTGGTCGCGAAGTGGGCCTCCCACCCGGGACCCACCCGCGTCTCGGGGCACGCCATGATCCCCGCGTTGGTGATCACGATGTCGAACGCCCGGCCGTCCGCCAGCAGGTGGTCGGAAAATACGCGCACGCTCTCCTGGTCACCCAGGTCGAGTTCGCCGACGACCGCGCCCGGCACGTCCCGCAGCGCGTCCCGAGCAACCTCGGGCCTGCGAGCGGGGACGACGACCCGCGCACCCGCCTCGGCCAGCGCCCGGACGCCCGCCAGCCCGAGCCCGGAGTACCCGCCGGTGACGAGCGCGGATTTTCCGGTGAGGTCGATCCCGGCGAGGACGTCCCGCGCCGTGCTGTGCGCGCCGAACCCCGAACCGAGCTTGTGCTGCTGTTCCATCGTCATGCCACCGGACGCTAGAAGCTGGAGCGCGCTCCAGGTCAAAGCGGCTCGTCACGGCCGGGGCCGATGCCGTCCAGCCGACCGCGGGCGGAACATGTACAGGAGAAGGCCGGTCAGCGAAGCCCCCACGCACGCCCCGCCCAGCACGCACAGCAGAAGCGCGGACGTGTGCAACATGGCGGTCACGAGGTGCCGTCCGACGAGACGAACCGCGCCCACACGGTCTTGCCGCCTTCGGCAGAGGCGTGCGTGCCCCACGCGACCGCCAGGACCTGCACGATGCCGAGCCCCCGCCCGGTCTCGCGCGTCAGATCGGGACTCTGGAGCTCAGGAGCCCCCGGCCCGTCGTCCCAGACGGCGACCTCGACCATGCCACCGGCGAGCCGTTCCACCAGGACGCGGATGTCGCCGGCCCCGCAGTTGAGCGCGTTGGTGACCAGCTCGGACACGCAGAGCGCGGCGTCGTCCTCCAGGTCGTCGCGCCCCCACCCGCGCAGCACCTCCCCCACCCGCCGCCGCGCCTTCCCGGCAGCGGAGAGATCGGCGTCGAACCGGCAGACGACCAGCCCTTCCCGGTCATCTGCCACAGGAGCTTTCCGAATCATCGGACCCGTCCTCATGGCGTGAATTCCAGCGTTCCGCATCACACTCTGAGGTCACCCGACTACCGTTGTCACTGTTGCCGACAACATCGGCAAACCTCCGAAGATCACAAGGGACCGGTCATGGTCAAGCCACCCCCTGATCCCCACAACTCGATCTACGACCTCATCAGCTACCTACTGCGCTTCATGCGCGTCGAGAAGAACATGCGGCAGCACGAGATCGCGGAGATCCTCGGCTGCTCGATCGGCCAAGTTTCCAAGTACGAGACCGGCGAGAAGCAGCTCAACAGCGGTGAGTGCAAGAAGCTGGACGCAGCATGGCGCACCGGCGGACTCTTCACACTGCTCCAGTACTACGCGGAGCTAGGGCCCGATCCGACCTGGCCACAGCGGGTCAGGCGCTTTCAGCGGACGGGCGTTGAACACAAGATCTTCAACCCCACCTTCATCCCCATCCCATTCCAGACCGAGGACTACAGCCGGGCCTTACTTCAGGCGGGGCACACAGCTGGCAACGTTCAGAACGTGGACGCAGCGGTCGGCCGGAGGATGGAGCATCAAGCCGCTATCTTGGCCGATGATCCGCAGATCTGGCTCCTCCTGGACGTCCCAGCACTTCGTCGGATGGGCGATAGCCGGATGACGCGCGCCCAACTGAACCACCTTCTGGAACTATCGGAATCGTTGCACATATCTGTGCGGATTCTCCCAGACTCGGCCACTCCCCACGTCGGCATCGACGGTTCCTTCTGGTGGACCAGGCTGGCGGCAAGGCGACTCATGGTCTTCGCGGGCGGCGCATTTGAGATCGGCCGGGTGATCGACGATCAGGCCATCGCGATCGGCGCGGGCCTACAATTCGACCGTCTCGCGGCACGCGCCTGGAACGAGGACCAGAGCCGGGAGCATCTACTGAAGCTGCGGGAGGGCAAGTGATCGTCTGGCGCAAAAGCAGCCACAGTGAAGGCCAGGACCAGGGCGGGACGTGCGTGGAGTTGGCCGACCTCGGCACGTCTGTGGGCGTTCGCGACAGCAAGAACCCAAGTGGAAGCCACCTCACCCTCACCCGCACCGACCTTCACCAGCTCACCGAGGCCATTCGAAACTCAAGGCGATAGCAGTCGGTTCGTCGGGTCGGAGGGCGCATGACCGTGTGGCGGAAGAGCACCCACAGCGAAGACCAGGGGGCGGGCGGAACTTGCGTCGAGCTGGCCGACCTCGGTGCCTCCGTGGGCGTCCGCGACGGCAAGAACACCCGCGCAGGCCACCTCACCCTCACCCGCGCCGACCTCCACCAGCTCACTGAAGCCATCCGAAGCTCAAAGCGGTAATGCTCGCTCGTCTGAGTTGGAGGGCTCCATGACCGTCTGGCGCAAGAGCAGTTACAGCGAGAGTGGCGCGGGCGGAAGCTGCGTGGAGCTGGCCGACGCCGGTGGAGCCGTGGGGGTTCGTGACAGCAGGAACCCCAAGGGTGGGCACCACGTCCTTGTGCGGGACGACCTTCGCCGTCTCATCGAGGTCATTCGCCGCGATGCATGACGAGAGGGCGTCCGCCGCTTTGAAGCGCGGTGGAAGCGGGCCCTTGGCGTGAGGGGGGCTACGAGTCGAAGCCGAGGTTGGTCTCGTCGTTCCAGCGCAGTGTGGCTCCTTGTCGAGCGTGAGCGTCGAGAACGGCACTCGCCGTCTTCAGGGCAAGCTGCAACGCCTGGATTCCGTCCACTCCATGGGACGGGTACCGGTGCTCCTCGCCCAGGCCGGCGATCTCGAGCAGGCATACGAAATCTCCGTGCTCGTCCTGCTGTGGCTGCGCCAGTTGGACGAGCACTTCGCTTTGCCCACCTCGCTGCTCCAGGGTGAGTCTCCGTGTCGCCATCACTTCCATGGCCCACCGTCCTAGCTGGTCAGCAGGACGCCCGGGTTCATCGAGTGGTGAACCCGGGCGTCCTCTTCGGGTGTTGCCGTCAGCCGGTCACGGGGACGTGGCCGTAGGCGCTCGCGCAGGCCCGGCGGGACCTCACGAACCTTCCGTACTTCGGATCACGGCCGTTGACGACGGCGCAGTTCCGCACGGACCGCTTCCACAGGTCCTTCCTGGTGACGCGGTACGTCGCCGTGCAGACCATCGACTGCCCCGGCCACAGGTACGAGCGCGGGCAGCGCACCTCGGACAGGCCGGGCTTGGGGTCGTCCACCTTGACGCGGTCCAGCGGGACGCGGCTGGTGTTCGTCACCTTGTACGTGAACCGCAGCGGCTGGCCCGCACGGTGGTAGGAGTGCGGGCGCACCCACTTCCGGATCGTGAGTGACGGCTTCTGCTTCGGTGGCTCGGGCGGGGCCTCGGTGACCTCGACCGTCTTCTCGGCGTCCACGGGCGTCTCGGCGTCGGCGGCGAGAATGATCTTCTGGCCCTGCTCGGGGAAGCCCGGCTGGCCCTCCGGATCCCGCACGTAGAGCGCGACCTCGCCCGCCGGATGGACGGCGGTCGCGTGCGCCGAGAGTCGCAGCGTGCCGGGTTCGGCGGACCGCACGTAGAAGGTGTCGCCGTTCCTCAGCTCGGCGCCGCTCGGGATCGGCCGGGTGCCCGCGGCGTCCTCGAACATCTCACCGCCGGTGATGCCGACGGTCGCCGTCGCCGCCGTGGTGTGGACGGTGAACGGCCCCGAGACGACGCCCGCCCGGATGCCGTCCGGACCCGTGAAGCTCAGTCCGGGAGCCTGCGGAGGCGGCAGCGGCCCCTCGGCGAGCACCCGCGCGACGATCGCGGACGTCGCCTGGAACAGCGGCGGGAACTCGGCGAGGACGTACCGGTCGGAGAAGAACCAGATCGCCGCCTGGACGGCCGCGGCCTTCAGCGCGGGGCTGAGGTCGGCGGGCTCGTCGGTGTTCGGGTAGTAGTCGTGCAGGATGCGCGCGATGTACCCGAGGTTCTCCACGTGCTCCTCACTCCAGGAGACGTACTTGTACGCCATCCCGCCCCACGCTTCGTGGGCGAGGTCGATGCAGTAGGTGCGCAGCGGGGTCCCGTCGCGCCCCACGCCGTTGATGATGCCCGCGTAGCCGAGGTCGTTGCGGACGAAGCCGGTCTTGTCGTATCCGGCCGCGGGGTAGCCGTCGAGCGGGTTGAGCGTCTCGGGGCCGAAATAGCCCGCGACGCCGGTGCCGCCTCCCAGGCCGGTGAGGTCGAAGTCCGCCTCGGGCGGGATCACCACGGGGCCGGGCACCGGGAACCGGCCCGGGTCCACCCCGGCGACCGCCGGGGAGACGCATGCCGACAGGAACAGCAGCACCGCTGCGATCACGCACCCTGAACGGCGCCAGAAACCGTGCACGCGCATCGCCCCCGATCGATGGACAGGTCATTTCGCGCTGCGATGGTCATTCCTCGCACGGCGCCGGTTCACGATCATCAGGACAGATCATTTGTTGCCCGCCGCATATTTCTTTGCCTGGCTCTCGAGGCGGCGCAGCCACAAATCGGGACACTTCTTGTCATTTATCAAAGGCGGGCATTTCGGGCAGGCAGCGGGCCGCTCGATGCGAGCGCCGGGCCGAGGGGCGACATGCCACCGCGCGCGAAAGAGGGCGCCCGGGGCCATCGCCCCGGACGCCCTCCCCGGACGTCGGACCTAGCCGGTCACGGGGACGTGCCCGTAAGCCTGGGCGCAGTCCCAGCCGGACCGCACGTGCGTCCCCTCCTCGAACGCCCGGCCCTCCGCGGCGGCGCAGTTCTTCACGGAGTGGTGCCGCAGGTCCCTCCTGGTGACGCGGTACGTCGCGGAGCAGACCATCGACTCCCCGGCCGCGAGCGTCGTCCGGGGGCACCGGACCTCCGACAGGCCGCGCATGTGGTCCTCGACGCGCACGTTGTTCAGCGCGACGTCACCGGTGTTCGTGACCTTGATCTTGAAGTGCAGCCGCTGGCCCGCGTGGCCGTAGGTCCCCGGGTGCACCCACTTGTGCACCTCGAGCGACGGGTGGTGCTCCACCGGAGGCGGCGGCGGAAGCTCCTCTTCGATGACGACCAGCTTCTCGATGACCACGTCCACGCAGTCCTCGCGGGCGAGGATGATCTTCTGGCCCTCGCGCGGCATCCCCGGGTAGCCCGCTTCGCGGACGTACACGGCGGCCTGCCCGATGTGGTGGACGACGCGCGCCCGGATCCGCACCCGCACCTTGCCGGGGTGGGCGGACCGCAGGTAGAAGGACGCGCCCCTCTCCAGCGGTGCGCCGCTCCGGATCGGCTGGGTGCCCGCGGCGTCGCGGTACATCTCGCCGCCGGTGACGTCCACGGACGCCTTGTCCGAGGTGCCCTCGACCGAGTACGGGCCGGCGAGGGAGTTGGCGCGGACGTGCTCCGGGCCGCTGACCCGCAGGGACGGGCTCGCCGGCTCCTCCAGCGGCCCCTCCTTGATGACGCGGCTGACGATCCGGGACGTCGTGGGGAAGAGCGGGTGGTCCTGGTCGAGGACGTACCTGTTGGAGAAGAACCAGATCGCCGCCTGGACGGCCGCGGCCTTCGCCCGTTCGCTCATCCCGGCCGGCTCGGCCGTGTTCGGGTAGTAGTCGTGGATCGTGCGCGCGATGTAGCCGAGGTTCCGCGTGCGGGCCTCGCCCCACGTGCCGTACCGGTACGGCATGTGGCCGCGCGTCGGGTGCTCCAGGTCGAAGCAGTAGGCGCGCACCAGCTTGCCGTCCTCCCGGATCCCGCGGATGATGCCCGCGTGGCGGATGACCCGGCGGTGGAAGTCCCTGGGGCTGTAGCCCCGGGGGACGTAGCCGTGCAGCGGGTCCATCGACTCGGGGCCGACGTACCCGGAGAGCGACGCGCCGGGGCCCGGCGAGACGATGTGGAACTCCGCCTGGGGCGGGCCGTCCGCGCGGGCCGGACCGTCGGCGCGGGGCGGGCCGTCCGCGCGCGCGGCGTTCGGGACCCCGTCCCGCTCGGCTCCTCCCGCCGCCGGAGCGACACCGAAGGAGATGACCGCCAGCGCCGCCGCGAGTACAGACCCCGAACGGCGCGAAAGGCTAATCTTGGACATATTCCCCCACTCAATTCGTCGATCTGCTCGGGGGGTGCCTCGATAATGCCCCGTCCAACCCCGGCCGTGGGCTTAACGGCGAAACAATTAATGATCAACGGGCGCGATTTTGCGCGGCGGGCGGCGCACCTCTTTTCGCCGAAGAACCGAGATTGACGAAATCCGCACTGTTCCGCGTGGGGGCGACGCCGCTCCGCGTCGGATGATGAGCAGCGTCTTGCCGGGGGTGGCGCGGTTCCCGACCGCGGCGTGGGCGTCGGCGACGGCCCGCAAGGCACCACGCTGCTCCCTCAACCTGCCTTGAGGTCAGGCGGCGGAAGGCGACGGTTCCCGGCGGGCCGGCACCGGGATCAGGAGAGGAAGGTGCGGAGCTTGTCAGCGAAGGCCTCGGGCTTGCCCGGATAACCGGTCTCGGGGCCCGCGAAGCCGCCGTGGTGGCTGGGGAAGACCGGGGCCTCCCCGCCGAGCCGGGCGGCCAGCACCCGGGCCGGACGCGCGGTGAGGGCGTCGCCGGTCTCCTCGGCGACGGCGACCACGACGCGGGCGGGGGCGGCGGCCAGGGCCGCGACGTCGGGCTCGTAGTCCATGATCGCGTCGGACGTGCCGGACAGCAGCGGGTCGTCGCGCTTCCCGTCGTCCTCGGTCGGCATCCCGTAGGCGGCCGGGTCCGGGACGGGCTGCGCGAAGTAGGCGTCGGTGTACTCGCCCTGCCAGCTCGTCACGGCCATGAAGGCGGCCATGCCCGCGCCCCAGCCCTTCGCCTGGTAGGCGTCCCTGACGGCGGCCATGGCACGGCGGGCGGCGTCCGCGTCGGGCAGGACGGAGACCAGCGGCGGTTCGTGCGCCACGAGCGTCGTCACGTCGTCCGGGTGGGCGGTGACCAGGGCGAGGGCGGTCACGGCGCCGCCGCTGCTGGCGAACATCTCGACCGGGCCGGCGCCCAGGGCCTCGATGATGGCGTGGACGTCCCGGGCCTGCGTCCCGGGGTCGTTGTCGGTGCGGCCGTCCGTGCGGGTGCTGCGGCCGAGGCCGCGCGGGTCGTAGGTGACGACCGTGCGGTCCGGGAAGCGGGCCGCCAGCGCGCGGAAGCCGTCCGCGCACATCGGCTGCCCGATCATGAACAGCGGCGGGCGGCCGTCGGCGGTGGGAAGCGGCCCCTCGACGTCGTAGACGAGGTTCGCTCCGGTGGTCTCGAGGGTGTGCGTGCTCATGCCCATATCGACTCCTGCGAGGTCCCTGGCTCATCGGTCCGGACCGGACTCGGCCGGTCTCGCACATTGGTCGGAGCCGCCGCCGTCGTCTTGACACACCCCGACGGAGAATTCGGCGGCTACTCGTCGTCGGCCAGGTCGGACGCGTCGACGGACCCGCCCGACCCGGAGGGCTCGGCGGCCGGGGACATGGCGATGGTGTCCCAGGTCGGCGTGAGCGTCAGCGTCTTCAGCCGCCAGCCGTACGGCGTGCGGACGGCGGTGCCGGTGACGACCGCGCCCGCCACGTACACCCGCTCGGTGTCCAGCAGGACGTAGGTGGCGTTGGAGTTGACGCGCAGCGACGCCTCGTCGCCGCGCAGCTCGATGAGGTGGTTGGCGTAGATGTGCTGGGTCGTGCCGAAGGCGGCCAGCGAGTCGGTCAGGTACTGGGACAGGTCGGTCAGGCCCTCGTGCTCCTGCGACGGGACGCCCACGGTCGCGTCCGGCGTGAACAGGGCCGCGAGGGAGTGGGCGTCGAACGCGCGGTCGTCCAGGGCGCGCGCGTAGCGGTCCAGGAGGGTGACCAGTTCGGCGCGGTCGGCCAGGGCGTCGAGCCGTGCGTCGGCGGTCGGGTCGTGTGGCGCCATGCCCGTCTCCGTTCAGGCTGATGATCTTCTCGTCACCGAACGTAGCAAGAACATCACGCCGAGCGGCGGACCGGGGGCCGGTCAGCGGCGGAAGCGGCGGACCGGGGGCCGGTCAGCGCCGGAACAGGTGGAACCGGTCCTCGCCGATCCGCTCGCGCAGCGCCGGGTCGTCCACGCCCTGCCCCTCGGCGGTCGCGCCGCACAGCACCGCGACCTTCCCGATGTGCTGGGCCCTGCCCCTCGGCGGTCGCGCCGCACAGCACCGCGACCTTCCCGATGTGCTGGTTGGTCTGGACGGCGCGGGTCGCCTCGCCCGCCTCCTCCAGCGGGTAGGACCGCGACAGCGTCGGCTGGATCATCCCGAGCGAGAACAGCCGGTTGACCTGCACCGCCTCGTGGTAGTTGAAGCCGTGCGAGCCGATGATGCTCTTCAGCCGCATCCACAGGAACCGGTTGTCGTACTCGTGCTTGTAGCCGGTGGACGAGCCGCAGGTGACGATCTTCCCGCCGCGCTTGGCGACGTAGACGGACGCGCCGAACGTCTCGCGGCCGAGGTACTCGAAGACGATGCCCGGGTCCTCGCCGACCTCGCGGCGGATGGCCTCGCCGAGGATGCGCCCCGCCTTGGGGTTGCGCAGGCCGCCCTCGCCGAGGTCCAGGCCGGTGCGGTCGATGACGTGCCGGCAGCCCTGCGCGCGGACGATCTCGGCCTTCTCCTCCGACGACACGACCGCGACGGGGATGCCCCCGCCGTTGAGCACGAGCTGCGTGGCGAACGACCCGAGCCCGCCCGTCGCACCCCACACGAGCACGACGTCGCCCTGCTTCATCCGGGCGCCGTGCGTCCCGACGAGCATCCGGTAGGCGGTCGCGGCGCACAGCGTGTTGGAGCCCGCCTCCTCCCAGGTCAGGTGCGCGGGCTTCTTGATCAGCTGGTTGGCCTTGACGACGCAGAAGTCGCCGAGCGAGCCGAAGTTGGTCTCGAACCCCCAGGCGAGCTGCGACTCCGACATCATGCCGTCGTCGTAGGAGCCGTGGTCCTCCTCGTCCACGTAGGACGGCGAGATGACCACGCGGTCGCCGACCTTCCAGTGCTTCACCCCCGCGCCGGTGCGCACCACGACGCCCGCGCCGTCCGAGCCGAGCACGTGGTACGGCAGGTCGTGCCGCGCGCCGTACCAGCCCTGCCGCCCGAACTTCTCCAGGAACGCGAACGTCGGCACCGGCTCGAAGATCGCCGACCAGACCGTGTTGAAGTTGATCGCCGCCGACATCACCGCCACGACGCACTCGTCCGGCGCGATCTCCGGCATCTCGACCTCGCCCACGTGGATCGACCGCCGCACGTCCTTGTCGGCCTGCCCCTCGAAGACGCCCACCTCGTCCTTGCGGGTGAACGCGGCGCGGTAGCGCGTCGGCAGGTCGATCTCGGCGAGCTCCCGGCCGGACGCACCGGACCGGACGGCGTCGAGCAGCTCGGACATGGGGGGTTCCTCCGCGGGATCAGTGGGCCGTGGACAGGGCGGCCGAGGGGGCGGACGCGGTACCGGAAGCGGGGGCGCCGCCGGCGGCGCCGTGGGGGGCGGTGCCGTCGGAGGCGGCGGCGAGGCGGCCGTCCAGGTGGGCGGCGAGGAGCCGCACGCCGGGCGGGTCGAGCAGGTTCAGGTGGTGGACACCGGGGATCGTGACCTTCTCCAGGTCGGAGCAGAGCGAGCCGAACCCGTTCGTCCCGTCCAGGACGTACCGGGCGTCCTTCACCGCCCAGGGGGTCTCCTCGGGCGCGTAGTAGAGGATGACACGCCCGTCGTAGGGACGGGGCTCGTACGCCTCGAGCGACCGGGTGTCCTGGTGCGAGGTGAGCTGGTGGTGCAGCGCGGCGGGCGGGATCAGCTCGGCCAGCGGCGCGGCCCGCTCCATGACCAGCGCGAACTGCTGCTCCTCCGGCAGCCCCGACAGCTCCTCGTAGGTGAGCGCGACGTCCAGGCCGTAGGTCTCGTTGATGTACTCGGTGAACGCGGCGAAGCGGCGGGCGAGCGTGTCGGACTCGTCCTCGACCGGCAGCGGCAGCCCGGCGTCGAACAGCGCGACGAACTCGACCTCGCGTCCGGCCGCGCGCAGCCGCCGGGCCGTCTCGTACGCCAGGACGCCGCCGAACGACCATCCGGCCAGCCGGAATGCGCCCTCGGGCTGCGCCTCGACCAGGTGCCGGACGTAGCGCTCGGCGCGCTCCTCGACCGAGGGCGCGTCGTCGAACCGCTCCAGCCCGTACACCGGCTGGTCGTCGCCCAGCAGCTCGACGAGCTGCCGGTAGCAGGCGGTGGTGCCGCCCGCCGGGTGCGCGATGAAGATCGGCCGCCGGGTCCCGGACGGCTTCAGCGGCCGGACGATCTGCCGCGCGGCCTCCTCGTCCGCGGCCCGGATGTACTCGGCGACGTGCTCGGCCGTCGGGGTGGCGAACAGCTCGCCCCGGGTCGCCTCGCCGCCCAGCTCCCGGAGCAGCAGCGCGACGACCTCGTCCGCCTGCTCGTCGGTGCCGCCGAGGTCGGCGTGGAAGTCGGCGACGACCGAGACGCGGTCGAGGCCGAGGACGTCCTCGAAGAACCGGACGGCCAGGCGCTCGGCGGCGTCGCGGGCCATCACGTACCCGGCCTCCGCGTTCGACTCGGCGAGCGGAACGGCGGCCGGAGTCGGCGCCGCCGCGAGGCCCAGCTCCTCGGCGGCCCACTCCTCGAACACGTCGACCGACGCGCCCTTGAGCAGCACCGACGCCGGGACGGTCAGGCCGAGGTCGTGCTCGACGCCGCTCTTGATCCGGACCGCGACCAGCGAGTCCAGGCCGAGGTCGGTGAGCGGGACGGCCGGGTCGAGCCGGTCGGGCGCGAAGCCGAGCACGGACGCGATCCGCCAGCGGAGCCGAGCGGCGATGCGGGCGCGCGCCTCGTCCGGCGGGAGCTCCCTGACGGCGTCGATGCCGGGCCAGTCGCCGGTGTCCTGGGACTCCGCCGCCACGGCCTCGGTGAGCGACGCGAAGTACGGCATGCGCGCGATCTCGGGGAACAGGCCCACGGCCGCGGACGGGTCGAACCGCAGCACCCCGGCGGCGGTGGCGTCGGCGGCGAGCAGCGCCTCCAGCGCCTGCACGCCCTCGTCCGGGGTGATCGGCTCGATCACCGCGACCCGCAGGCCCGCGGCCCCGCCGACCTGCGACCAGGTGCCCCAGTCGATCGCGGTGGCCGGGCGGCCGTGCGCGCGGCGGTGCGCGGCGAGCGCGTCCAGCGCGGCGTTCGCGGCGGCGTAGGCGGCCTGGCCGGGCGAGCCGAGCAGCGCGGCGGCCGAGGAGTGCAGGACGAACCAGTCGAGGTCGGCGTCCCAGGTCGCCTCGGACAGCGCCCGCGCGCCCGCCACCTTCGCCGTCCACACCCGGTGCAGGTCGTCCGGGCCGAGGTCGGTGAGCATCCGGTCGTCGATCGCGCCCGCGCCGTGCACGATCCCCCGCAGCGTCGCGCCGCCCTCCCGGGCCGCCGCGACGAGCCGTCCGGCGACGCCGGGCTCGGCGATGTCGCCGAGGACGACCTCGACGTCCACGCCGTCCTCGCGCAGCCGCGCGATGGCCTTCTCGGCCTCGGCGGACGGTCCGGACCGGCCCGAAAGCACGATCCGCCCGGCGCCGCGCTCGGCCAGCAGCCGGGCCGTGACCAGCCCGATCCCGCCGTACCCGCCGGTGATCACGTACGCGCCGCCGCGCCGGACGACGCGCCTGCGCCGGCCGGTCTCCGGCAGGACGGCCCGGTCGAGCCGGGCCGTGCGGCGGACGCCGCCGCGGTAGGCGGTCTCGCGGGACGGGTCGTCCGCGAGGAGTTCGGCCACCAGGTCCTCGGGCCGGGCGGCGTCCACGAGCGTGGCGCGCTGGACGGTCCGCTCGAACGCCAGCACGCGGGTGAGCGCGCGGACGTGCGCCCGCCGGTGGTCGCCGGCCTCGCCGGGCAGCACCGGCAGCGCGTCGCGCGTGGCGACGTAGAGGCGCGGGCCGTCCGGCAGGGCGACGGACGCGCGCGCGACCGCGAGGACCAGTTCCTCGTCCGCGAGCCCGCCCGGCACCAGGACGACGCCGTGCACATCGCCGGACGGGACCGCGCCGATCGGCTGCCGCGCGACGGTGTGGCCGCGCGCCTCCAGTTCGGCCGCGACGGCGGCGGCGAAGGGGTCGGCGAGGGGGTCGGCGTCGTCCGCGAGCAGCAGCCAGGACGCGTCCGACACGACCGGTTCCGGGGTGTCCGAGATGTCCCAGACGACCTCGGCGAGCTTGGCGGAGAGCGGCACGGGCAGGTCGGCGCGCTCGACGCGGCGCAGCGCGATGCCGGTCGCCTCGACCAGGACCTCGCCGTCCGGGCCGAGAATCCGCAGGTCGCCGTGGGTGCCGTCGAACGCGGCGCGGACGTCGCCGCCCCGGTGCGTCGGCCCGTGCACGCGCAGCGCGCCGATCGCGTCGACGGTCCACGTCCCCTCGCCCGCCGCCGCGGACAGGACGGCGAGGGCGCGGTCGAAGACCTCCGGGTGCAGGCGGAAGTGGCGGCTGCCGCGCTCGGCCCCCGCGATCGCGGTCACCGGACCGTCGGCGGGACCGGCGGGCCGGCCGGTGGGCGGGCGGTGGTCCTCGGCGACGTCCGCGCGGGCCAGCCGGGTCCAGGTCCCGGCGGGGGTGAGCGCGTGGACCTCGACGCGCCGCTCGTCCTCGTCGAAGGTGGTCGTGACCGTCGTGGACGCGTCGAGCGCGAGCGGACGCTCCATCCACAGGCTGTGGACGCGCACCGCCTCGACGCCGAGCGCCTCGGCCCCGGCGGCGAGCGCCATCTCCGCGACCGCGGCGGGCGGCAGCACGTGCAGGCCGTGCACCGGCGCGATCCACGGCTGGGCGGCGGTGCCGACGTCGGCGCGCCAGGCGTGCCGGTCCTCGCCGGGCAGCTCGACGTGCGCGCCGAGCAGCGGGTGCTCGTCGCGGCGCGCGGCGCGGCGCGACCGGGACGTGTCGATCCAGTGCCGCTCGTGCCGCCAGGATGCGGACGGCACGTCGGCGACCGCGCCGTCGGCGGGCGGCGCCACGGGGTGGCCGTGCGCGGCGAGCTCGGCCAGCCGCGCGTGGAAGGTCAGGGTGTCGTCGGTCTCCTGGCCCCTCGGCGCGCGCTTGAGGGTGTGCGTGACGAACGCGCCGACGCCCTCCAGCGTCTCGCCGACGGCGTGCGCGAGGATCGGATGGGCGTTGACCTCGATGAACGTCCGGAACCCGTCGTCGGCCGCCGCCGCGATCGCGTCGGTGAGCCGGACGGGGTTGCGCAGGTTCTCCGCCCAGTACCCGGCGTCCATCGGGACGTCGGCGCGCGGGTCGTCCAGCGCCGTCGTGTAGAGGCGGACGCCCTCGGCGAGCGGCGTGCCGGGCTCCGCCCCGACCTTGGCGAGAGCGTCGCGCAGGTCGGGCAGGAGCGGATCGACCTGCGGCGAGTGCCCCGCGCCCTCCGCCTTGATCATCCGGGCGAGGAGGCCCTCGGCCTCGGCGCGCGCCACCACGGCCGCGACCTGCCCGGCGTCGCCGGTGACGACGGTCTGCCGGGGCGAGGAGTGGACGGCCGCGTACACCTCGTCCAGGCCGGCGGCGAGCCGCGCGACCCCGGCGGCGGACGTGCCGAGCACCGCCATCGCGCCGCCGCCGACCAGCCGGTCCAGCAGCCGGGAGCGGCGGCAGATGACCTTCACGCCGTCCGCCAGGGACAGCCTTCCCGCGACGACGGCCGCCGCGACCTCGCCCATCGAGTGCCCGACGACCGCGCCGGGCGTCACGCCGTACGCCTTCCACATGCGCGCGAGCCCGATCTGGATCGCGAACAGCAGCGGCATCGTGACGGCCGGGCCGCCCTCGACCGGCTCGCCCTCCTCCAGGACGGCCCACAGCTCGGGTCCGCCCTCCTCGGCGAACAGCGCGTCCAGGTCGTCGACGGCCTCGGCGAACGCGGGCTCCTCCTCCAGCAGCCGCTGCGCCATGCCCGTGCGCTGCGCGCCGTACCCGGAGAACACCCAGACCGGACGTCCCGGCGAACCCACGGCCGCGCCGCTCACCACGCCCGGATGCGGACGTCCCTCGGCCAGCGCCCGCAACCCGTCGACCAGCCCGGCGCGGTCGCGGGCGGCGACGGCGGCCCGGGCGCGTCCCCGCCCGTCGCGGCGGCGCA
>NZ_QURH01000035.1 GCF_003428695.1 Actinomadura logoneensis
GGAGCGCCTCGCGGCGGTCCTCGGGGCCTCCGGCCCGGCGCCCGCCTGACCGGCGCCCGCCCACCGGCCGTCCCGGCCCGCCGTCCGGCTCCGTCCGGCTGACCGGCCCCGGCTCCGGCTCCGTGCGGCCCCGGCCCGTCTCGGCTCGTGCGTTCCGGCCGTCCCCGCTCGCGGGGGCGGCCGGTTCCGTTTGGGTCTGGTGGGGTTTGCGGGGCGCTGCCACAGTGCGGTCATGATCTGCTGCGTGGTGAACCGCCGCGAGCTGCTGCGGCTGAGCGCGGTCGCGGCCGGGTTCACGCTCGTCCCGGCGGCGGAGGCCGCCACGGCGCGGGTGCGCGCGTCCACCGCCGTCGCGCCGGTGAACCTGGAACTGGTGACCCTCACCGAGACCAGTGCCGTCCTGACCTGGTACACCGGCGTTCCGGGCACGGACGACGGGCTGGGCCGGATGAAGCCCGCCGCCGCCCACGCCGAGGTCCGCTACGGGACGCATCCCGCCCGGCTGACCCGGGTCGCGCACGGACCGTCCGGGACGCCGTACCACCACGTCGAGCTGCGCGGCCTCGAACCGGGCCGCACCTATTACTACCGGGCGCTGTCACGCGGCCGTGCCGCGTCCGCGACGCCGCTCACCGGCGGGCCCGCCGCCGGGACGCCGCGCGGCGACGGGATCTTCGCGTTCACGACCCCGCAGCCGCCGCCCGGCCGGTTCCTGTTCGCGGTCGCCCTCTGCAACGACCTGCACCTCGGCGAGACCGTCGCGGGCCTGGTCGGCGGGCTGCCGTGGATCAAGGGCGTCTCCCAGGTGCCCGGCCACCCCCCGTACCCGGAGATCATGGCGACCGCGCTGGTGGACGACGCCAGGGCGCGCGGCGCGGCGCACCTGCTCGCCGCCGGGGACGTCAGCGCCGAGGCCGCGCCCGGCGACCTCGCCCGCGCCAAGGGGTTGCTCGACCGGTTCGGCCGCCACGGCACCGACTACCTGGTCACCCGGGGCAACCACGACCGCGCCCACGACGGCTCGTCCTGCACGCCGGGCCGGTGGCAGGGGAACGACTGCTTCGGCGACGCGTTCTTCCAGGGCCGCCCCACGTACTTCACCCACGACCTGCACGGCCTGCGGATCATCGGCCTCGACACCTACGACAAGCCCGGGAACGGCGGCGACGCAGGCGGGCTCGGCCGCGAGCAGTTCGCCTGGTTCCAGGACGAGCTGCGCCGCGACCCGGACCGTCCGACGCTCGTGTTCGGCCACCACCCGCTCTTCACCGAGAACGACCCGCTCGCCGTCACCGGGACGCACTCGCTCGACGCGGGCCAGTCGCTGCGGATCCTCGCCGCCTACGCGCGGACGCCGGGCGTCCTGCTGCACCACGCGGGCCACACGCACCGGAACCGGCGCTCGGTGTTCCCGCTCGCGCCCCGGGTCGTCCAGCAGGAGGTGGCCGCGGCGAAGGAGTACCCGGGCGGGTTCACGCTGCTGCGCGTCCACTCGGGCGGATACGCGCTGAACTTCTACAAGACGCGCGCGCCGCTCGCCCGCGAGTGGAGCGAGCGCAGCAGGCAGGAGCTCGCCGGGATGTGGCCTCGGCTGTCGTTCGGCGACCGGGTCGCGGACCGCAACAGCGTCGTCCACCGCGACCTGTCCGGCCTGGGCTCACCCTGACGGCGCGGACCGCCCGAGGACGGCGAGGACCCGGACGCCCGAGGAGGAAGCCGGAGCCTGGACGTTCGGGAGCGGGCCGGGCAGGCATGGGCTGGCCGCTCGGGGCCGGGGTCAGTAGACGAGGGCCTGGACGCCGTCCGCGGTGATCTCCTCGACGAAGGTCGGCGCGCCCGCGATGCGGATGCCGGGGATCACGTCGTCGGGGCCGATGTCACGGCGTCCGGCGCACTGGGTGCAGAGCGTCACCCGGCCTCCCGCCAGGACGACCTGGAGCAGTTCGTCCAGCGGCGTGGCGAGCGGCAGTCGCAGCTCGGCGGCCCGGCCGGGCAGCGCGTACCAGGCGGACTCACCGGTCAGCCACAGCGAGACCGGCAGGCCGCTGGCGACCGCCGCCGCCGCGACGGTGAACGCCTGGTTCACCCGCTCCGGGCCGTCCGCGCCCGCCGTCGCCTTGATCACCAATGAACGCGCCATACGGGGCACTGTAGCCGGGCGCGGCGTGCCGCCCCGCGACCTCCCCGCGGTTAGGGTGGGCGCCATGGGCGGACTGGTGAACGCGGGCGTGCTGGTACTGGCGTGCGCCGGGCTGGCGGTCGCCGCGCTGCTGCTGGTGATCAGGCTGTTCCGCCTGCGCTGACCCGCCGGACCGCCCGCGCGGTCCGTCAGCGGCTGCCGCCGTCTCTCCGCGCGTGCCCCGCCGTCTCTCCGCGCGTGCTGCCGCGCCCTCGCCCGCCTGCCGCCGGGACTCCGGCAGCCGTGCCGCGTCGAGGCGAGCGGACGGCCGTCAGCCGGTAGCCTTCCGGGCATGGAGCCTGAGCTGCACGACGACCTCAAACCGCTGGAATTCCTCCTGGGCACCTGGAAGGGCGCCGGGGTCGGCGACTATCCGACGATCGAGGCGTTCAACTTCGGCCAGGAGATCTCGTTCAGCCACAACGGCAAGCCGTTCCTGATCTACTCCAGCCGCAGCTGGCTGATCGAGCCGGACGGCACGGTCGGCCGCCCGCTGGCGACCGAGACGGGCTACTGGCGGCCGCAGCCGGGCAACCGGGTCGAGGTGACCCTCGCGCACCCGACCGGGATCATCGAGATCTACCTCGGCACCATCGCCTTCCACCAGATCGAGATGGTCACCGACGTGATCGCCCGCACCGACAGCGCCAAGGAGGTCAAGGCGGGCAAGCGGCTCTACGGCCTGATGCCGGAGAAGAACGGCGTCCGCGACCTCGGCTGGGTCTACGAGATGGCCGCGATGGGGCAGCCGCTGCAGGCGCACCTGTCGGCGCAGCTGAAGAAGGCCGACTAGCCGACCGGGGCGGGAAAGCGGAAGGGACGGCCCCCGGGCCGTCCCTGGATATGAACGACCCCCGGACCTTCTCCACCGGGATGGCGGAGGACGTACAGGACTGGTACGTCGGTCCGGGGGCCGGGTAACTGCCTGGTATTCGCCGATCACCGTCCGGTGATCGGCCACCGCCGTGCTGGACGACGGCGCCGCGGCAGGACGGCGACTAGCGGACAGTCACCTCGCGAGTCCCAGAATGAATCATTTCTTGGACCACCTCCTTTCGCGCGTGCCGCCAAGCTATGCGAGCCGGGGGCAGGGAGGCAAACGCTTTTTCGGTCCGTCTTCTGCGGCGGTTCCGCCACGTGGGACATAGGATGCGGGCATGGCCGAGACGTGGCAGGAGGAGCTGCGGGCGAAGGGCTACCGGGTCACTCCGCAGCGGCAGCTCGTGCTGGAGGCCGTCACCAGGCTGGAGCACGGGACCCCCGAGGAGATCTGCACCGAGGTGCAGCGCACCGCCGGGGGCGTGAACATCTCCACCGTCTACCGGACGCTGGAGCTGCTGGAGGAGCTCGGCCTCGTCAAGCACGCGCATCTCGGCCACGGCCCACCGAACTACCACCTCGCCGCCGAGGCCGAGCACATCCACCTGGTCTGCCGCGACTGCGGCCGGGTGAACGACGTTCCCCTGGACGCCGCGGCGAGCCTCGCCGCCGGCCTCGACCGCGACTACGGCTTCGAGACCGACGTCCAGCACCTCACCGTCTACGGCCGCTGCAAAGACTGCCGAGCCGCCTGACCCGCCGCGCCGCTGGATCTGCCGCGCCCCCTGGCCAGTGGAGCCGCCTGACCTACCGCGCCGCCTGACCTGCCGCGCCGCTTGACCTGCCGCGCCGCCTGACCCGCCGCGCCGCTTGACCCGCCGCGCCGTTTGATCTGGCGGGCCGCTCGGGCTCCCATCGGGCTTGATCCCCCTGCCCCCGGGACTGGGGGGCGTCGGGCGGGGACGGGCGGGGCGGATGAGCCGTGCGGCGCATAGTCTGGGCGGCATGGAGAGCCCGCTGCTGAAGCTGCACGGGGCCGTCGCCGCCGACGCCCCCGACCAGGAGATCGCCGCTCACTACGGGGACCCCGTCCGCGAACAACGGCTGCTGGAGGCCGGCAAGGCGTTCGTGGACCGGAGCAACCGCGGCGTCCTGCGCGTCTCCGGCCCGGACCGGCTGTCCTGGCTGCACAGCCTGCTCAGCCAGCACCTGGAGTCGCTGGAGCCCGGCGTCGCCACGCAGGCGCTGCTGCTGACGGCCAACGGCCACATCGAGCACCACCTGCACCTGGTGGACGACGGTGAGACCGTCTGGATCCACGTCGAGCCCGGCACCGCGCCCGCGCTCGCCGACTTCCTCGACCGGATGCGGTTCTTCCTGCGCGTCGAGGTGGAGGACGTCTCCGACCGGTACGCCGTGGTGACCGGCGGCGACGCGTCCGGTGCCGTCCCCTCCTTCCCGGACGTCGCGGGTCTGACCACCCGGATCGTCCCGCGCGACGAGCTGGGCGCGGAGCCGGGCGCGGACGAGCCGTCCCCGGCGGGCCTGTGGGCCTACGAGGCGCTGCGGATCGCCGCGCACGCCCCGCGCTTCGGCCTCGACACCGACCACCGGACGATCCCGCACGAGATCGGCGTGATCGGCACGGCCGTCCACCTGAACAAGGGCTGCTACCGGGGCCAGGAGACGGTCGCGCGGGTCGAGAACCTCGGCCGCCCGCCGCGCCGCCTGGTCTTCCTGCACCTGGACGGCAGCGTCGACCGCCTCCCCGCGCACGGCGACCCGGTGGAGATCCCCGGCGGTCGCCAGGTCGGCTTCGTCGGGTCGGCGGCCCGCCACCACGAGCTGGGCCCGATCGGGCTCGCGCTGGTCAAGCGGAACACCCCGGTGGACATCGAACTGCTGGCCGGAGGCGTCGCCGCGTCGCAGGAGGTGGTCGTGCCGCCGGACACCGGCGCGAACGCCAAGATCGACCTGCGCCGTACGGCCGCCGACCGTCGGTAGCGAAGTCGCGAAAAGCGCGTAGAACGCGGGCCATAGGGGCAGAATCGTTCTCGCGGGAGGGGCGGCCGTCCGAGGGGCCGCCGCCTCCGGAGGAGGTGGGGCCGCGTGACCGCTCACGAGGACCCGCCGCGCCGCCCGGCCGAGCACGGCGACCGCTGGGTCGCCGGCGCCGCCGAGCCCCCACCGCAGCAGCCCCCGCCG
>NZ_QURH01000038.1 GCF_003428695.1 Actinomadura logoneensis
CGCGCGCCGTGAAGCTCGGCACCCGTGCCGGGCTCGGCCCCTGCCAGGCCCGGATCTGCGGCCCCGCGGTCGCCGACCTGTGCGGTCGGCGCCCCGACCGGGACGTGCCCGGCCTGGCGTCCGCGAGCCACCACCGCCGTCCGGTCGCCCAGCCGGTCCGGCTCGGCGAACTGGCCGCGCCCCCCGCAGGGCCCCCCGAGAAGAAGGAGAACAGCACCCGTGAGCGGTGAGAAGAAGTACGAGAGCCTCGGCGGCGTCATCGTCGCGACCGCCCTGCCGTACCGCGACGACCCGGCCGCGCCCGCCGGGCTGGCCGTCGACTACGACCGGTTCGCCGAGCACTGCCGCTGGCCGCGCCCGCCGGGCTGGCCGTCGACTACGACCGGTTCGCCGAGCACTGCCGCTGGCTGGTCGACAACGGCTGCCGCGGCGTCGGCCCGAACGGCTCGCTCGGCGAGTACTCCTCGCTGACCGACGAGGAGCGCCGCCGCGCCGCCCGGACCGCGATCGAGGCCGTCGGCAAGGACGGCGTGGTCGTCGTCGGCGTCCACGGCCCCGGCGCGCACCAGGCGAAGCACTGGGCCGAGCTGGCCGCCGAGGACGGCGCGGACGGTGTGCTGTGCCTGCCGCCGACCATGTACCGCGCCAACCGCGGCGAGATCATCGCGCACTACGAGGCCGTCGCGTCCGCCGGGCTGCCGGTGATGGCCTACAACAACCCGATCGACACCAAGGTCGACCTCACCCCCGACCTGCTCGCCGAGATCGCGCAGATCGACGGCATCGTCGCGGTCAAGGAGTTCTCCGGCGACGTCCGCCGCATCCTGGAGATCAAGGAGAAGGCCCCGGGCCTGGAGGTCGTCGCCGGCGCCGACGACGTCACCCTCGAGGCGCTGCTGATGGGCGCGACCGGCTGGTTCGCGGGCTTCCCGAACGTGTTCCCGGCCGAGTCCGCCGAGCTGTTCGAGCTCGCCACCGCCGGCAAGCTGGAGGAGGCGCGGGCGCTGTACGAGCCGCTGGTCGCCGCGTTCCGCTGGGACTCGCGCACCGAGTTCGTCCAGGCCATCAAGCTCGGCATGGAGATGGTCGGCCGGTACGGCGGCCCGTGCCGTCCGCCGCGCGGCCCGCTCAGCCCCGAGCACCGCGCCGGGGTCACCGCGGACATGGAACGCGCCATCGCCGCCCTCGAGCAGCGCAAGGCCGCCTGATGCGCGCGGCCCGCGCGATCAGCGCGGTCGACTCCCACACCGAGGGGATGCCGACCCGCGTCGTCACCGGAGGCGTCGCGCCGATCCCCGGCGCGACCATGGCGGAGCGCCGTCGGCACGCGATCGAGCACCTGGACGGGCTGCGCGGCTTCCTGATGAACGAGCCGCGCGGGCACGCCGCGATGAGCGGGGCGCTGCTGCAGCCGCCGCTGCGCGACGACGCCGACTGGGGCGTGGTCTACGTCGAGGCGAGCGGGTTCCTGCCGATGTGCGGGCACGGCACGATCGGCGTCGCGACCGTGCTGGTCGAGACCGGCATGGTCGAGGTCACCGAACCCGAGACCGTCGTCCGGCTGGACGTCCCGGCCGGGCTGGTCGAGGCGCGCGTGGCGGTCAGGGACGGCCGCGCCGAGCGGGTCACCCTGCGCAACGTCCCCGCCTTCGCGCTCGAACTCGACGCGAAGGTGGACGTGCCCGGCTACGGGACGGTCACCTACGACATGGCGTACGGGGGCAACTTCTACGCCATCCTCGACCTGGAGGCGGTCGGCCTGCCGTTCGAGCGGTCGCGCAAGGACGACATCCTCAAGGCCGGCCTCGCGATCATGGCCGCGATCAACGAGCAGAACCGGCCCGTCCACCCCGAGGACGCGCTGATCGGCGGCTGCAAGCACGTCCAGTTCCTCGCGCCCGGCTCGACCGCCGAGCGCAGCCGGAACGCGATGGCGATCCACCCCGGATGGTTCGACCGGTCGCCCTGCGGCACCGGGACCAGCGCGCGCATGGCGCAACTGCACGCGCGCGGCGAGCTCGCCGCAGGCACCGACTTCGTCAACGAGTCGTTCATCGGGACGAGCTTCACCGGCCGCGTCGTCGGCACGACCGAGGTCGGCGGGCTGCCCGCCGTCGTCCCGGAGTTCTCCGGACGGGCCTGGATCACCGGGACCGCCACCTACACGCTCGACCCGGGCGACCCCTTCCCCGAGGGCTTCGTCCTCTGACGCGCCCTCGCCCGAGGCCCTGAACCGCCGGGCGGCGCACCCCGCCGCCCGGCCGGCCTCGCGACGCTCTCCACCCCTCCCCACCCCCTCGACCTCCCCGGAGGTGCCCCGCATGTCCCGACTCATGCCCGAAACAGGGCTCGACCCGCGGCCGAGGATGCTGTCGCGGTCCGGAGTGTTCCGGCTGAAGCCGGTCGACACGTCCGAAGAGGAGCAGGCCGGCGGGCTGCGCCGGACCATGGGCCTGTGGCAGCTGGTCGCGCTCAGCCTCGGCGGCCTCGTCGGCGCCGGCGTGTTCTCGCTCGCGGGCGTCGTCGCGCACGAGGACGCCGGCCCCGGTGTCATGATCTCGTTCCTCATCGCGATCGTCGCCAGCGCCGCCGCCGCGCTGTGCTACGCCGAGTTCGCCGGGATGATCCCGAAGGCGGGATCGGCCTACACCTACTCCTACGCGGCGCTCGGCGAACTCGTCGGCTGGGCGATCGGCTGGGACCTGCTGCTGGAGTACACCGCGATCGTCGCGGTCGTCGCCATCGCGATCTCCGGCTACCTGTCGTACCTGTTCGGGCAGATGGGCCTGGACCTGCCGGAGTGGATGCTCGGCGCGCCCGGCACCGGCTCCGGCCACAAGGTGGACCTGTTCGCCGCGGCGCTGTGCCTGCTCCTGGCGTTCGTGCTGTCGCGCGGCACCAAGGAGTCGGCGCGCTTCGAGACGATCCTGGTCGTGGTGAAGCTCGCCATCGTCGCGCTGGTCATCGTCGTCGGAGCGTTCCACATCTCCGGCGGCAACTACACGCCGTTCCTGCCGTTCGGCATCGGCGGCGCGATCTCCGGCGCGGCCACGACGTTCTTCGCCGTCTACGGCTACGACGCGATGAGCGCCGCCGCCGAGGAGAGCGCCGAGGCCAAGAGGGTGCTGCCGCGGGCGATCGTGATCTCGCTGGTCATCGCGGCCGTCATCTACGTCGCGGTCTGCCTGGTGCTGCTCGGCATGGTGAAGTACACCGAGATCGACACCAAGAGCCCGTTCTCCAGCGCGCTCGCGTCGGTCGGGTTCGCCTGGCTCGGCACCGTCGTCGCGATCGGCGCGGTCGTCGGCATCACCACGTCCGCGCTGGCGAACATGCTGGCGGTCACCCGCGTCTGGTTCTCGATGAGCCGGGACGGCCTGCTGCCCGCCTGGTTCGCCCGCAACCACGCCACCCGCGCCGTCCCGACCCGGGTGATCTGGCTGGTCGGCGCCGGCTCGGCGGTCATCGCCGGGCTGCTGCCGATCCGCGAGGCCGCCGACCTCACCAACATCGGCATCCTGATGGCGTTCATCGTGGTGTCGGCGGCGGTCGTGGTGCTCCGCCGCACCCGCCCGGACCTGCCGCGCTCGTTCCGGACGCCGCTGGTCCCGCTCGTCCCCCTGGTCGGCATCGCCTTCGCGATCTGGCTGATCGCCAACCTCGACTGGGTCACCTGGGTCCGGTTCGCCGTGTGGATGCTCATCGGCCTGGTCGTGTACGTCTTCTACGGGTACCGGCACTCCGCGGAGAACCGCTCCGCCGGGGACGCCGTCCCGGACTCCAACCCCGAAGGGAGAACCCCGTGAGCGACACCGCTGCCGGCTCCGTGGCCGGAACCGTCGACGCCGTGGTCACGGCGGCGGCCGAGGCCGCGCCGGAGTGGTCCGCCGCCCCCCGCAGCCGCTCGTCGGCGCTGGTCGCGGTCGCGGGCGCGCTGGAGGCGCACCGCGCCGAGCTCGTCGAGCTCGCCGACGCCGAGTCGCACCTCGGCCCGGCGCGGCTGAACGGCGAGCTGACCCGGACCACCTTCCAGCTCAAGCTGTTCGCCGAGCAGGTGGACGACGGCCGGTACCTGGACGTCCGGATCGACCGCCCCGACCCCGACTGGCCCACCGGCCCCCGTCCCGACCTGCGCCGCTACCGCGCGGCGCTCGGCCCGGTGCTGGTGTTCGCGGCGAGCAACTTCCCGTTCGCGTTCAGCGTCGCGGGCGGCGACACCGCCTCGGCGTGGGCGGCGGGCTGCCCCGTCGTGGTGAAGGCGCACCCCGGGCACCCCCGGCTGTCCCGCCGCACCGCCGAGGTCATCACCGCGGCGCTGCACGACGCGGGCGCGCCGGACGGCGTGTTCGCGCTGGTCGAGGGCGAGGAGGCCGGCGTCGAGGCGCTCCGCCACCCCGAGCTCGCCGCCGCCGCGTTCACCGGCTCGCAGCGCGGCGGCCTCGCGCTCGCCCGCATCGCCGCCGAGCGGCCCGTGCCGATCCCGTTCTACGGCGAGCTCGGCAGCGTCAACCCCGTGATCGTCACACCCGCCGCCGCCAAGGCGCGCCCGGACGAGATCGCCGACGGCTACACCGGGTCGGTCACCCAGGGCGCGGGCCAGTTCTGCACCAACCCCGGCCTGCTGTTCCTCCCGGCGGACGGCGGCCTGCTGGACGCCGTCGCCCGCCGCGTCGGCGAGGCGTCCGCGGCGCCGATGCTGAACGACCGGATCGCGGACGGCTTCGCGGACGCCTCGCGCGCCCTGGCGGGCCGTCCGGGCGTGCGGACCCTGGTGTGGCCGGACGACCCGACCGCCCCGCGCCTGCTCGCCATGGACCTGGCCGCGTTCACCGCCGACCTTCCCGCCGCGTCCGAGGAGTGCTTCGGGCCGCTCGGGCTGGCCGTCCTGTACGAGCGGATCGAGGACGTCGCGGACGCCCTCGCCGCGCTCCCCGGCCAGCTCACCGCGTCCCTGCACGCCGAGGCCGAGGAGGCGGGGGAGCTGGGCGCGCTGGCCGCGGCCCTCGCTGACCGCGCCGGGCGGCTGCTGTGGAACCAGTGGCCGACCGGGGTGTCGGTCACGGCCGCGATGCAGCACGGCGGCCCGTTCCCCGCGACCGTCGGCCCGGCGACGACCTCGGTCGGGACGGCCGCGATCGAGCGCTTCCTGCGCCCGGTCGCGTACCAGAACTGCCCGCAGGAGCTGCTGCCCCCGCCGCTGCGCGACGACAACCCCTGGAACGTCCCGCAGAGCATCGGCTGACCGGACGACCCACGCGGAGGCGGCGGCCGTCCCGGACCAGGTCCGGGA
>NZ_QURH01000041.1 GCF_003428695.1 Actinomadura logoneensis
GGTGCGCACGCAGCTCGGACGGGGCGCGCCCGCGACGGCGCGGAAGCGGCCGGAGGGCGTGGTGGGGCGGTGCAGAGCGCGGCGTCGCAGGCGCGGTTCCGGCGGTCGGTGTCGGCGCTGTTCCGGCACGCGGTGTTCGCCGGATGGGTGCAGCTGAACCCGATGGGCGCGGCGACGGTCCGTCCCAAGCAGCGGGGCGGGCTGCGCGCCGAGCGGCGGGCGCTGACGGCCGAGCAGGCGGGCGGGCTGGTCGGCGCCGCGCGGGGCCTGGCCGACCGTCCCGAGGAGGGGGCCGAGCGCGGCCGCGCCGACCAGCGCACCGAGTTGCGCGACGCGCTCATCGTGCTGCTGCTGGGCCGCGCCGACCAGCGCACCGAGTTGCGCGACGCGCTCATCGTGCTGCTGCTGGCGGCGGTCGGTCCGCGCGTGTCGGAGCTGACGCGGGCCAACGCCGAGGACTTCTTCGTGAACGCGGGCGTGCGGTACTGGCGGATCTTCGGCAAGGGCGGGCGGACGCGGGACGTGCCGCTCCCCCGGCCGGTCGCCGAGGTCCTGGACGCCTACCTCGCGCGGGGGCGGACGCTGCTGGACCGCGGCCGGGAGCCGAAGGCGCTGCTGCTGTCGTGGCGGGGGCGGCGGCTGGCCCGCGGCGACGTCCAGGCCGTGATCGACCGGGTGCAGGCGCGCGTGGATCCCGAGCACCGGCGGACGGTCACCCCGCACGGGCTGCGGCACACGACCGCGACGCACCTGCTGGCGGCGGCGACGGACATGGACGCGGTGCGGCGGGTGCTGGGGCACGCGGACCTGTCCACGCTCGGCCGCTACCGGGACGAGCTGCCCGGTGAGCTGGAGGCGGCGATGCGGGTCCATCCGCTGCTGGGACGGGTCGAGACCGCCCCCAACGCGGAGACCGCCCGGGGAGGAGAGACCGCCCGGGGCGGGCAGGACGGCCGGGGCGGGCAGGTCGTGCGGCCCCGCGAGCCCGCCGAGGCGAAGGACGCGGAGGCGGCGGGGCCGGTGGAGGCCGCCGGGAGCGGCGCCTGAACGGTCAGGTCCAGTGGGACGGACGGGCGAGGTCGTCCGGGATCCGCGTGGCGGTGTCACCGCGGGCGGCGTTGAGCTGCGGCTGGGTGAGGAACAGGGCGGCGGACAGGTCCGCCCCGTCCAGGACGGCGCCGCGCAGGTCCGCGCCGAGCAGGTCGGCGTGGTTCAGGTCGGCCCCGGTCAGGTCGGCGCCGAGCAGCAGCGCGCCGCGCAGGTCCGCGGCGCGCAGGTCGGCACGGCGCAGGGCGCGTCCGGTGAGGTCCCCGCGGTGGTGGTCGCGGGGCCGGGAGGCGTGCCGGCGGCGCGTGAGGTCGCTGGCGGTGCGCAGCAGTTCGGCCGCGGACTCGTGCAGGGTCGGCAGGTCGGCGGCCAGGAGCGTGTCGGCGTCCTGGTGGGTGAGGTCGTCCAGGGTGGCGATGGCGGCGGTGACGCGGGCGCGGACGGGCTCGGCGCCGGGCAGCGCGGCGGCGTGGTGCAGGTGCCACAGCAGCTCGTGCAGGTGCCGCATCCGCGGGTAGGCGGCCGTCATGAGCGGCACCAGGTCGGGATCGGCGCGCCAGTCGCGTCCGCCGAAGGTGTGCTGGGACAGCTTCTGCCCGGCGCCCAGGCACTCGTAGACGGTGCAGCCGGTGAACCCGCTCCCCGCGAGGCGGGAGTGGATCGTGCAGCGGTGGTCGGCGGCCAGGTTCACGCACGGCCGCCCGGCGGGCTTGGTGAGCGCGAAGTCGCTGGAACGCGTGAAGGGCAGGGTGACGCAGCACAGCCCGAAGCAGCGGGCGCAGTCGGCGCGCAGCTCCTCGGGCGGGGTGCGGGGCGTGGCGGTCACGGGCGGGCCGTTCTGGCGTGAGGCCGGAGGATGCTCTCCCCGGCGGGACGGACTGGACGAGGCAGGATGGACTGGACGAGGCAGGACGAGACGGGACAGGGCGGGGCGGGCCGCGCGGAACGCCGGCCGGGCGGCCGGGACGGTACGGGCGGCGGGTGGGCCCGCCGGTTCGCTGGTGGGCCCACCGGTTCATTGTGCCTGCTCGGCGGGGGTGAGGAGAGTGCGGCCGAGGCGGTAGGCGTGGGCGAGGTCGTCGCCGCGGTAGTCCAGCGCCGCCAGGTCGGCCAGGTGGTGGTCGGCGTTGATCGCGACCGTGTGCCGCAGGTGCCGGAACAGCGGCGCGTCCGACATCGAGTCCCCGTAGGCGACGCACCGGTCGCGGTCCACGCCGTGCCGGGCCCGGACGCGGTCGGTGATGGCGACCTTGTCGGCCGGGGTGAGGATGTCGCCGGGCGCGGGCGGGCCGGCGAGCGGCAGCGGCGGGAACCGGGACGCGGCGACCTCGTCGAACCCCAGGTCCAGCAGGTGCCGGGCGAAGAAGTCCGGCGACATGGTGATCACCAGGGAGTGCTCGCCGCGGGCGCGGATGTCGGCGCACACCTCGGCGATGCCGCGCAGCCACGGGCTGGCGGCGTAGGCGGCGGCGACGGTCTCGGCGGTGAGGCGGTCGCGCCAGATGCCGTAGAGGGTGGTGGAGAAGGTCTTGGTGTCGATGGCGCCGGACGCGAAGCGCGCCTCCAGGGCGAGGAGTTCGGCCTCGGTGTCGGTGTGGCGGGCGATCTGCAGGCTGGCGGTGGAGCCGGTCAGCAGCGTGCCGTCCATGTCGAAGATGTGCAGGATTCCCACAAATCGATCATTGTCGCACCTTCGGGCGGCCCCGGCCGCAACGATGATCACGACCGCAGGTGGTGATCGCGACCGCAAGGGTGATCACGGCCGGGGTCCCGGTGACCGGGCTCCCGCGGGTCACCCGCCCTCGCGGCGGCGCCGGGTCTCGCGGGACGGCCAGAAGACGTAGGAGAGCAGGATCGCCGCCCAGATCCCCAGCGGCCACGCGGGCCAGTAGTCCTCGAGACGGCCCTCGCCGAGCGACCTGGCGGCCCACAGCACGTTCATGATCACGGCGCCGCCGATCCAGTACAGGACCTCCTTGCGCCACCACAGGCGCTCGACGCGGCGGCGCTCGGTCTCGGCCCGGGCCGCCGCGCGGGCGCCCGCCGCCCGCGACGGG
>NZ_QURH01000046.1 GCF_003428695.1 Actinomadura logoneensis
CGGGCGGTGGCGGCCGGGTCGCGGCTGCACGAGGGCGGACTCGCCGAGCTGCGGGCCGCGGGCGGACGGCTGGTCGCGATCGAGGACGCGCGCGCGGCGGTGGCCGCGGCAGACCTGGTGATCGACGGGCTGACCGGGATCGGCGGGACGGGCGCGCTCCGCGAGCCGCACGCGTCGCTGGCGCGCGCGGCGTCGGAGGCGGCCGGGACCGTGGTCGCCTGCGACGTGCCGAGCGGCGTGGACGCGTCGTCCGGACGCGTCGAGGGGGCGGCCGTCCGGGCGGACGTGACCGTCGCGTTCGGGACGCTCAAGCCGGGGCTGCTGGTCGATCCCGGCGCGTCGTACTGCGGGGTCGTCGAGCTGGTGGACATCGGCCTCGGGCCGTATCTGGGCGATCCGGACGTGGTCGCCTCCACCGCCGAGGACGTCCGGCCGCCGCTGCCCGGGCCCGAGTCGGACAAGTACCGGCGCGGTGTCGTGGGTGTGCTCGCCGGGAGCACCGAGTTCACCGGGGCCGCGGTGCTGGCCGTGGGCGGGGCCGTCCACGGGGGAGCCGGGATGGTCCGGTTCGCCTCGGTTCCGCATGCCGTGGAGCTGGTGCGGCAGCGCTGGCCGGAGGCGGTGACCACGGTCGTCGAGCCCGGCGGGAAGGCGCTGGAGAAGATCGGCAGGGTGCAGGCGTGGGTGGTCGGGCCGGGCCTCGGCACCGGGCAGGACGCCGAGGACCTGCTCGGGGCCGTCCTGTCGACCGAGCTGCCGGTGCTGGTGGACGCGGACGGGCTGACCGTCCTGGCGCGCCGCCGCGACCTGCTGGCCAGGGACGCGCCGACGCTGCTGACGCCGCACGCGGGGGAGCTGGCCCGGCTGCTGGGCGGCGACCGCGCGGAGATCGAGGCGCGGCGGCTGGAGTGGGTCCGGCGGGCGGCGGCCGAGCTGGGCGCGACCGTGCTGCTCAAGGGCTCCACGACGGTGATCGCGGAGCCGGACCGTCCGGTGCGGGTGAATCCGACCGGGACGCCGTGGCTGGCGACGGCGGGGACCGGGGACGTGCTGTCCGGGCTGACCGGGGCGCTGCTGGCGGGCGGGATGTCCGCGCTGGACGCCGCCGCCGCGGGCGCCTACCTGCACGGACTCGCCGCGCGGCTGGCCGCCGGGGGCCCCTTCCCGGACGCCGGGGAGGCGCCGGTCGGCGCGTTCGACGTGATCACCGCCCTGCCCGCCGCGTTCCGAACTCTCCCATAGCGGGGTGAACTGCACGGTTCACTCGGACATCCAAGGGGGCGGGGGTCGGGCCGAGGCATCGGTCCGCGGCGGGCACACTGGAGTGACTATGAGTGATCCTGCGCAGGCGCGCATCGACCTGGACGCGATCAGCGGCAACATCGCCGTGATACGCGAGCAGGCCGGTGGGGCCGAGGTGATGGCGATGGTCAAGGCCGAGGCGTACGGCCACGGGCTCGTCCCGGCGGCGCGCGCGGCGCTGGCCGGCGGCGCGACGTGGCTCGGCGTGGCCAAGCTCGACGAGGGGCTGCGGCTCCGCGACGCCGGCGTGCGCGGCGTCCCGGTGATGGTCGGCCTCGGCGTCCCCGGCGAGGACTACGCCCGCGCCGTCGCCGAGCGGCTCGACATGGCGGTCGGCGCGCGCTGGCTGCTGGACGAGCTCACCGCCGCCGCCGAGAGCGCGGGACGCCCCGCCCGGATCCACCTGAAGGCCGACACCGGCATGTCGCGCGGCGGAGCCACCCCCGAGGACTGGCCGTCCCTGGTGGACGCGGCGCTCGCCGCCGAGGCGGCCGGGCTGGTGGACGTCGTCGGCCTGATGTCGCACTTCGCCTGCTCGGACGAGCTCGACCACCCGTCCGTCGCGCGGCAACTGGCGACCTTCACCGACATGGTCGAGGCGGCCGAGAAGGCCGGGGCGCGGCCCGAGGTGCGGCACCTGGCGAACTCCGCGGCGGCCCTCACGCTGCCGGACTCCCGGTTCGACCTCATCCGGCCCGGCATCGCGACGTACGGGCTGACCCCGGTGCCGTCGCTCGGTTCGTTCGGGCTGCGTCCGGCGATGACGCTGACCGCCTCGACGGCCCTGGTGAAGCGGGTCCCGGCGGGCAGCGGCGTGTCGTACGGGCACACCTACGTGACCGACCGGGAGACCACGCTCGCGGTCGTCCCGGCGGGGTACGGCGACGGCATCCCCCGGCACGGCTCGAACGTGATCGACGTGCTGGCGGCGGGGAAGCGCCGCACGATCGCCGGGCGCGTCTGCATGGACCAGTTCGTCATCGACCT
The DNA here is from genome assembly GCF_003428695.1 of Actinomadura logoneensis. Classification (GTDB taxonomy): domain Bacteria; phylum Actinomycetota; class Actinomycetes; order Streptosporangiales; family Streptosporangiaceae; genus Spirillospora; species Spirillospora logoneensis. Next base: position 2,290 of record NZ_QURH01000046.1, read on the forward strand.
CGGCGACGACGCCCTCGCGGCCGGCGACGAGGTCGTCCTGTTCGGCCCCGGCGACCGCGGCGAGCCGACCGCCCAGGACTGGGCGGACGCCCTGGACACCATCTCCTATGAGATCGTCACGCGCATCGGCGTCCGGGTCCCGCGTGTGTACGAGGGCGGGCCCGATCTCCGATAGCTACCCGAAGGCGACGGGAATGGACGCGAAGCACAAGCGCAGGATGGGCGTCGCGGGGGCCGTGGCGGGCCTCGGCGCGGCCGGGATCGGCGCGGCGGTCGGCATCCGGCACCTGGCGGTGGGCCGGGTCAGGCTGCGCCCCGACCCCGACGCGGACGAGCCGTTCGGCTCGCTGCGCGGACGTCCGCTCACGGTCACGGCGGACGACGGCGTGCCCCTGCACGTGGAGGTCGAGGGCCCGGACGACGCGGAGCTGACCGTGGTGTTCTGCCACGGCTACACCCTCAACCAGGACGCCTGGCACTACCAGCGGCGCGACCTCGCGCCCCGGACGGCGGCCGGCGAGCGCCTCCGCATGGTCTTCTGGGACCAGCGCAGCCACGGCCGGTCCGGCCGCGGTCCGCTGGAGCACGCGACCATCGACCAGACCGGGTCCGACCTGTACGAGGTGCTGCGAGCGACGGTCCGTCCGGGCGCGCCGGTGGTGCTGGCCGGGCACTCCATGGGCGGCATGTCGGTCATGGCGCTGGCGGACCGGCATCCTGAGCTGTTCGACGGCGGGCCGGACGCGTTGTGCCGCGTCCGGGGGGTCATGCTGGTCAACACCTCCTGCGGCGACCTGGCCGAGATGACGCTCGGGCTGCCGCTGGCGCTGATGAAGGTCGTCCGGCCGATCGCGCCGAGTGCGCTGCGCGGCCTCGGCCGGCAGGCCAGGATGGTGGACCGGGCCCGCGTGCTCGGCGCCGACCTGGCGTTCGTGGTCACCCGGCGAATGGCGTTCGCCGACAAGCATGTCAGCCCGAGCGTGGTGGACTTCCTGGAGCAGATGATCCGGGCCACACCGATCGACGTGATCGCCGAGTTCTACCCGGAGCTGGTCGGGCACGACAAGGCGGCGGCGCTGGAGACCGTCGGGCGCGTGCCGGTGCTGGTGCTGGTGGGCGGCCGCGACCGGCTGACCCCGGCCGCGCACGGCCGGCGGATCGCCGAGTCGCTGCCGGACGCCGAGCTCGTCGAGGTGGACCTGGCGGGCCACGTGCTGCCGCTGGAGTACCCGGGCGTGGTGACCGGCTCGCTGCGCCGGCTGGTCGACCGGGCGCTGCCGGAACTGGAGGAGGAGCAGGGCGCATGACGAGCGAGGGGAAGCCGACCGTGATCGAGGTGCCGACGGCCGAGGACATGCGGGTGCTGGGCGTCCGGCTGGCCGGGCTGCTGCGCGCCGGCGACCTGCTGGTGCTCTCCGGCGACCTGGGCGCGGGCAAGACGACGCTGACCCAGGGCATCGGCGAGGGGCTGAAGATCCGGGGGCCGGTGACCTCGCCGACGTTCGTGATCGCGCGGGTCCACCCGTCGCTCTCGGACGGGCCGTCCCTGGTGCACGTGGACGCCTACCGGCTGGGCGGTTTCGCCGAGCTGGACGACCTCGACCTGGACGCGTCGCTGGCCGAGTCGGTGACGATCGTGGAGTGGGGCGAGGGCCTCGCCGAGGGCCTGGCCGAGGACCGGCTGGAGATCGCCATCTCGCGCGGGCCCGCCGGGGCGTCCGAGCGGCGGGCCGTGAAGATCACCGGCGTGGGCGCCCGCTGGTCCGCCGTTCTGAATGATCTTGCCTGGTCGGACGGCCCGCGGCCGAGGTAAGTGGAAGGCGACCACCGCGCCGGTCCATGTCGTACTCTGTGCCGGACGAACCCGACATTCTGGATTCTGATCGGGAGTGGATCCGGTGAGTGGCAGCCATCGCAGCGGTGGTCACCGCGCCTCGCGCGGAGCTGAACCACGCGCCTCGCGCGGGAGTGGACCGGGCGCCTCGCGCGGGAGTGGACCGGGCGCCTCGCGCGGGAGTGGACCGGGCGCCTCGCGTGGAGCTGGACTGGGCGTGCCGCCCGGAGGCGGGTCGGGCATGCCCTCCGGCGGGGATCACCGTGCCGCGCGCGGCGGGGATTACCGCGCCGTCGCGCCCAGCGGTGAGTACCGCTCGTTCAGCGGCGAGACGCGGAACGGCGGATTCCGGCCCGGCGAGGAACGCCTCGGCGAATACGGCGGACTCTCCCGCGAACCGGGACCCCCGTCCGGCGAGTACGGGCCCCGCTCCGGCGAATACACAAACCCCTCCGGCGACCCCCGCGCCCGAAGCGGCGAGTACGGCCCCCGCACGGGTGAATATGGCTCGCGCACGGGCGAATACGGTTCGCGCAGTGGTGAGTACGGCCCGCGTGGCGGTGAGCACGGCCTCCAGAGCGGCGAATACGGCTCGCGTAGCGGCGAATACCGTTCGCGGAGTGGGGAGTACGCGCCTCGGAGCGGGGAGTACCGGACGCGCAGCGGCAGCCACCGGGTCGTCCGGGAGCGCCGGCGCGGCAGGCGGCTCGCGGCCGTGCTGCTCGGGGTCCTCGCGGGCGCGGCGGCCTGCGCGCTCGCCGCGGTCGTGATCGTCAACGGGTTCGGCGGCCGGGACCGGCACACCTCCGGGCAGGTCGTCGGCAGCGCGGCCGGGACCCCGGAGGCCAAGGCGGAGAAGACCGCCGTTCCGGACGCCTGCACCCTCCTGGACGCCAAGATCGCCGACCGGCTCGCGCCGCACGCCGAGCGCGGCCCCGCCGACAACTACGCCTCCAGCGACCGGCAGAACCAGTGCGTCTGGGGCGTCTACAGCGGCCGGAACCAGCGGCAGCTCAGCGTCGAGACGCGGGCGATCGCCGGGACGCAGGCCCAGAGCCCGACGGACGCCGCCCGCGCCGCGTTCGCGTCCGAGCGGACCGCCGACGAGTCAGGCAAGGCGCTGCTCGCCGGCCAGCGGATCACCGACAAGGTCCGCCTGAAAGGCCTCGGGGACGAGGCGTACGCCGTCTACAGCGTGGACGAGGACCAGGGGTCCGGCGCGGCCGTCACCAATGTCCGGATGGCGAACGTGCTGGTCACCGTGCACTACTCCGGCTCGCAGGGCAGCGACCCGATCGGCACCGACGACGCGCTCACCGGCGCCCAGGACGCCGCCCGCAGCGTCCTCGAAGCCCTCGCCCGCGACTGAGCCGCCTCCCACCGAGCCCTCCCACCTAGGCCGCCCGCCCGAGTCCGCCCGCCCGAGTCCGTCCACCCGAGTCCGTCCACCCGAGTCCGTCCACCCGAGTCCGTCCACCCGAGTCCGTCCACCCGAATCCACCCGCGGGAATCCGCCCACCGGAATCCGCCCGCAGCCGGCCTCTGGACCGCCGCGCGGCGGGGTATCAGCGTTACCACCGGTCGCACTCGACTACCCTTACGGTCCGTGCTGGTCCTGGCTTTCGACACCGCAACCGCCGCCGTCACCGTCGCGCTGACCGAGTGGACGCCGGGGGTCGCCGCACGGCCCCGCGCGGCCGTGGAGGCCATGTACGCGCGCAAGCACACCGAGGTGCTCACCCCCGAGATCGCGCGGGTGCTCGGCGAGGCGGGCGCGACCCCGGCCGACCTGTCCGCGATCGTCGTGGGCGTCGGGCCCGGCCCCTACACGGGCCTGCGGGTCGGCCTCGTCACGGCCCACGCGATGGGACGGGCGCTCGGCGTGCCCGTGCACGGCGTCTGCACGCTGGACGCGATCGCCTGGGAGTCCCGCCGCGAGGAGCCGTTCGCCGTCGCCACCGACGCCCGCCGCCGCGAGGTGTACTGGGCGCGCTACGACTCCTACGGCCGGCGCGTGACCGAGCCCGCCGTCGGCCCCCCCGCCGCCGTCCGCGAGGACGCGCCCGACCTGCCCGTGATCGGCGAGGGCGCCGGCCTCTACGCCGACGTCCTCGGTGACGCCGGCGGCCCGCTGGTGCCGTCCGCCGTCGCGCTCGCCGACCTGGCCGTCGAGCGGCTGTCCGGCCGCCCCGGGCCCGCGCTGCTCCCGGCCGAGCCGCTCTACCTGCGCCGTCCCGACGCCAAGGAGCCCGGGCCGCGCAAGAAGGTGTCCCAGTGACCGCCGCGCTGCGCGGCATGACGGCGGCCGACCTGCCCGCCGTCCACGCGCTGGAGCAGGCCCTGTTCCCCGAGGACGCGTGGAGCGAGCAGATGCTCCGCGACGAGCTGGCCGACCAGCCGCGCACCCGGCACTACGTCGTCGCCGAGGACGCGGGGGAGATCATCGGCTACGCCGGGCTCGCCGCCGCGGCCGACCAGGCCGACGTGCAGACCATCGGGGTCCGCTCCGACCGGCGCGGCTCCGGCGTGGGCGCCGCGCTGCTCACCGAGCTGCTGGACGAGGCGTCCCGGCGTGGCAGCGCGCAGGTGTTCCTGGAGGTCCGCGCCGACAACGACCCGGCGCGGCGGCTCTACGAGCGGTTCGGGTTCGTCCGCGTGGGGCTGCGCAGGCGCTACTACCAGCCGTCCGGCGTGGACGCGGTCGTGATGTGCCGCGAGATGGGCGTCCGCAAGGGCCCGGTCGGCTTCACCAGGGAGGAAGCATGATCCGCGACTCCGAGCCGCTGGTGCTCGGGATCGAGACGTCCTGCGACGAGACCGGGGTCGGGATCGTCCGCGGGCACACGCTGCTGGCCGACTCGATCGCCTCCAGCGTCGAGCAGCACGCCCGGTTCGGCGGCGTGGTGCCCGAGGTCGCCTCGCGCGCCCACCTGGAGGCGATGACCCCGACCGTCGAGCGGGCGCTCGCCGAGGCGGGCGTCGCGTTCAACGACATCGACGCGTTCGCGGTGACGGCCGGGCCGGGGCTGCCGGGCGCGCTGATGGTCGGCGTCGCGGCGGCCAAGGCGTACGCGCTGTCGCTCGGCAAGCCGCTGTACGGCGTGAACCACCTCGCCGCGCACGTCTGCGTCGACCAGCTCGAGCACGGCCCGCTGCCCAAGCCGTGCGTGGCGATGCTGGTGTCCGGCGGGCACTCGTCGCTGCTGCTCGTCCCGGACGTGGCGTCCGACGTGCGGTCCCTCGGCTCCACCGTGGACGACGCTGCGGGCGAGGCGTTCGACAAGGTCGCCCGGGTGCTGGACCTCGGCTTCCCCGGCGGCCCCGTGATCGACCGGATGGCCCGCGAGGGCGACCCGGCGGCGATCGCGTTCCCGCGCGGCAAGTACGCCGACGGCACCTACGACTTCTCGTTCTCGGGCCTGAAGACGGCCGTCGCGCGCTGGGTCGAGGCCAAGGAGCGCGCGGGCGAGCCGGTGCCGGTCGCCGACGTCGCCGCGTCCTTCCAGGAGGCCGTGGTGGACGTCCTCACCCACAAGGCCCTCAAGGTCTGCAAGGACAACGGCGTCAAGGACCTGCTCATCGGCGGCGGCGTCGCGGCGAACTCGCGGCTGCGCGCGCTCGCGCAGGAGCGCTGCGACCGGGCCGGCGTCCGGCTGCGGGTGCCGCGGCCGAAGCTGTGCACCGACAACGGCGCGATGGTCGCCGCGCTCGGCTCCGAGCTGGTCGCGAACGGGCTCGCCCCGTCCGACCTGGAGCTGCCCGCCGACTCCAGCCTCCCGATCGAGACCGTGACGCTGTAGCCACCCGGCCGGGCCCGGCCCGGCAGGCCCTCGGCACAGGGGCTGTCAGAGCAGGGTCTGGAGGTACTCCTCGGCGCGGGCCGCGTCCCGCTCGGACAGCACGCGGCCGGGCTCCTCGGGGAGCAGGTCGAGCAGGCAGCGCAGGTCCCAGTACGGGTCCTGGTCGTGGCCGCCCGCGACCTGGTCGAAGCACTCCCGGAAGCGGTCGGCGACGCGCACGCCGTAGCGCAGCGCGAGCCGCAGCCGCATCTGGCCGACGTCCACGCCGACCGGGCCGGACGACGCGTCCGACCAGTCCACGACGCCGGTGAGCCGCCCGCGCGACCACAGCGTGTTGTCCGGGTGGTAGTCGCGGTGGACGAACCGGGACGGCGCGTCCGGCGCGGGCCCGGACGCGATCTCGCACGCCCGCTCCCACAGCTCCGGACGCGTCGCGTGCTTCGGCGGCTGCCGCAGGTCCAGCCGGTTGCGCGGGATGTACGGCGGCATCGACGCCGCGCCGCGCAGCGCGTGCACCGGCAGCAGCGCCGCGGCGAGCTGGATCAGCACCTCGGGCAGGTCGTCCGGGACGGGCCGGGGCGGGTGCCCGGGCAGCCGGGTGAGCAGCAGCGCGGGCGCGTCGCAGTGGGCGCCCGCCGGGTCGGCGGCGACCAGCGCCGGGGTGGGGATCTCGCAGGCGGCGAGCAGCGTCAGCGCCGCGATCTCCCGCTCGGGGGAGAACTCCCCGTCGGCGAAGACCGTCGCCGCGCTGCTCCCGGATGTCCCGACCGCTCCGGAGACGCCCGGAATCCCGCCCGGGGCCAGCGGGTCGCGGGGCAGCCAGCGGCGCAGCACCAGCCGGTGCTCGCTGCCCGAGCCGCTCTCCACGACCAGCGCGTGGTTGGCGTGCGCCGTGCCGCCCGGCAGCGGGCGGATCGCCCGGATCTCGGCGCCCCGGCCGAAGCACTCGCGCACCCAGCGGACGGTGGCCGGGCTCGGCGGTGCGCCGACGGGCAGGGCGAGGGCCGGGGCGAGGGCCGGGGAGCGGGTCACGAGATCCATGAAAACGGATTCCGGCATGTGTCGAGTGTGGTTTGCCGAAGGCGGAACGTGAGAACGCGCACGTCGCGGAGGCGGGGCGCCCCCGCGTCGGCCGGCCGGCCGCGCGGGCGGGACGCCCCGCCTCCGCCCACCGTCCTCAGTCCTTGCCCCCGTCGCGGCGGGGGCGCAGCAGCGCCTCGGCCAGGGCGAGCATGGTCTCCTCCAGCGTGGACAGGCGCTTGAGCACGTCCTCGTGCACCGCCGTGACCTGCTTGGTGACGTCGCCGTGCACGTCGTCGACCTTGCGGCCGACCTCGTCCTGGACGGTCTCGAAACGGCGGCCCAGCGCGTCCTGCACGGCCTTGGCGCGGCGCGTGACCTCGTCCTGGACACCCTCGACCTGCCGGGAGAACTCCTCCTGGACGCCGCCGACCCGGCGGGACACGTCCTCGTGGATCGAGTCGACCTGCTTGGTGACGTCCTCGTGGATGTCGTCGATCCGCTTGGACACGTCGTCATGCACCCCGCTGACCTGCCGGGAGACCTCGTTGTGCACCGACTCCACCTGCTTGGTGACGTCGGAGTGCACCGACTCGACCCGGCGGGACACGATGTCGACCTGGGTGGTGAACTCCTCCAGCGCGGTGTCGACCTTGCGGGTGACCTCCTCGTGGATGCCCTCGATCCGCTTGCGGACGTCCTCGTGCACGTCCTCGAAGCGCCGGGAGAACTCGTCCATCCGCTTGGCCACGTCGCTGTAGGCCGTCTCGGCGATCTGCGACATGGTGGCCTTGACCTCGTCCCGGTCGGGCCGGGCGCGCAGCTCCTCGATCAGCGGGTCCACCGCGTCGGCGAGGTGCTTCTCCAGCGCGTCGAACCGGTCGCCGTGGTCGGCCGGCGGACGCTGCACCAGCTCGGCGACCTTGCGGTGCAGCTCGCCGATCTCCAGCGTGCCGGGGAGCCGGCCGATCCGCTCGTTGACGCCCTCGACCCGGTCGTCGACGCCCTCCAGGCGGCCGTCCAGCTTCTCCAGCTTGCCCGACAGCCCCTCGAGGCGGCCGTCGAGCCCCTCCAGCCGGCCGTCCAGGCCGTCCAGCCGGCCGCCGACGCCCTCGACGCGGCCGTTGACCGCCTCCAGGCCCTGCTCCACCCGGTCGGCCATCTCGCCGAGCGACTGGTCGACCCGGCTGGTCACGCCGGTGATGGAGTGGTCCAGCCGCTCCGCCCGGTGCCCCAGCTCGGCCAGGGACTTGTCCAGCCGGTTGAAGCGGACGGACGCGGCCTCCATGCTGCCCTGCAGCTTGTCGAGCCGCTTGGCCATCTCCTCCATGCGCTGGGCCGCCTGGCGGCTGGCGTCGGCGATGCCCTGGGCGGAGTCGAGCATGGCCTGCATCCGGGTGAGGCCCTCGTCGACGTTCTCGGCGACGACGCCGACGTCGGCCCACAGCGCCGGCAGTTCGGCGACCGGCTTGACCCGTTCGCCGACCGCCTCGATGTGCTCCGCGAGCCCCTCGGCCCACTCCGGGGGCTTGCTGGACAGGTCGTCGACCTGCCCGCGGACGCTGTCCAACTGCCCGGTGAGGCCGCTGAGCTCGCGCTCGCGCACCTCGCGGAGCAGCCACTCCATCCCTTCCAGGCGCTGCCGGATCTCGTCCAGGACCTGACCCTGGGAGCGCTGTTCGTAGACATGGTCCTGCGCCGCACGGGCGAGCAACTCCCGCATCCGATCCGAGACCGGTTGACCCCCCGTCTGCAGGAAGTTGTGATTCGTTTCCACCCGATGCTCCTTCGTGTGCCGACGCGGCGAATTAGCGTGCGGCAGTGATTTCCGAACGCTCACTGTAGTGCGTGCCGGGGGCGGCGTTATGCACTAGCAAGAAAAATTACGAGTTCTGTGGAATGGGCTTTGTCGCCCCACTGGCGAGATAGGTCACCGATCACCCTGGGAGGGGTTTTCTCCCTGTTTCGGGCGACGGTCCGCGTTCGCGGCGGTGGCTACCCCGGCACGGGCGGACACTCCGTCCGGGCACGGGGCCGCCGGGCACGGAACAAGTCCGCGCGACGCACCGAAACTTCAACGCGCAGGCAGGGGCGAGGAGGGTTCGGGCGGCGGACCGCGCACCCGTGCGGCGAGATACCGTCACGTGCGTGGCCGACCATTCCAGGATGGCATTCAGAACTGCTTCGGGAAGCGTTCGCGACGCGCCGATTAAGCGGTGCGTCAAATCACCTTGCCGGGTGCGCTGCATTCATTGGCGGACGGGATGCCGGAAAGTGCTCAGGATTTGCGCGATCGTGGCGCGCCACGCGGTCGTGCTTGGCCGCCGGAACCGGCGTGAAGATCATTGGGCTGGTTTCGGGCGTTCGGCGCGCGCCAGCACGGCCACCGGGTCGTCCCCGACCCGCGTCAGCACGACCGTGACCTCGCCCGGGTCGGGGGACGCCCCCGGAACCGGGCCGTTGCCCGCTTTGCCCATGTTCTTTCCCCTGGCCGGGCGCCTGCCGCCGCCGAAGCCCAGGTCCCGGCGCAACCGCTCGACGTCCGCCGCGAACCCGCGCTTCTTGATCGTCAGGGCGCCGGCGCCGCGCCGCCGCAGCTCCGCCCGGAGCCGCTTGACCGAGAACGGCAGCACGTCCTCGATCTCGTAGGCCGCCGCGAACGGGGTCGCCACCAGGCCGTCGGACGTGATGTAGGCGATCCGCGGATCGACCAGCCCGCCGCCGACCCGCGCCGCGACCTCGGCGACCAGATGCGCCCGGATGACGGCTCCGTCCGGCTCGTACAGGTACCGTCCCCAGCCCCGGACCTCCGGTTCGCCGAGCCCGTCGTCCGGCGTCAGCGTCACCACGCCCCCGGCCCCGTGCGAAGAGCCCGGTGATGCCGGGCGACCGGCCGGCGAAGGCCCGGAAGCCGCCTTCCGGCCCGCCTCCACCTGCGGATGTGCGAAGGAGGAGCCCTGGGCGGACGGGATGAGGGTGGCGCGGCGGCGGACGGCTCCGGCGAGGCCGCCGAGCCAGAGCGCGGCCTCCTTCACGTCCCCGCCGACCGAGATCCACTCGGCCTCCGCGCCGTCCGGGACGGCCTCGTGCGGGATGCCGGGCGCGACCTTCACGCAGGCCGCCGGGACGCTCCGCGCCATCTCCAGGACGACGTCCAGCGGCGGCTCGTACGCGCGCGGGTCGAACACCCGGCCGCGAGCGGTGCGGCGGCCCGGGTCCGCGAACACCGCGCCGTACCCGGACGGATCGGCCGCCGTCCCGTCGCCCGTCCGGACCGAGGCCGTCCCCTCGACCCCGAAGGCCGCGAGGTTGGCCGCCGCGACCTCGGCCGTCAGCGGGTCCAGCTCGACGCCGTCGCCCGGCACCCCGGCCAGGGCGCGCGCGAGGAGGTCGGCCCCGATCCCGCAGCCGACTTCCAACGTGCGGTGAATCTCTGGTGAATCCGCGAAGCGCCGGGCCCGGTAGGACGCCACTCCCGCGCGCGTCGACTGCTCCAGCCCGGCCGGGGTGAAGAACATCCGGGACGCGTCGTCCCCGAACTTGGCCCGCGCGCGGTCCCGCAGGCGGAGCTGGGTCAGCGCGGCGTTGACCAGGTCGGCCGGGAACCGGCCGCGCAGCCGCGTCGCCGTCGCGAGCAGGCCCGCCTCGGTGAGGTCCGCGCCGTCCGCCTCGGCGAGCAGGTCCCGGCCGAGCGGTGTCAGCAGGCCGCGGAACGCCTCGGTGTCCATAGCCTGGACGGTAGCGCCGGTGCGGACGTGCCGGGTCCCGCGCCCGGTCTCGACGCTGTCCATGACCGACCCGGACGCCGGCCGTGACCGACCCGGACGCCGGCCGTGACCGACCCGGACGCCGGCCGTGACCGACCCGGACGCCGGCCGTGACCGACCCGGACGCCGGCCGTGACCGACCCGGACGCCGGCCGTGACCGACCCGGACGCCGGCAGTGACCGACGCGAACCGGGTGCGGGAGCGGGCCCGAAACGGGCGCGCGACCAGGCAGGATCCGGGGCGTGACCGGGGTGGATCGGGCGTCCTTTCGGGACGAAAGGGGCGTTCGGCCGTCCCGAACCGACCCGCTCGGCGTGGTTCGTGTTGACGGCTTAACGGGTCGGGCATAGTCTCCATGACTGGCACTCTCAGTGTGAGAGTGCCAAACAGCGACAAGGTCGGTCTGGCACCCGCGACGACAGGCCGGTCCAGGGGACAAGGTCGGTCTGGCACCCGCGACGACAGGCCGGTCCAGGGTCGCCTCTCTTGTCATCTGTGCTGGTCGGCCCGTGAGGCCGGCCGAGGACCAATCGAAGGGGAGGTCTGATCGTGACGACCGCCACCAAGGTTGCTCTCAAGCCGCTTGAGGACCGCATCGTCGTCCAGCCGCTTGAGGCCGAGACCACCACCGCGTCGGGTCTGGTCATTCCGGACACCGCCAAGGAGAAGCCGCAGGAGGGCACCGTCCTCGCGGTCGGCCCCGGGCGCGTCGACGACAAGGGCCAGCGCGTCGAGCTGGACGTGAAGGTCGGCGACGTCGTGCTGTACAGCAAGTACGGCGGCACCGAGGTCAAGTACAACAACGAGGAGTACCTCGTGCTCTCGGCTCGCGACGTCCTCGCGATCATCGAGAAGTAATCACCGAGACGTGATGCACCCGCCCCGTCCGGCCGCCGTTGGCGGGCGGCCGGGGCGGCGCGCGTGATAGAGGAGATCAACCGCATGGCGAAGATCCTGGAATTCGACGAGGACGCTCGCCGGGCTCTTGAGCGCGGCGTCAACGCTCTCGCGGACGCCGTCAAGGTGACGATCGGCCCGCGCGGCCGCAACGTCGTCATCGACAAGAAGTTCGGCGCGCCGACCATCACCAACGACGGCGTCACCATCGCCCGCGAGGTGGAGCTCGAGGACCCGTACGAGAACCTCGGGGCCCAGCTCGCCAAGGAAGTGGCGACCAAGACCAACGACATCGCCGGTGACGGCACCACCACCGCGACCGTCCTCGCCCAGGCGCTCGTCCGCGAGGGCCTGCGCAACGTCGCGGCCGGCGCGTCCCCGCTGTCGCTGAAGCGCGGCATGGACGCCGCCGCCCAGTACGTGTCCGACCAGCTCCTCAAGACCGCCCGCGAGGTGGAGGAGAAGGGCGAGATCGCGCACGTCGCGACCATCTCCGCCCAGGACGCCCGGATCGGCGAGCTGATCGCCGAGGCGTTCGAGAAGGTCGGCAAGGACGGCGTCATCACCGTCGAGGAGGCCCACACCATGGGCCTCGAGCTGGAGTTCACCGAGGGCCTCCAGTTCGACAAGGGCTACCTGTCCCCGCACATGGTCACCGACCCCGAGCGCATGGAGGCCGTCCTGGAGGACGCCTACGTGCTGATCGTGGACGGCAAGATCTCCAACGTGCAGGAGTTCCTGCCGCTGGCGGAGAAGGTCGCGCAGACCAAGAAGCCGCTGCTGGTCGTGGCCGAGGACGTCGAGGGCGAGGCCCTGGCGCTGCTCGTCGCCAACAAGATCCGCGGCACCTTCCTGTCCGTCGCGGTCAAGGCCCCCGGCTTCGGCGACCGCCGCAAGGCGATGCTCGGCGACATGGCCGTCCTCACCGGCGGCCAGGTCGTGTCCGAGGCGCTCGGCCTGAAGCTCGACGGCATCGGCATCGAGGACCTGGGCCGCGCCCGCCGCATCACGGTGGACAAGGACTCCACCACCATCGTGGACGGCGAGGGCAGCGCCCAGGAGATCGCCGACCGGGTCAACCAGATCAAGGTCGAGATCGAGAACTCCGACTCCGACTGGGACCGCGAGAAGCTCCAGGAGCGCCTGGCCAAGCTGTCCGGCGGCGTGTGCGTGCTGCGCGTCGGCGCCGCGACCGAGGTCGAGCTCAAGGAGAAGAAGCACCGCCTGGAGGACGCCATCTCGGCGACCCGCGCGGCCATCGAGGAGGGCATCGTCTCCGGCGGCGGCTCCGCCCTGGTGCACGTCGCCAAGGAGGGCTTCGAGGCCCTCGGCCTGACCGGCGACGAGGCCACCGGCGCCGAGGCCGTCCGCCGCTCCCTGGTCGAGCCGCTGCGCTGGATCTCGGAGAACGCGGGCCAGGAGGGCTACGTCGTGGTCTCCAAGGTCCAGGAGCTGGAGGCCGGGCACGGCTACAACGCCGCCACCGGCGTCTACGGCGACCTGATCGCCGAGGGCGTCATCGACCCGGTCAAGGTCACCCGCTCCGCCGTCACCAACGCCGCGTCCATCGCCGGCATGCTGCTCACCACCGAGGCTCTCGTCGTCGAGAAGCCCGAGGAGGAGGAGCCCGCCGCCGCCGGTCACGGCCACGGACACGGCCACGGCCACTGAGTTGATTGAGCCTTCGGCTCCGCTGGGCTCGCCCGCCGGCTCGCCCAGCGGACCGACAGCTCGTGCGAGTGCGGCATCGCTTCGCGATCAGCCGGGTGGGGGCTCGCCTTCGGCGTCGCCCCCGCCCGGTTGGTAACGCACTCGCGTGCGCGTACCGGTCCCCGTTCCCGAACGGGGACCTTTCGCGTTCTCGGGGTGGGGTCGGCCGGTGTCCGAAAGAGGGGGCGTGCGGGTGCTCGTGCCTTTTCCTGTGCGCTTTCACGTGCGTTTTCCCATGCACGCGGAAGGGCTACCGGCCGGGGTCGAGTGACCGCGTTTCGTGGTATTCGGGCGGGTCGTCCGTGCACTGTGACCATTCCGTTGCCGTGGACAGTGGAGACAGGTCCGGGCCCGCTGGGCATCATGCTCTACGTGACCGAGGGATGCTTCGCCGGGACGACGACCGCGCGCGCTACCGAACCCTCGGAGGGTCCGGCGCCGCCCGAACCCGCCGACGGCGGGCACGAGGGGCGGGCGCTGCGGGCCGTCCCGGTGCGGGTGCCGCGCCCGGCCGGTCCACCGGACGGGGACATGCGGGAGCTGACCAGCCTCGCCGTCCAGGGGGACCCCGCCGCGATCGAGGTGCTGATCGCCGAGGTGCGGCCGATGGTCGTGCGGTACTGCCGGGCCCGGCTCGGCCGGGTGTCGGGGCAGTATCACATCGCCGACGACGTGGCGCAGGAGGTCTGCATCGCGGTGCTGTCGGCGCTGCCGCGCTACCGCGACATGGGCCGTCCGTTCGCCTCGTTCGTGTTCGGCATCGCCGCGCACAAGATCGCCGACGCGCTGCGCAGCGCGGTGCGCGCCGCCGTGCCGACCGAGGACCTGCCGGACGGTCCGGACGAGGGGCCCGGCCCGGAGGAGACGGTCGTCCGGTACATCGAGGCGCAGCGCGCCCGGGACCTGCTCACCCGGCTGCCCGACCACCAGCGGGAGCTGGTGCTGCTGCGCGTCGTCGCCGGACTGTCGGCGGAGGAGACCGGTAATGTGCTCGGCATGTCCGCGGGGGCCGTCCGGGTCGCCCAGCACCGCGCCCTCGCCCGGCTGAGGGCGATGGCACGAGAGGAGTCGATCGCTTGACGGAACGGAGCCGCGGCGCCCCGGATCCGACCGAGTCCCCCTCCCAGGACGATGCTCCCAGCTCGGCCGACCTTTCCGCTCTGTACCGCACCGACGCGCTGATCGAGGCTCTCTCGGCGCGCGCCCTCCCCGGCCCCCCGCTGCCCCTCGTTCCGGACGTGCCCCGCCGCCCGCTCGGCGCGCGCCCCGCCGCCGACCCGGCGTTCGGCCTGCTCAGCGCCCTGGTCTCCGATGTGGACGACGGGCTGCCGGAGGTCTCCGGGGCCCGTCCGCGCCTGCACCGGGCCGCCGACGCCGTGGTCCGCCACCGGGCCGACGCGGTGGTCGCCGACGGTGCGGCGTCCGGAGACAGCGGCCTCCGGGACGACCCGGATCACAGCGTTCCGGCGTCCCCGGACGCGGCCGACGCCGCCCACGCGGACGGCACGTCCCGTCCGGACGGCGACGGGGACGTCCCAGAGCAGCCGGAGAGCAAGCCGTCGCGGCGCGGACCGCGGACCATCGTGGCCCTCGGCGTGGTCGGCGCGGTGCTGGCCACCACCGGCGTGGCCGCCGCGGGCGGTGGGCTCGTCGGGTCGTCGGCCGACACGTCCGCGATGCGGATCGCCGGGAAGCCGCGTCCGTCCGGCCTGCCCGGGACGGGCGGCGGTGGCGCGTCGTCCGCGCGCCCGCAGTCGCCCGCCGCGCGTCCTCCGGTGTCCGCGCCGGGACGCGGGCGCGACCAGAAGACGCAGAACGGCGGGCCGGGCAGGGGAACGGCGAAGAAGAACGGGCCCGTGAGCGAGGAGGAACGGCTCAGGAAGCGGCTGAACGACCTGCTGAAGGGGCGTCCGCCGCAGCGTCCGCAGACGCACACCGATCCGGTCGCCGAGACGCGCCGCCGGCTGGCCGAACTCCGCAGGCGCGCCGAGCAGCGCCGGAACCGCCACCCCCACCACTGAGAACCGCCGGTCCCGGCCGGTCCGGAGCCGGCGCCTCCTTCGGCTGAGGCCGTCGGCGGCGGGCGGAGGCTAGGAGTTGCCCTCCTCGCTGTCGATCACGCCGTCCACGTAGCCGCGGGCGTACTCCCAGCTCACGTAGTCGACGGGGTCGGGCGCGAGGGCGGGTTCGTGGACCCGGGGCAGCCCCTCGTCCAGCAGGTGGCGCAGGTTGCCGTGCAGCAGGTCCCAGTCGATGTAGTGGATCTTGCCGCAGTCGCCGCAGTCCACGGTGAGGCCGCGGACGCCGAGCGGTTCGAGCAGGGCGCGGAAGACCTCGAGGTCGGCGAGGTCGGCGAGCACGTCCTCGCGCTCCGCCACGCTGAGCGGAGCGACGTCCTCCCCGGGGTCGCCGAGCGAGGCGGCCGGATCCTCCGGGTCGCCGGCGAACGGGTCGAGCGGGGCATCGTCGTGCACGACTCCACGCTACTGCGCCATCCCCGCCGAGGTGCACCCCCCGGTCTCCTCTGAGCGCGAACGCCCACCGGGCGCCAGCGGCGCGGCGCGCGGGAAGGGCCGTCCGGAAAGGGAATGCGGGGGCGCGCGGGGTCGTTGCACACCGTAATCGGGGAGCGGCGGACGTGTCGTGAAAACCACCCTCGGCGTGCCGTGAACGGGCCGGGCGGCGGGGCGGGACGCCCTACCATGGGAGGCACACCGCCGAAACCTCGTGTGACACCGCTTGACCTGGTCGGATACCGCGCAAGGAGCCGTGATGAACCCCGCAGAGCCCGCCAAGTTCCTCCCGACGGGGCTGACCTTCGACGACGTGCTGCTGCTGCCGGGGTATTCGGACATGATGCCCGGGGAGGCCGACACCACGACCCGGCTGACCCGCGAGATCTCGCTGCGCATCCCGCTGCTGTCGGCTGCGATGGACACCGTGACCGAGGCCCGCACCGCGATCGCGATGGCCCGCCAGGGCGGCATCGGCGTGCTGCACCGCAACATGTCGATCGAGGACCAGGCGTCCGAGGCGGACAAGGTCAAGCGGTCCGAGGCCGGGATGATCACCAACCCGGTGACCTGCCTGCCGGACGCCACCCTCGCCGACGTCGAGCAGATGTGCGCGCGCTACCGGATCTCCGGGGTGCCGGTCACGGACGTACGAGGCGTCCTGGTCGGAATCGTGACGAACCGGGACATGCGCTTCGAGACCGACCTGTCTCGCCCCGTCCGCGAGGTGATGACGGCGATGCCGCTGATCACCGCGCCGGTGGACGTGTCGAGAGACGAGGCGTTCCGGCTGCTCGCCACCAACAAGATCGAGAAGCTGCCGCTGGTGGACGACCAGGACCGGCTGCGCGGCCTCATCACCGTCAAGGACTTCACCAAGAGCGAGCAGTACCCCGCGTCCAGCAAGGACGCCGAGGGCCGCCTGCTGGTCGCCGCCGCGGTCGGCGTCGGCGAGGACGCGGTCCGGCGCGCGAAGGCGCTGATCGAGGCGGGCACCGACGTGGTGATCGTGGACACCGCCCACGGCCACTCCAAAGGCGTCGCCGACACCATCGCCGCGATCAAGGCCAACGCCCCCGGCGTCCAGCTCGTCGGCGGCAACATCGCCACCTACGCCGGCGCGAAGGCGCTGGTCGAGGCCGGCGCGGACGCGGTGAAGGTGGGCGTCGGGCCGGGCTCGATCTGCACCACCCGCGTCGTCGCCGGGGTCGGCGTCCCGCAGCTCACCGCCATCTTCGAGGCCGCCCGGGCGGCCAAGGAGGCCGGCGTCCCGGTCATCGGCGACGGCGGCATCCAGTACTCCGGCGACATCGCCAAGGCGATCGTCGCGGGCGCCGACACCGTCATGCTCGGCAGCCTGCTCGCGGGCATCGAGGAGTCGCCCGGCGAGCTGATCTTCGTCCACGGCAAGCAGTACAAGTCGTACCGCGGCATGGGCTCGCTCGGCGCGATGCGCAACCGCGAGCGCGGCGGCTCCTTCTCCAAGGACCGCTACGCCCAGGCGGACGTGTCGCAGGAGGAGAAGCTGATCCCCGAGGGCGTCGAGGGCCAGGTGCCCTACCGCGGCCCGCTCGCGAGCGTCGCGCACCAGCTGGTCGGCGGGCTGCACCAGTCGATGTGGTACGCGGGCGCCCGGACCATCCCCGAGCTGCAGGAGAGCGGCCAGCTGATGCGCATCTCCAGCGCGGGCCTGCGGGAGAGCCACCCGCACGACATCCAGATGACGGTCGAGGCCCCGAACTACCAGGGCCGCTGACCGGCGGTAGTCTCACGGGCGTGTTCTCCGGTTCGGCGGGGAATGCCGTAGATCATGGCGTCCGTCGCCGCCCGCGTCCGCGGGGGAGCGCGGGGGACGCCGCGTAGCGACACCACGACGACTGGGGAAAAGGAACCGCTGTGGCTGCTGAGGTGGAGATCGGCCGGGGGAAGAGCGGCCGCCGGGCCTACGCGTTCGACGAGATCGGGATCGTGCCGTCCCGGCGGACGCGCGACCCCGAGGAGGTCAGCGTCGCCTGGCAGATCGACGCCTACCGGTTCGAGATGCCGCTGGTCGTCGCGCCGATGGACAGCGTCGTCTCGCCCGCGACGGCGATCGCGGTGGGCCGCCTCGGCGGCCTGGCCGTGCTCGACCTCGAGGGCCTGTGGACCCGGTACGAGAACCCCGAGCCGCTGCTGGCCGAGATCGCCTCGCTGGACGACGTCCGCGCGACCCAGCGGCTCCAGGAGATCTACTCCGCGCCGATCAAGGAGGAGCTGATCGGCCGCCGGATCGCCGAGGTCCGGGAGGCGGGCGTGACGGTCGCGGCGCGGCTGTCCCCGCAGCGCACGGCCCAGTTCCACAAGGCCGTCATCGACGCCGGCGTGGACCTGTTCGTCATCCGCGGCACCACGGTCTCGGCCGAGCACGTGTCCGGCCGCGCCGAGCCGCTGAACCTCAAGCAGTTCATCTACGACCTGGACGTCCCGGTCATCGTCGGCGGCTGCTCGACCTACACCGCGGCGCTGCACCTGATGCGGACGGGCGCGGCGGGCGTGCTCGTCGGCTTCGGCGGCGGCTCCGGCCACACCACCCGCACGGTGCTGGGCGTGGCCGTGCCGATGGCGACCGCGGTCGCCGACGTCGCCGCGGCGCGCCGCGACTACATGGACGAGTCGGGCGGCCGGTACGTCCACGTCATCGCCGACGGCGGCATGACCAACTCGGGCGAGATCGCCAAGGCGTTCGCCTGCGGCTCGGACGCGGTGATGGTCGGCTCCCCGTTCGCCCGCTCGACCGAGTCGCCCGGCCGCGGCTACCACTGGGGCTCCGAGGCGCACCACGGTGACGTCCCGCGCGGCACCCGCCTCGACCTGGGCACGATCGGCACGCTGGAGCAGATCCTCTACGGGCCGTCCCACGTGGCGGACGGCTCGATGAACCTCATCGGCGCCCTCCGCCGCTCGATGGCGACGGCCGGCTACACCGAGCTGAAGGACTTCCAGCGCGTCCAGGTGGTCGTCGCCCCGCAGGGACACTGACCCGCCCCGCAGGGACACTGATCTGACCCGGAGGCCACCCACCGGCCTTCGCGGCCCTCGGCCGACGTATTCGACGAACGGCCCCGCCCTTGTCGGGCGGGGCCGTTCGCGTGTGCCGGGCGGTTTCTAGCTTCCGGCCCCGGCCTGTTGCGGCTGCGGTGCGGCGGGAGCGGCCGGGGCGTCGGCGGCGCCTTTCGCCGCCGCGTCCGAACCGGTCGCTCCGGAGGCGGGGTCGGCCATCCGGGCGGGTGAACCGGCCGTGGCGCTGGGCGTGCCCGTGACCGTCACGGACGAGTCGGCCGTCGCGCTGGAGGCGGTGGCCGAGGGAACGGCGCCGCCTGTGCCGCCCGCGCCGCCCGCGTGCGGGGCGGCCGGAGGTGCGGCCGGGGCCTTGGGCGGGTGCTGGGCGGTCACG